>JAOPZM010000162.1 GCA_025964115.1 Solirubrobacterales bacterium
GCTTCACGAAGCAGAGTTGAAGGGCGCCAAGTGCTTCGCAAACCGGGCATTTCGTGCCAGGGCCGAAGGCGACTCGCGGCTGCTCGACGCCGCCGACAAGGTCTTCGATGCCCTGGAAGCCTTCGACACTCAAACGTTCGTGATCTGACGACGAACGTTGAGCACCTGAGCCTACGCAGCCCAGCTAATGAGCTCTCTCAGCCGTACCGTGCCTTGCTGCTCAACGCGAGGCGCCTGATGCAACGCAACCATCCGACCCTAAGGGCATCGCTCAACTTCGATCAGCGCGACCTGGGGAGCGACGAGATAGCAGCATGCGCCGTGCAGAACTATCTTGTGCGACATTGGCACTGGCGGCTCTGGGAGCAATGCTTTGTCATCGTGCCCAACTTCACGGTGAGCGCCGTTAGTCCCGGCCTGCAGGCAGCTGATCTCGTGACGTATCTCGGCGCGCATTGTGCGCCGGGAACGAGCCGGCAAGAACTCATGCCCTACATCGGTCGCGTCCGAGACCTCGAATACGTCTGGGAGGACCGCGGCGGGCGCCTCCACCGCTCCGTCCAAGGCGTGGAGACAAAAAAATAAGGAGCCGGCGAGCTTGACAGCCCTACGCGTCGCTTATAAGGCGACGCACCGACCCCATGCGCTGACTATACCCCGTCAGCGACCATCGGTCGCACAAAACTTCTCGTTTGTCCGCGTCACGCAGTACACCAGCAAGAAGCCCTGATGCTGTCGAGATGCGCGAGTGGGCCTCGTGCCTCAGCCCTGGCAGAACGGGAGCTCGACGACCTCGGCCGTGACGCCGTGCTTGCCCACGCTGACGACGCTCCCGGGCTCGGCCTCGCGCCGCACGAGAGCCAGCGCGATCGGGCCGAGCCGCGGGGAGAGGGCGACGCTCCCGACGTGTCCGACGGTCCGCTCGCCGAGGCGTAGCTCCTGCCCCGGCTCGCCGCGCCCGGACAGCCGCAGCCCCCGGAGGTGGCGGTTGGGCTTGCCGCGCCAGTGCAGGCGCGCGACTGTCTCCTGGCCGACGTAGCAGCCCTTCGTGAAGCTCACCGCCCGTTCGTTGAGACCCGCCTCCTGGGGGATGACGGTCTCGTCGAGGTCGACGCCGTAGCGTGGACGCCCGCGCTCGATCCGCAGGCACTCCGCCGCCTGCTCGCTGACCGGCCTCGCTCCGCGCTCCTGCAGGGCTGCGGCCAGTGGCTCGGTTGCGGCGGCCTCGCAGAAGAGGTCGATGCCCACGTCAGTGCGCACCGCCAGCACCTCGATCCCGGCGACGTTGAGGAGCACGTTTGCGTGCTCGTCGCGGGCGAGTCCCGCGGCGCCCGCGACCCGCTCGGCCTCGGGCCCGATCAGCGAGAGCAGGCCTCGCTCGACCGTCCGCTTGTGCAGCTCGACCTCATAGCCCAGCTTGAAGTGGCGGATCATGTCGAACAGCGCCTGCAGCGCGACCCGCTCGGTGTCGAGCAGCAGTTCGGCGGGCGCCGCGGCGCCTTGCTCACCGACGGCGAGGATGCGCAGGTCGCCGAGCATCTTGCCCTTGTGGGTGAGAAAGGCGGCGTAGCAGCCTTGGCCGCGAGCCAGCGTGCCGAGCTCGTTCGTGACCTGGCCGTTGAGGAACTCGACTGCCCCAGCGCCGGTGAGCGCGAGCTTGCCGCGCTCGGAGCGGTCGAGGAGCCCGCAGCTCTCGAGCAGCGTCCGGTGCTCGGAGCCCAGGCTGTCGGCATCGATGACCGCTGCTCTCCCGCTGGTTGTCACTTCTTCGAGAATAGCCGCGGTAGGCTGTGGTCGATGGGCCTCGCAGACATCTTCCAGCGGATCACCGATTCGCTGCCCGATGACTGGACGCATCTCGAGCTGGACCTGCGGATCGCGGAGGAGTCGCGATACGTCGAAGCGGCTCTCTATCTCACTACGTGCAACGCGCAGCCCTATTCGCGTCACGATTGGCACTGGCGCCTGCTGGTCGCTCATCGCTTCGGACACGCAGCCCCCGCTCAGGCGGTGCATTGCGCGCTGCGGCTGCTCGACGACGCCGGAATCGAGGGCGAGATGGCCCTGCGGGAGATTCGCACGGGCCGCGTCGAGGTCGAGCCCATGTGGGGCCGGCCGCAGTCGGCTCGCGAGGAGTTCCGCCGCCTGCGGGCGCAGTAGCGATGGCGCTCGTCCTGGCGCTGCTTCCGGACCTGCTCTTCGGGTCTCGCGTGAAGGGCATGCTCCAGGGCGCAGGTCACGAGGTCGAGCTGATCGGCGAGCCGGCGAGTGTCGCTGTGCGCCTGCAGGGCCAGCCGCACGCCGCCGTGCTGGTCGTCGACCTCACCGACGACGAGCTGGATGGCGCCGCGCTCGTGCGGTCGCTCTCGGACGCCGGGATGCTGGGGGGCCTGCGCACGCTGGGCTTCTTCTCCCACGTGGACACCGAGACGCGCGAACGCGCCGAGCAGGCGGGCTTCGACATGGTCGTGCCCCGTTCGCGGATGGCCCGCGAGGGAGGCGATCTCGTCACGCGCCTCGCGGAGCAGCCCCCGCCCGCCGTGAGGTGAGCCGGTGCGCGAGGGCGGCACGCGAGCCGTCGCCGTAGCTGCGAGTCCCACCAGGCCTCCCATGCAAGCCACGCGCGGCCGCCAGCTGCGCGGCGAGGTCCTCATCTGTGGTCTCGGGTTCGGGCTGATCGCCTTGCTGATGTGCGCGGCGCATATCCGCAATGGCGGCCGCTACTACGACGATTGGAGCCTGATCGCGCTCGGCCGCTTCTCCGGCTCTGGCGGGCTTCTGCACTCGCTGTGGCTGGACTACGGCCAGCGCCCAGGGCAGGTGCTCTACTACGCCGCCCTCGACGGGGCGTTCGGCTCTGCGGCATCCCCGCGGCTCGCGCTCGCCGCTGTGATGGTGGTGCTCCAGGGCACCTGCCTGTATGTCCTGCTCCGAAGCCTCTCCGTGCGGGCTCGGGACGCCGCCGCGGTCGCCGCCCTCGCGCTCACCTTCCCCTTCAGCGACAGCCTCTGGCTCTGGGGCGTCCTCTCGCTCACGAGCCTTGCGATCTCCGCTGCGCTCATTGGGCTCATCCTCGCGCCACGCGCGCTCCGCAGCTCGGGACGCCGGGCGCTCGCGCTGCATACGGCCTCGCTCGCGCTGTACGTGGGGAGCATCCTCGGTGCGCCGGCCTCGGTCGGTCCCGGCGTGCCGGTCCTCGACACGACCCTCGATCTCTCGAGCGCCATGCGCATCTCCTACTCGGACCCGCAGCTGACCGGTGTTCCGATCGGAGCCTCCGCCAGCATCGCCTGCGGAACGCGGGGACCGCTCGTCGCGGGGGTGGCGGGCATCTACGGCGACGCCTACCTGCTCGACATCTCCGATCGCAGGGCCATCCGCCTGCTCGACCGACGGCAGTGCATCGCAGCGGCCCGCGTGAGCGCCTTCGCTTAGGAGACCGCGGCTCCGGCGCTGCGCACGCGACGCCGCAATGGGTGGTCCGGCGTCGCGCCGGGACCCGGCAGCGCGCGCACGTCGCGCACCGAGAGCCGCTCGCCACACGCGCTGCAGATGCGGTGCTCGTCCACTGCGCCGCCACAGCCACGGTGCTCGAGCAGCACGGGCGCTCCGGCCTCGGGCGCCGCGTAGCGGTCGCCCCACTTCATGAGGCCGACGACCGCCGGCCACAGGTCGAGGCCCTTCTCGGTGAGGCGGTATTCGTAGCGCTCCGGGCGCTCCTGGTAGAGGCGCTTCTCGAGGACGCCGTGGTCGAGAAGCCGCGTCAGCCGCGTGTGCAGGACGTTGCGCGCGATGGCGAGGCTGGCCTGGATCTCGTCGAAGCGCCGCAGGCCGAGCATCACGTCGCGGACGATCAGCAGCGACCAGCGCTCCCCGACCACCTCGAGTGCGGCGGCGATGCTGCAGACCTGGCTGTCGTAGTCGTTTTTCAGCATGACCCCACCCACGATACCGGATCGAGTTGCATCACGCAACTCACCTGTGCTACGGTGCGTCTCATGATGCAACGGAAGTGGCGGGTCTCGCTCATCGTGTGCGTCGGGGTGTTCATGGCGAGCCTCGACCTGTTCATCGTCAACATCGCCTTTCCCTCGATCCAGCACCATTTCGGCGGAGCGTCGCTCGGATCGTTGTCCTGGATAGTGAGCGGCTACGCGATCGTGTTCGCGGCGCTGCTCGTCCCCGCGGGGCGCTGGGCCGATGCCTTCGGGCGCAAGCGCGCGTTCCTGGTCGGGCTCGGGCTGTTCGTGCTTTCGAGCGCCGCCTGCGCGCTGGCGCCGTCGGTGGGCGTGCTCGTGGCGTCCCGCTTGATGCAGGCTGCCGGCGGAGCGCTGATGGTTCCCACGTCGCTGGGTCTGATGCTCCCCGAGTTCGACGCGCACGAGCGCCATGCGGCGATCGGCCTGTGGGCCGCGACGGGAGGCATAGCCGCGGCGGCGGGGCCGCCGCTCGGTGGCCTGCTCGTGCAGGCGGACTGGCGGTGGGTGTTCCTCGTCAACGTCCCCGTCGGCCTGATCGGGTTGGCGCTGGGCGCTCGCACGCTGGTCGAGCGCCGCGAGCTGGATGCCGCGCGGCCTGACCTGCTCGGCGCGGCCGCCTTCATCATCGCCATCGGTGCGCTCGTGGTCGCGATCGTCAAGGGCCAGGAATGGGGATGGGGCTCGCCGGCGGTTCTCGCGCTGCTCGCGGCCCCGCTCGCGCTGCTCCCGTCGATCTGGTGGCGCGGCAGCCGCCACCCCGCGCCCGTCGTCGACCCCGCGATGCTGCGCGTGCGCAGCTTCGCACTGGCGGTCGGAGCGTCGGTGCTGTTCTTCGGCGGCTTCGGAGCGATGCTGCTCGCGGGCGTCCTGTTCCTGACGTCGGTCTGGCATGAGAGCGTGCTCACGGCCGGGCTGATGATCGCGCCGGGACCCGCGACGGCGGCCATGTTCACCGTCCCCTCGGCCCGGCTCGGAGCGCGTGTGGGCTACCGGATCCCCGGGGTCCTC
>JAOPZM010000190.1 GCA_025964115.1 Solirubrobacterales bacterium
TTGCCGCTGCCGTTGCGGCCTACGATCCCGAAGAACTCCCCGGTCGCGATGTCGATCGAGATGTCCTCGACGGCGTGGAGTTCGTCGTACTCGGTGCTGCGGAACGGATGCAGCGCACGCTCCTTCAGCGTCGAGTACTGCTGGTGGGGAAGGCGGAAGGTCTTGCTGACCCCTTCGATCGAGAGCGCGACCGGCGCCATCGGCTGGGTATCAGCTGCTACGTCTTCCGCTAGGGAGATCGTCGTCGACAAGGGTCAGTGAACGCTAGCAATCGGGGAAGCGACGGCGATCGTGCCGCAAAGGAGGGATTCAGTTAGACGACCAAGGCGTAGACGCGCTGAAGCACGTAGACGTCCTGGTTGTCCTGGTTGCGTCGAGGTGCTTTTGCGAAAACGCGCCAGCGGGGGCAGAGTTGCGCTAGCAGCCACTCAGGAGTTATGAAGGAGGTACCCCTCTCCGGGTTCACGACCCCCCAGTCGCCCTCGTCGCCGAACTCCGGCGCGTACCACCAACCCTGACGGTAGAGCGCGTCAGCGATCTCCTGCGACTGCTCGAGGGTGCGATGCCCGTGCTCCGCGTAGTACGCGACCGATGTGAGCCCGTGCGTGGTGCACACCAGATAGCCGCCTGGCCGAAGGAGGCGGTGCATCTCCTCGAACCAAACCAACCCGAGGTCGGGCGCGAAATGAGACCAGATCGAGATCGCGTACGCGAGGTCGAGCGATTCGTCCTGAAGCGGAAGGGGCGGAGCGTCGTCGTTGACGAAGAACTCGATGCCGGGAAGGACCTCGCTCGCCCACGCTATGGCGCGGGCATTGGGGTCGCACCCGTACCACGTCGCCCGCGGATAAGCCGCGTGGAGCACTCTCAGGACCCGGCCTGAGGAGGAGCCGAAGTCCAATCCAGCTTTGACCTCGGACATGTCCGCGCCTACGCTGAGTAGCGCGTCCACGATGAGATCGGCCTCATACAGGCCTCCCGCTGCGGCAAGAGCGCCGCGGGTCATCGAGTGGACGTCGTCCGGAGGCTCAACTCTCACGAGCCGTGTCTTCTTCGCCAAGCTCTCCGAGCCAACCCACATCCCGAGTGCGAGCAACAGGTGCCATCTGGACGCCTCATCAGGTGCAGCCGCGTAGTGGTCCCATGCGCCGGGAGTCTCTCGAAGGAGCTGCTCGACAGCGGCAACATCCTTGTCGGAGAGACGTTCGTAGAGCAGTCGGGTGACCGCTGCGCTCTCGCAGGCGAGATAGGCCGGTCGAAGCTCCCTGGCGAACTCAGGGTCTTGACCTGACTGTTCGTCCTCCGTCGCGGCATCGAGCGGAGGCTCAGGCGAGGGCTCTACCGCGAGGCCCTCCGGGCGCGGTTCCAACGACTCCGGGGTGGCGCCTGGCTCACCGGTTGCCGTAAGTGCCCAGCGAGCCAAGCGGGTGATCGGCGCCCGCAGTCGCGGCCGGTTGAGCATGGTCACGGGGCGGGAAGCTAGCAGGCCGCCTGGCTCGTACCCTGCGATATTGTCGTGCGGTGTTCGGCGTGTTGATCGTTGCCCGCGGCAGAGCCAACTACCCGCGCGCCTACGGACCGTGTCTGGCAGGACGCATGCCTCCCGTCCGAGGGCGGGCATGAGGCCGGCGCGTCGTGCAGCGGCACCCCGTCTGATCGAGTGGACCGGCGAGCGGTGCGTGCCGTGGGCGCCCGACGTGCAGGTGGTCTACGAGCATTTCCACCGGTACCTGTGGGCGGCGGGCGCGGTCGCCGGGCGCACGGTCCTCGACCTCGGGAGCGGCGAGGGGTTCGGCGCGGCGATACTCTCCGAATCGGCGGTACAGGTCGTCGGGATCGACATCGACGAGCGGACCGTCGAGCACAGCAGGCTCAACTATGGCGCTCCAAACCTGCGATTTGAGCTCGGGAGCGCGCTGGACCTCTCGGCGTTTGACGATGGCTCCTTCGGTGCGGTGGTCGCGTTCGAGATCATCGAGCATGTGCGCGACCACGAGCGCGTGCTCGACGAAATCACGCGCGTCCTGGGCGACGACGGCATCCTCGTCATCTCGACGCCCGATCGTCGAACCTACAGCGAGGTCAGTGGTCAGGTCAACCCGTTTCACGAGCGCGAGCTGGCGCTCGACGAGTTCCTAGATCTACTGAAATCGCACTTTCCGCATGTGGCCTCGTGGGGCCAGAGGACGATCACGGGTTCACACATGAACGCCCTGGGCAGCGACGGGGATGAGCGGCCAGCAGCCGCGCCGTCCGACTTCTTCATTGAGCGCACAGGGGAGGATTGGAGGGTCGCGGGCGATCCCGCGGCCCTCTACTGTGTCGCGCTGGCGTCGAAGGAGCAGCTGCCAGCCACTCCTGGCAGCTCGACGTTGGCCGACTTTGGCCTCGAGCTGCTGCGCGTGCAGGAACGCGAGCTCGCGGTCCGATCCGGCGAGGCAGAGGAGCTGGCGCAGACGCTCGAGCGAGAGCGTGGCGAGCACGTGCGGGCCGTTCGGGCGCAGGACGCCCGCCTGAACGACGAGCTCGAGCAGCGCGACCGCGACATCGATCTCAGGGCGCAGGACATCTACGCCCTGCGCAGGGACGTTGTCGCCCGGGGCGAGGTGATCCTCGAACGCGACCGCAGCCTTGAGTCCGTGCAAGGCGAGCTCGCCGCTGCGCTGCAGGCGAACCGGCGGACTGAGGAATCGGTGACGTGGCAGGCCTTTCAGCGTGCTCGGGACCGCATGTACCGAGCCATCGGTGGAGAGCGCTCGGTGATCGCGCGCGCACTCGGGATGTCGCTCAGGTTGATCGGACGCATCGTGATCAAGCGCCCGCCGCGACAGCCACCCGCACCGGCTTCGGCGGTCGTCCCGGCTCAGGCCGTACCGGCCGCAGTGATTTCGATGCCGGAGTACGAGCACCCGAAGGTGTCGCTCATCATCCCGATTCATGCGCACGCGGACCTCACGCTCGCGTGTCTTGAGTCGATACGCCACCACACCACGCGCGTCAGTTACGAGGTCATCCTGGTGGACGACGCCTCAGATCCCGAGACACGGCGGCTGCTCGATGGAGTGCGTGGGGCGAAGCTGATCCGCAACGAGGAGAACCGCGGCTACCTTCGCAGTGTGAATCTCGGCGCGAACGTCGCGCGTGGCGACTGGCTCGTGCTCTTCAACAACGACACAGAAGTGACGAGCGGATGGCTCCGCGCAATGCTCGACTGCGCCGAGTCCTCCGATGACGTTGGCGTGGTGACGCCGAAGTTCCTCTATCCCGACGGCTCTCTGAACGAGGCCGGGGGCATCATCTGGCGCGACGGCACGGGGGTCAACTACGGGCGTGGCGATTCGCCGGGCGACTTCCAGTACGAATACCGGCGCGAGACGGATTACGGCTCGGCCGCCGCCCTGATGGTCAGTGCGGCGCTTTGGCGCGAAACGGGCGGCTTCGACGAGCGCTACCTGCCGATGTACTACGAGGACGTCGATCTCTGCTTCGAGGCTCGCGAGCGCGGCCGGCGTGTCCTCTACGAGCCGACGGCCGTGGTGGTGCACGTCGAGGGTGCGACGGCCGGCGTGGACACCGAGTCGGGCCACAAGCGCCATCAGGAGGAGAACCGGCCCAAGTTCGTCTCAAAGTGGCGACACCGGCTGCAATCCGAACACCTGCCATCCGCCCCGAGCAACGTTCGCATAGCGGCAAACCGCCACCGCGGTCCCCACGTGCTCGTGATCGACCACTGCGTGCCGATGTGGAACCACGACGCCGGCTCG
Source organism: Solirubrobacterales bacterium (assembly GCA_025964115.1). Lineage (GTDB taxonomy): Bacteria > Actinomycetota > Thermoleophilia > Solirubrobacterales > Solirubrobacteraceae > Palsa-744. Next base: position 3,765 of record JAOPZM010000190.1, read on the forward strand.
CTGCGGATGCTCTGCATCATGCGGGCACTGCTCGACCTCGGTGCCCGCGTCACGTTCATGCCGGACAACCTCGCGCCGCTTCAGCCGTACACGCGCGTCCTGCAGGGCATGGGCGTCGAGGTCCTCTATGGGCAGCTCGACGTGAATGCCGAGCTCGCCACGATCGGCCCGAGGCTTACGGCGGCGATCCTTACACGCCCGCACCCGGCCAGCCGCTGGCTCGACTCCGTCAGGGAGTTTGCCCCGGCGGCGACGATCGCGTATGACACTGTCGATCTCCACTGGCTTCGCGAGGCTCGTCGTGACGCCCTTGGCGCACCGTCTTCAAAGGCAGGGGGTTCAACCAACGGCAGCCTCGACCTGGATTCGATCCCGCCCAAGGCGAAGGCGCTGCGCGAGCTCGAGCTGGCGATGGTGAGGGCTGCCGACGTCACGCTCGTCGTCAGTGAGTCGGAGTGCGCTCAAATCGCCCGAGACGTTCCGGCCGCAGAGCTCCTGCTGGTCCCGACGGTGCATGAGATCGATCCATACGTCCTTCCGCCCGAGGGGCGGTCGGGCATCCTCTTCCTGGGAAGCTTCAAGCATCCACCGAACATTGATGCGGTCCTTCGGCTCGTGAAGGACGTGATGCCCGAGGTATGGCGTGAGCTGCGCGACGTCCGGCTCACGATCGTGGGCTCCAATCCACCAGCCGAGGTCCAGGCGCTCGCCTCACCGCGTGTCGACGTTGCCGGCTGGATCGAGGACCTGCGGCCGCTCCTTGACAGGTCGCGGCTGCTCGTGGCTCCTTTGCGCTACGGCGCCGGGCTGAACGGCAAAATCACCCAGTGCCTGGCGGTGGGGTTGCCGGTGGTGACGACGCCGATCGGCGCCGAGGGAATCGATGATCTGGACCGCTGTACGCTCGTCGCCGAGGATCCCGCCGAGCTCGCGGCACATGTCGTTCGTCTCTACGGTGACGATGCACTTTGGCGCGAGCTCTCGCGTGCGGGTCAGGACCTTGTCGCTCGGCACTGTTCGCCCGCGCTGGTCTCAGAGCGCATCGCTCAGCTGCTCGGCGGCGTAGGGGTCTCGCGCGCCGGCGCGCCTGGCTCGGCGGTTGGATCTGCCGGCAGATCCTAGGTGCGCAGGCCGTCGATCATGCCGAACAGTCGCGACGCTCGAAGTGGGTGGCTGCGCCTGCCCGAGGGGAGCGCGACGGACGCGGCTGTCAAGCCGGCGCCCTATCTCCCGATCTACGAGCAGCTACTCGGGCCACTGCGAAAGGAGGCGTTCACGCTGCTGGAGCTCGGCGTTTGGGGTGGCCACTCATTGCAGATGTGGCGCGACGCCTTCCCCCGAGCGACGATCGTAGGCGTCGACCTGGCGCCGCCTGAGCTGGCGCTCGGTCCCCGCGTCCACGTCATTCAGGGAGACCAGGCGGACGCAGCGTTGATGCGGCGGGTGCGTGACGAGTTGGCGCCGACTGGCTTCGATGTGATTGTTGACGATGCATCCCACATCGGCATCACGACCGCTCGTTCGCTGCAGGTCCTCTACGAGAGGCACCTCCGCGCCGGGGGGATCTACGTGATCGAGGACTGGGGAACCGGCTATCTGCCGGACTGGCAGGACGGAGGGCGGATGACGTCGACGCTCGACGCCGATCAGCTCGACAGCGCTGACACGCCTCTACAGCTCGGGTCCCCTGAGCCGATCCACATGCCCAGCCACGACGTCGGCGCGGTCGGCCTCCTCAAGCGTCTGATCGACCACGTGGCACGTGGGACCGTGCGCTACGCGCAACCCGAGATGGTCGGCGCACCCCTGGCGATCGAATCGATGACGGTCTGGGACGGAATCCTGGTTCTGCGCAAGCCGGCCGTCTGATCGCGGCGTCATGCCGTCCTGCTGTGGAGCAGCATGAACATTCGCTCGTCGTTCTCCGGAGTTGCGGGGTCCGAATCCGCCGTGTTGCCCACGTGCAGCCGCTCGAGAGTCGTCCAGCCGGTGCGCTGGACGAGCCTCTCGACTCCGGCCGGCGAGAAGACCCAGTAGTTCGTCGGGTCGTTGTTGGTCTCGTCAGGTGCGACCAGGTAGGCGAGCGGGAGATCTCCGATCGGGGTTCGGTTGGGCCCTGCGAAGCGCGCCACCTTCGTGCTCATCAGGCAGTACGAGGAGCGGGAAGCCAATTCCCTCAACACGTAGTAGGGGTTCTGTAGGTGGTAGAGGATTCCCAGTAGGAATATGAGGCCGTAGCTCTCACGTGGAAGCGCAAACTGACGATCGAGATCAACATCGTGTATCTGCACACGTGAGCCGAGATGGTCGCGCAACGCCTTGGCGCCGCGCAGCGCGTTCATGTTGGAAGCGGCCGTGTCGACGACGTCCACCTGCCAGCCCGCGAGGCGCTCCAGGGCGAACGCTAGGTCTCCGTCGGCTGCACCGATGTCGGCGACAGGCGATCCCTGCGCCAACCGGTCGAGGTCGCGGTTCTCGCCCGAGAGCATCGTGTCGATGTGGATGACGTTGGCGAGGATGTCGTACGGGTACCAGGCGATCCCGTCGCCGATCTCCGAACGGGCGATACGCAGTCGCTCGGCCTCGCCACCAAGGCCATCCACAAGCTGATCGATATCCACGGCGGCTCAGAATAGTGGCGGCTCTGTGCCGACGCTGGACGGCGGCTCGACGGCGGAGTCCGTCACCGGCTTTCAGCGGACGCACGTCCCCCCGAAGGAGCCGATGCGCGCGGAGGTGATCTGGGCGCCAGCGCCGGGGCTCACTATCACCTGTGCGCTCGTCGCTCCGGGCGGAGCCGTCGCGAAGATTCGCTGGGGCGCTCCGGGTACGGCTTCACCAGGTTGGATGCCGTCGGTCGGACTTCCGCCGATGAACCGAATGAGCACCGGCGACGGAGCGCCGGTCGGCGCCTGCGTGACGCTGAGAGCCAGCGTCTGGCCCGGGCACACGGCCACGGTTCGGGTCACACTTGAGGTCAGATGGCCGTCGGCGGCGCGCGTACCGCCCCAGCAGGAGGCGACTCCTCGAGCGTTCGCATCGCATGGAGAGATCGGCCGGGCGGACGGCGGACCGTCGACGAGGCGGTAGAGGTCCCAGCCGCGCTCCCCGAATTCCGGCTTTCCGTGCGTGGTCAACACCTGTGAGAGGAAGCCCGGCTCGTTTAAAAGCCGTTCGGGACCGGTGGCGAGCACCCAGCCGATCCCCAACCTGCGAAGGCCTCTCAGCGTGGCGTCACCGGACGTGGGCAGCGGACCCTGAAGCTCCAAGAGGCCCTGAACGTCGTACCCGAGCGCGTAGAGGTCTCGTCCCTTCGTCAGCCACACGCGCTCGTAGGCGGTCGTAGCCATGCGGGCTCCGGGTGGCGAGAGCCGGTTGAATGCCAGGATCGCCGGACGCTCGGTCAGCGCGGCGTTCTCGTAGCTGGATGCCGACCATTTGCCGATCGCCGCATAGACGGGTGGCTTGTGCGTCGGCACGTTCCAGAACAGGGAAATGGTCACCGGGAAGGTTGCCATGGCCGCCAGCGTCGCGCCGATTACGGCGACGGCGCGACCACGGCGCCCGAGGCCGACACCGGCGGTGAGCATCAGAATCAGCGCAATAGAGACGAGCCCGGCGGGCAGCAGGTAGCGCAGGTAGCGCAGACTGACCCACCAGACGACGATCGTCGGTATCAACGCCCACCAGATGACGCTGCTTCCGCGCACCCGGCCGCGGCCCACCCATCCGAGCAGCAGTGCCACGACGATCGCACCGACGAACACGCCGAATGCACCGGGAGCCGCCGCCTCGGCCATCAACTTCGGGTCGACGACGGCATTCCAGACAGCTTCTACCGGGCCGAAAGTCCCAGCGTTGCGCCAGAAGGGAAAGTTCGCCTGTTCGTTGATCGGCAGCCAGTACTTGCTTCGGAAGATGTTGTTGTACGCCGGAAGCAGCGGGTTGCCCGTGTCGATCCAGCGAAGGATCAGCGGCGGCAGCGCCGTGATCGCCGCGCCGACCGCCGCGTACCCGAGCCGGCGTGCGACCGTGCGGGAGGCGCGCCCGGCTGCGATCCAGCCAATCAGCAGGAACGCGAACAGGACGGTCAGGTGGAGCTTCATCGACGGGCCGCTCCCGGCCATCAGCCCGAGAGCAAGGGCCAGGCCACGGATGTCGCGTCCCGGGCTAGCGCGCAACGACTCGATCACGGCTACGCACAGCGCAAGCGCGGCGAGGGCGAGCAGAACGTCGTCATCGGCGGTGCTGGCCTGCCAGAAGATCTGGGGCGTGACAACGTCCGCCAGGGCGGCGAGCGGGCCGAAGGCACCGTGACGGCGTCCCCACCACCACACAGCTGCCGCAGTGCCGCCGACGCCGAGCAGCTGGAGATATCGCCCAATCGACTCGGCACCCAGCAGGTGACCCCCAGTCGCGAGAAGCTGAAACCAGCCGCTGATCTCGAATTGGACGTGTTGGGCGATCGATCCGATGTGCCCGCTCCTGGCCCACAGTTCAGGCAGGTAGACCTTGCCGTACAGGGCGTCGAACTGGAGCTCCGGGGCGGCCGTGTAGATGGCGGCCCAGCCCAGCACGAAAAGGATCAACCCGGCCACAGCCATGTTCAGCGGCGACTTGCCCAACTCCCGCACGATGACCTGTCGCCGCGCGTAGATCCGCTGTGTCAGACGAAGGATGCCGACCGCACCGAAGAGCACGAGCAGGATCCCGAGCGTCCACCACTTGATCAGTGAAAGGCGGCCGAGCGCGAGCGTCCCCAGGCTCCAGGGCGCGATTCCTGCGAGCCACGCAACGAGCGCGTTCCCCGAGAGGTCCTCAGCGCCGAGCCGGCGCAGAAGGCGCTCGCCGGTGTCCCACAGGGCCGCAAGCGTCAGGAGCGCGGCGATCATGCCGAGCGCTTTGCCTCCCAGGATCGCGGTTGCGCCCAGGACCGCCAGCAGATACCCGCCGGGCGCGAGCACCGCGAGCCAGCGCCACCTCGCTGGTGCGGCGAGCGCCGTCAGCGATATGAGGATCGCGCCCACCGCATTCGCCCATACGTACTTGTGCGCGGCCAGCGCCGAGAAGAATTCGCTCGAATGAAGCACGTTCCACCCCGACGCGACCTCGGCCGCGAGCAGCAGCACCAACGTCACCACGCAGGCAAGAGCCAGCCCGTTGGCGGACCTTGAGGGCCCGAACGAGGCCGACCCTTGCGGTTCGGCGGCACGGGGCAGGGACGGTGTCTCGATGCTCATCGAAGCCTCGGGCTGGCCTCAGCTGGGCGGCGGCGCGGGCGGACGAAAGGCAGGAGTCACGGCGGGCGGCCAAGGCACGGGTCGGAAGCGTAGTTGACGCCGTCAGGGCGTGCCAGCAGGCTGTCCCGCGGCATGAAATAGGATCGCGCGCTTGCTCGACGGCAGCAGCTGCATAGTCTGCGGGGACTCCAGACGCGTCCGAATCGCCGATTGGTCGGCGCGTTGTGATGCCTGCGGCTCGTGGGCTTCGGAGCTCCCGGTCGGGGGTAGCGAGGTCGAGTCCGAGGCGCGGGTGGCGGGCTACGAGCTCCTGCGCCGTGAGAATGCTCGGGTAGTCCTCGACAGAATCGCGAATCTGCGGCCGGTTTCGGGCGCACGGGTGCTCGACGTGGGCTCGGCGTATGGATGGTTTCTGGAGGAAGCCGAGCGGGCCGGAGCGAGCAGCGTCGGCATCGAGCCGGACGAGCGCGTGGCGGCGCGCTCCTACGGCGAGGTGCGCATCGGGCGCTTCCCGGATGCCCTTGTCGCGGACGAGTGCTTTGACGTGATCGCGTTCAACGACGTGCTGGAGCACATTCCCGACGTCCGTGGGGCGCTCGAGGCATGTCGAGCGTCGCTGCGACCCGGAGGCCTCCTCAGCGTGAACATCCCAACAGCCGATGGGCTCGCGTTTCGCGCCGCAGAGGTCCTTGCCCGCTTCGGCGTTCGCGGTCCGTACGAACGTCTGTGGCAGCGGGGGCTCGCAAGCCCGCACCTCCACTATTTTTCGACGGCCGCGCTGGTCAACCTGCTGGGCAGCTGTGGCATTCGCGTGCGAAGAGTCGACCAGCTGTCAGCGATAGGACGCGACGGGCTGTGGCAACGCTTGCATACGGTCCGACCGGTGGGTCCGACGAGCCTGGTCAGCTACGCCTGCTTGTACGCTGCCGCAGGGTTGCTCAATCGGCCGGGCTGCAGCGACATCGTTCACGTGATCGGCGAGCGGGCCCTTGATTGACCAGCTCGGTGCGAGGTAGCGGCATGCCCGTGACGATCACGTTCGACCTCGAGGACAACCGGCGCTCCGATGCGCAGGAGGAGCGGTTCGTCTGGATGAGCCATCGCTTCCTCGACTTCGTGGAGGAGCGCGGGATCCGCGCAACGGTCTTCATCGTCGGAGAGATCGCGCGCAGCCACGGCGCCCTCGTGCGGCGCGTGGCAGATGCAGGTCACGAGGTCGGCCTCCACGGCCTCCGCCACGTAACGCTGGGAGAGGTCGGGCCCTCTCGGCTTCTGGAGGAGCTGCGTGAAGGTCGGGAGCTGGTCGAGCAGATCATCCAGGGCCCCGTCCGTGGCTTTCGCGCGCCGATCTTCTCGCTCACGCCGTCAACGGCGTGGGCGGTAGGACAAATAGGCGAGGCGGGTTTCGCGTACTCCTCGAGCGTTCTGCCGGCGACGAACCCGCTCCACGGCTGGCCTGGCGCTCCAAGCCGTCCGTTCCGGTGGGAGAATGGCCTGATCGAGTTCCCCTGTCCCGTCGGGGGGCTCGGCCGCGTCCAGATTCCCTTCCTAGGAGGTATCTACATGCGCTACGTACCGCTCACGGTCGCGCGGCGGTTCCTGCGTGCACTCGGGGAGGGCGCAGTGCCATGGAGTTACTCCCATCCCTACGACGTCGACACGCAGGAGCCGTTCTCGGTGATGCCTCACGCCGGGTGGCTGGTCAGCCGGATCCTGCACACCCGTCGCGCCGCAACGCTGCCTCGCTTGCAGGCGATCATCGACGCAGGGGGCTCGCACGGACGGCCGCTGGGCGAGATCGCTGAGCACCTGGATGGCGTCGAGCTTCCGCGAGTAGCCTCAACGTCTTGAGCTCCACACGGCCCCAGCGCAGGTCGCGAAGCCGGTGGCTCCGACGGATAGCAGGGTCCATCTGGACCCGAATCGTCGTAACGGCGGTGTTGCTCGGGGTCGTCGCGCTTCAGATCGACTGGCCCCAGATGGGGCACCGGCTGCGTCACGGACACCCGCTGAACTTCGTCGCCGCGGTCGGACTCGTGGTGATCGCACTGGGCATCGGCATCTACAGGTGGTCGCGACTGCTGCGGAAGGCCGGTGTACCGCTGGGCATACCGTCGGTCGGGCGCGTGTACGCGAAGTCGACGTTCTCCAACACGTTTCTTCCCACGACCGTCGGAGGTGATGTCGCCCGAGCGCTGCTGATCGTTCGCCGTGGGCCGCTGCTCACACGCGTTGTCGTCACGATCCTGGTCGACCGCTTCGGGGGCCTGATCGGACTGCTGGGACTGGCCTGGGTGG
>JAOPZM010000207.1 GCA_025964115.1 Solirubrobacterales bacterium
CGAGATGGTCAAAAGCATTGACGAGCGGAGGCTATAGGCTTGTCGTTCGCGAGCGATCGCGTGGGAACCGGGCGCCGCATTCGCGGCAATGACGGCGAGTGAGGAGTCGGGCATGGCTGCGAGAGCGATGCGGAAGCTGCGCGTAGGGTCGGTGATGGCCGGGTTGGCGGCCCTCGCCGCCGCGGTGCCCGCGACCGCCGCGCAGATGCATCGTGGTGTGACGCAGCTGGGAGCTGTTCACCATGATGTCTCCCCTCGATTGCGGGACATCACGCCGGCGCTGGCACCGCGGAGTCACCGGGTCGTGCCGCTTCGCCGCGTGCGGAGGCCTACGCCGAGCGGTGTGCGGACCGTGGGCATACAGCGCAGCGTCGGCACGCTGGCTGCGCCAACACCGCTGCTGAACTTCGATGGGATCGGCAACGGCTTCTCGGGTCCTCAGGGCAGCTTTTCGGTGACATCCGCGCCGCCGGATCCGAATGCGGCCGTCGGTCCGAACCACATCGTGGAGACAGTCAACACCGACCTCGCGGTGTTCAACAAGTCCGGCGCTGCCGTCTACGGGCCGGTGCCGATCAACACGCTGTGGAGCGGCTTCGGTGGTGGCTGTCAGACGAACGACGACGGCGATGCCACGGTCTCCTACGACCGGACCGCGGACCGATGGGTCATCCAGCAGTTCTCCGTCTCGACCGTCCCTTATCTCGAGTGCATTGCGGTGTCCCAGACGGGCGATCCGACGGGCGCTTACAGCCGCTACTCCTTCCAGTACTCCAACTTTCCCGATTATCCAAAGCTCGCGGTCTGGCCGGACGGGTATTACGTGACCTACAACATGTTCGCGCGCGGGACCACTTTCACCGGCGGCGAGGTCTGCGCACTCGACCGCGCACGCATGCTCGCCGGCGCGGCGGCGACCCAGCAATGCTTCAGCGTCGGCTCGAGCTATGGCGGCCTGCTCCCGTCCGACCTTGAAGGCGCGAGCCAGCCCCCGGCAGGCTCGCCCGATTACGTGGTCGCGCTGGGGGCCGTCGCCAACCAGCTCGCCTACTGGAAGTTCCACGTCGACTGGACGACTCCAGCCAACACGACGCTGACAGGGCCGGCGACGCTAGGGACGGCCGCTTTCTCGGAAGCCTGTAGCGGCGGCACGTGCATCCCACAGGCCGGCACGAGCCAGAAGCTCGACTCGCTCGCCGATCGCCTGATGTACCGGCTTGCGTACCGCAACTTGGGCGATCACGAGTCCCTGGTTGTCAATCACAGCGTCACTGCGGGGAGCTCGACAGGGGTCCGGTGGTACGAGCTTCGGCCCGACACGTCTCACAACCTGAGCATCTTCCAACAGGGCACCTACGCGCCCGACTCGAACTACCGGTGGATGGGGAGCATCGCCCAAGACCAGGCCGGGGACATGGGGCTCGGCTTCAGCGTCTCCAGCTCGAGTATCCATCCCCAGATCCACTACACGGGACGGCTCGCCGGTGACGCCACGGGGCTGATGACCCAGGGAGAGGGCACGATCATCAACGGAGCGGGATCGCAGACCGGCAATGCGCTGTCGCGGTGGGGCGACTACAGCAGCATGTCGATCGACCCATCGGACGACTGCACTTTCTTCTACACGCAGGAGTACATCCCGGCCAATGGCAACTTCAACTGGCGCACCAGAATCGGCTCGTTCAAGTTCCCCGGCTGCGGTACTTCTCCGCTGAACGACTTCTCGATCAGCGCGACCCCGACCAGCCTGACGTCGGCTCAGGGCGCGGGCGGTAGCTCAACGATCTCGACGGCGGTGACGAGTGGATCGGCGCAGACCGTGAACCTATCGGTGGCCGGCGCGCCCACTGGCGCGAGCGCCTCGCTGAACCCGGCGTCGGTCACTGCCGGGGGCTCGTCGACGTTGACGGTCAACGCGGGTACGGCTGCGGCGGGAACGTACACGCTCACCGTCACCGGCACCGGTGCGAGCGCTACTCACTCGACGACGGTCAGCCTCACCGTCACCGCACCCGTGAATGGCGGGTTTGAGACCGGGACCCTGAGCGGCTGGCGGGCGTCGGGTGCCTCGGCGAGCGTCGTCAGCGGCGGCTGCCATAGTGGAAGCTACTGCGCTCAGCTTGGGGCGAGCACTCCCACATACCACAACTCGAACATCGCCCAGAAATTCACCGTGGCATCGGGCGAGACAACATTGTCGCTCTGGTACAAGGTCGCGTGTCCGGACACGACCAAAGACGACTGGGCGACCGCGAAGCTGAGAGACAACACCACGAAAACCACCGCGACGATCCTCGCGAAGACCTGCTCCAACTCCGGCTCCTGGACCCAGGCCTCGGGGTCAGTGACCGCCGGACACAGCTACACGCTGACCCTGACCAGCCACGATGACAATAAAGCGGGCGACCCCACCTACACCCTGTATGACGACGTCACGATCACGTGACGTCCACCACTCCGGCGGTAAGTCCGAGCTCGCGGACCTCGAGGCGGGCGCTGATCGCTTCACCAGGAATCGCAGAGGTCCCAAACCGGCTTCCGCGGGCGACCGCACTGTGATGCCGGGCCGAGGCACCTCAGACGTGCCGCTACGGAATGGCTTCGTATTCTTTTTCCGCTTTCAGTTCTTTTCCGCCGAATATCGATGCAAAGGCGCCGGTCGCGGTGTTCTGGCGGCCGCCCCCGACCCATGACGTTCCGCCGGTGGTGGCGCGGTTCAAGGCGCCTCCGCTGACCGACGAGATGAAGCCGGCTTCGTTGAGCTGACCTCCGCTGACGGACGAGTCGAAACCGCTGGCTACGTTGTGCTGGCCTCCGCTGGCCGAGGAGCCTTCGCCGCTGGCGGTGTTCGCTTTGCCGCCGGTGACCGAGGCAAATGGGGCGGTGACGGCGTTGATCTCACCCGCGAGAATGCCGCCGTAGCTCGTGAACGTCTGTTCGTCACCGAGGATGAGGTCGTGCGAGCCGGTCTGTTCGTGTTTGCTCGCGTTCTCGTCATAGCCGATCACGAGGTTGCCCTCGCCGTTGATAGAGGCAGTTTTGGCTTCGCCGTTTACGACCTGAAGGTTTACCGCGGAGAACTGGATTGTGGGCTTGCCGGCAATGCCGCTTTCAACGTAGTTGACATATGGCAGGATCTTGTTGAGCGTTGCAAGCTCGCCTGTTCCGGGGAGCTGGACGATCTTGTATTTCAAGGTGCTTTTGGTCGGGCATTCGCCTTTGCCGTTGGGCGAGAGGACTGGTTTGCTTGGCCCTTCGGGCTCACAGAGCGTGGTCGCCGTTTCAGCCCACGCCGGGCTCGCCGCCGTCAGCGACAGGGCTGCAAGCGCGAGGCCCGCAACACCCACGTTCCGAAGGCCGGCGGTCAGTCTCATCATGAACCTCCTCGTCAGGCGAGGCGATGCGGCGCTGCGCTCGCGCGCTTGACAGTGTTCGCCCCCGACTTGGTAGCCGCCCGTCATCAGGCAATTCAATCCGCTCCCAGCTGGAGGCAGGCTTACCCCAAACGGCCGCGGCACCGTACCATTATGCGCGGCCGCCGATCAAGGGCTGTGGACGTATGGCGTGAGGCCCCTTGACGGGGGCGCGCACAGCGGTCGCCGACCGGGCGCCCAGGGAGCACGTCGCTCGAGGCGGCGTCATGTCGTCTGTCTATCCGGCGCGCTGTCTAGCTTGGTGGGTGTGACGCTACGAATGAGGTGCGCTTGCGGGAGCAACCCTCGCGGCGGCCTGGCTGTGGAACGTCGGGCTGACGCAAGCCGAGATGCTCCTCGCGACAGCGCCGACACGATCGTAGACGACCGCCAGCCGCGGGTGCGAGAGTGATCTAGCGACGATGGAACCCCTCAGCCTGCTATGGCTGTTCTTCATCCTCGCGTCGCTGCAGCCCGCTGTCGCACGATGGGTGCTGCTCGTCCAGCGGCGCCGCGCGCTCGGAGTGATCTCCCGCAAGCGCGAGGCGACGGTCATCACCCTGATCCATCGGCAGGAATCGCTGTCTCTGCTCGGCTTTCCCGTCGTGCGCTACATCGACATCGATGATGCGGAGAGTGTGCTGCAGGCCATCCGCGAGACGCCGCCCGAGCGCGGGATCGAGATCATCCTGCACACTCCCGGCGGACTGGTGCTCGCCGCGCAGCAGATCGCCTCCGCACTGGCCAACCATGGGGGAAAGGTCACGGCGGTCGTGCCTCACTACGCCATGAGTGGCGGCACGCTGATCGCCATGGCCGCCGACGAGATCATGATCGACCGGCACGCCGCACTCGGTCCGGTCGACCCGCAGCTGGGCGAGTACCCGGCGGCGTCGCTCATCGAGGTGGCCAAGCGGCCGGGCAGGCACGACGATAAGACGTTGATCATGGCTGATGTGGGCCGCAAGGCGATCGCCCAGGTCGAGGGATTCGTGGCCCGGATGCTCGAAGGCCGCATGGAGCCCGACCGCGCCCGCGACGTGGCGCGGCTGATGGCGACCGGCGTTTGGACCCACGACCACCCGCTCCAGGCCTCTGAGCTGATCGCCATGGGGCTACCGGCCGTCGTCGGCGTGCCCGACCTCGAGCGTGCGCTCATGTCCCTGTATCCGCAGCCGCGTGGCCGCACGCGAGCCGTCGAGTACTCGCCGGGCCCGCCGGCGCCTACCTTTCCGCCACGGCGCGAAATGCCGCGCAGCTCCAGCGACGGCTCGCGGTCGGTGTAGCGGTCGCGCAAAGCCGAAGCGTAGTCGGCTTGGTCTTGCGGTGGATGGTTGCCAGCGCTACGCTGAACCGAGCTAGCTTCCGTGGCCCCGTACGGGCATGGGGGGTGTGCGCTCTTAGCGGGGCGGGACTCGCGGCGACACGACGGGCGTCGTAGGGCTTCTCCGGTACACAGACTTGCGTACCTGGGAGGCCCCTGATGGCGATTTGGGACGGTTGGAGGGCGACGCGCCGGATCGGCGATGGTGCGGCTCGGCTGCTTCAGGAACCGTTTGAAGTTCAAGATCTCGTGTCCGGCGAGGATCACACGCTGGTCCTGAGCGGCGAATTGGACGTGGCGGAGGGGGATGAGTTGGAAGCGGCGATCGTGTCGTGCGCCAACGCAGCACGCCTGACGCTGGACCTGAGCGAGCTGACCTTCATGGACTCAGCCGGGCTGACGCTGGTCTTGCTCGCCGACGGGCTTTGCAAGGCGAGGGGAATCGTGTTTGCCCTGGTCCCCGGCCCCAGACAGGTGCAACGCGTTTTCGAGATGGCCGGTCTGCTCCAACAGTTGCCTTTCGAGATGGAGCGGGCCTCCTGAGCGCAGAGATCTGCGATCCCGACATCGAATGGGTCGAGGACCCCACCGTATCGTCGGAGCCTCAGCCGGTCGCCCTCCACGCGCTGCCCCGGTCAGCCGAGGTGAGCATCGCCGCGAGCGCGCGGCACTGGCGCTCGGTCATCGACCCGATCGCCTTCTTCTCGGAGATCGGGATCTGGGAGAGGAACTTGCGGCAGCGGATCTGGCCCCAGCGGCGCTGGCTCATCAGGAGCTCGCCAACCGCCATGCTCCGCGCCTCCCAGGGGCAGTAGAGGATCACCTTCGCCACGTCGGTCGTACCGAAAGCCACCCTGCGCTTGAGCTCGGCGCGAGCCAGGCGGACTTCGTTGGCACGTTCCAGGGCACGCATGTGCTGTGGGCCGTCTGGGGAAATTGTTGCTATCGCGGTCATGTTGCAGTCTCCCTCGTTGGCGCCGCGAGGCTCCCGCGGCGCGCAACATCCTCTTGCTTGATCTTGACGAGTTGTGGTCGCCATGACTGCTGAGATCAGCCTGCGAAAGGGTCGCGGCTGGCCCGGTACGTCACCCGCCCAACAGTGTCTTTGGGGCAAGCCCCGAACGGTCATGTGGAGTGCGCTCCCGGACGCTACGCAAGCGCAGGCGTGCGGTCAACAATACGCTCGCGGTTCGTGCGCTCGACGCGGTCTTTTCTTGTTGCCGAGGAATTGTGCGGAAATGGACAAGCCCGAGGGAACACAGACGCCGGGCAACCCCGGATCGCGGAGGGGTTGTCTCGGGCCCAGTAGGAACGCGTCCGCCGCCGAGCAGGGTGTCGCTGGCAAGGGCTTGCGCTCGCCGGAGAGTCAAGCCGGGCTCAGCGACGACCACAAGATTGTCGGACTGAGCGGAATTCATGAGACAGAGCGTCCTACCAGTAGCTCGCGGTGCGATATCTTTCGCACACAGCGATTCCACATGTGCGGCCATCGGCTACCCATGGGATTGCACCTCTGAGAGCAGGGCAAGCTCCTAGTCACATGTTGGCTACCAGATTGTCGTCTGTTGAGCGGTGGCGCCTCGGTGGCGCTTTCAGGGATGGGGAGAACATATGGACGGCCACCCGCACACGCAGGGGACGGCCTCTGACACGCTGGATCGCATCCGTAGAGGTGGCACGCACCTGATCCTCGCTGCTCAGCGGTGGCTCGCGGAAACGAAGGCGCTATTGGACGACGGCGACTTTCAAGGAGCGATGAAGACCGCAGCGCAGCTCCACGAGAAGATCGCCGCGCTGGCCGCCGCCGAAGGCTCGCTGGCGACCGTCTCCGACGCCCTCATCCTGAAGTGCAGGGACGTCGAGGTCGGGATGACGCTGGCCGAGGTGGGCGAAGTCACGGCGATCGAGCGATGCCCATGTGGCCGCGTTCACTGCGACAGGATCGTCCTGACGATCGAGGAGCGGTCGGTCAACTTCCCCGCCGACGCCGAGATCATCGTCGCCTCACAGGTCTCACAGTGAGACCAACGCTTTGCAAAGTCCGCCTCATGACAGTCATTCGTAAACAGCACAAGCCAACGGACCGGGAGGACGCGACCCATGTCGAGAATCATCGTCGTAACAGACTCTGCCCACCCGCAGCTCGACGGGGTCCCCGTCCTCATGAACGAGGAAGTCCGTCCCGAGCACCTGCAGGATGGCCACTCGGCCGAACAACTGATTGAGCGTGTGGCATGGGCGATCTGCGATGCCGCCGACGCCGAGCAGCGAGCCGTGACCTACCGGGGAGCGCGACGGGTGAGGCGCCACAAATGAGTCCCCATACGCCGCACCCGCCGGTGCTCACCGAGCGCCAGCTCAGGCGGCTCCAGACTCTGCCCGACGATTACAAGGTGGTGGGCGCGAGGGACGGAATCCCGATCGTGCAAAGTCCTACTGGTCAAGCCCTGCGCCTGCAGCCCACCGGTCGCCTAGCTGCGACCACGTTGATCGAGAGGGTCGAGTCGTATCTGAATGTCCAGCAGGGCTGAAGCCGGAGGCGGACCTCATAAGCGCGCGTCATGCAAGCGAACCACGGGCTAAACTGGAATCCCATCTGGGGTAACTGATCATGTATGGCGAATCGAACCATCTGCGGGTTCTGATCGCGAACGAGAGGAAGGATCGCCTGGCACTCGTCGCGCCGATCGTGATGGGCCTGGGCCACGAGGTGATCGCGCGCGAGATCGACGTTCGAGACGTCGCCGCCGTGACCATCCGCGAGCGACCCGACGTCGCGCTCGTCGGCCTGGGGGACAGTTCCCAGCATGCCCTTGAACTGATCGAGAAGATCGTGCGGGAGGCAGCCTGCCCTGTGATCGTGCTCCTGCACGCCCACAATCCCGGATTCGTCAAGGAGGCGGCGAAGCGAGGCGTGTTCGCGCATATCAACGACGAAGACGTCGATGACTGGCAGAGCGCGATCGACATCGTGCTGCGCCGCTTCGCCGAGTATCACGATCTGAGAGGCGCGTTCGGCCGGCGCGCGTTGACCGAGCGGGCCAAGGGCATCCTCATGGAGCGTCATTCCATCGACGAGTACGAGGCGTTCGAGATGCTGCGCGAGCAGGCGCGCGTCGACGATCGCAAGCTCATCGATCTCGCAGCCGCCGTCGTCGACGGCCACCGGCTGCTCCCCAGCCGCGCAAGAGATCCCGCTGAAACGTGACCTCGTCCGGAGCCTCGTGGCCCGTCGGGGTTCGTCGGCGCCGTCGAGCCGCGCCTCCGATGCGCTCGAGTGTCCTTCAGCCGCTCGCGGTGTGACCGATACGTTTTCGGGTCATGCGGCGTTCATGGGAGGTTGCGAGAGGCGCGGTGCTGTCCTTCTACGACGACCAGGGCACCCATCACGCCGCCGCGCTCACCTACTACGCACTGATGTCGCTGTTTCCGACTCTGCTCCTAGGCGTCTCCCTCCTGGGTCTGTCGGGCGAGTATCCCGACACCTACAACGCGATCGTCAGCCACCTGCGTGGTGTCGTGCCCGCGGCGACCCTGGCGCCACTCGACGTGGCCGTGCGCGCCGCGCTGAAGAGCAAGAGCACCGCAGCGGTCGGCCTCGTGGTCGCCATCCTGACGGCGCTCTATGGAGCTACGGGCTACCTCGAGGCCGCCCGCCGCGCGCTCAATGTCGTCTTCCGGGCGCCGGGCGGGCGCGGGTTCGTGCGCCGAAAGCTGATTGACATCGCTTCGACGTTCGTTCTCCTCGGCCTGGTGCTCACGACTGTCGTGCTGATGTTCGCCGGCGGCGGCCTCGCGCGTGAAGTGCTCGGATCGGAGGCGGCCTCGGTGTGGCGAATCGCACGCTGGCCAGGAGCCTTTGCCAGCGCGCTGCTCGTGTTCTCCTACATCTACTACGTCACGCCCGACCTACGGCGGCGCGCGTTCCGGTTGATCGCACCAGGAGCGCTGGTCGGCGTGGCTCTATGGGTGGCAGGGTCGTCAGGGTTCT
>JAOPZM010000215.1 GCA_025964115.1 Solirubrobacterales bacterium
CCCCCCCGCCCGCGACGCGGCGCAGCGCGAGCACGACCTCGGCCGTGTCGTCGACGTCGGGATAGTTCACGTTGGCGAACTCGAAGGCCCAGCCGCCGGGTGCGAGGCCCGGTCGCTTCACGGCCCAGTCGCCGTGGACCGTCACCTCCTCGCCGAGCAGCCACTCGGTGGCCCGCAGCATCGCGGGGTGCTCACCCGCCAGCCCGCCGTCGCTGAGCGCGATCATCGCGAGCGCGGTGTCCCACACGGGCGACTGACACGCTTCGAGGCGGCGGCTGGGGCCCGGGGGCGCGCCCACTCCGCTGGAGTCGTCCTGGTCCTCGACGGTGAACGCGTTCAGCCCCTCGAGGCCGCGTCGCATGACCGGGTGCTCGAGCGGATACCCCCCCAGATGCAGCGCGATCAGCGAGTAGACCCACGGCGGCTGGATGCCGCCCCACGAGCCGTCGGCCTCCTGGCGGCGGACGATCCAGCGCTCCGCGCGACCGAGCGCCAGGCGTCGCACGGGACCGATCGGGTGACGCTCGTAGGCGCGGAGCACGCGGTCAAGGCGCGCAAGCCAGACGCTGCGGTGCGAGACGGGTCGATCCGGCGCGGACGTCGCGGAGCCGCCGGCCCGGAGCTCCTCCAGGCCGAACGGCAGCGGGCGTACGGGACGGTGGGCTTTGACGATCGACAGCGCCACGATCGTCTGGCGTGCCCAGCAGGCGAAGTCGTAGACGTTGAGCGGCACCCAGGAGGGCAGCAGGATGGCCTCCGGGGGCAGCGCCGGGACGCGATCCCACGACCAGAGGCCGAACAGGGCGAGCCACAGATGGGTGAAGACGCGGGCGTGCTCGAGGCCTCCTTCCCGGCGGATGAACTCCGCGGCGGCGCGCATGTGGGCCGCGTCCGCCTCCTCGCCGGCAAGCCGCAGCGCCCAGTAGGCCTCGATCGTCGTGGAGAGGTCTCCCGGGGCGCCATGGAAGTTTGCCCACGTGCCGTCCTCGCGCTGCTGGGAGCGGATCCACGCAGCCGAGCGCTCGGTCTCATCGGCCCGGCGGACGCCGAGGAACTCACGCAGGAGTATGTCCTCTGCGTCCATCGTGACGTTCGTCTGAAGCTCGCCCCGCCACCAACCGGCCTCATCCTGAAGGGAGAGCAGATACTCGCAGGCGAGCTGCAGCCCTACCCTGGCCTCGGTGTGCGTCTCGACGGTCGAGGATGCCATGTTGGGAAAGCTAGATCTTTTTGACGAATGACGACATTTGCATGAGATCCGCCCGCGCGCTTCCTACCTCCCCGAGGACACCAGAAGCCCCGGCGGAACGAGGACCTCCGGGTGCGCGAGGGTGATCACGTGGCGGCGCAGCGCCGCCTCGGAGACGCGGCGAGGCACCGGCGAGAGGAAGAGATAGACGATCAGCCCGTCGACGTTCAGCCGCCGGATCAGACGGAAGCCCGGCGCCGGAGGACTGCCCGCGGACGGGCGCAGCGGCGCGTAGCCGGTCTCGTCGATCTCGGACACGGTCACCGCATCGCCGCGGGGCAGGTTCACCAGCCGAGGCAGGTAGTACTCGAGCGGGGCGGCGCCGAGCTCGACGCTCGTGATCGCGCGCGCCGGCGCGCCGACCCGAAGCGCGTGGGCGACGCCGCGCCAGTTTCCGCGCTGCAGTCGCGGGCTGAGGTCGATGTCGATGCTCAGCACGAGGAACGCGCTCGCAAGCGCCGTCGCGAGCGCCGTCCCGGCGCGTCCGGTGCCGGGCCAGACGAGCGCGCCGGCGACCAGCGCCGTCACGGGGATCATCGCCCCCACCAGATTTCGCGGCGCGAGATAGTCGGCGCCGAACGCAGCGAGCGCCACGGGGATCAGCACGCCGCTGGCGGCGATCGACAGCACCATCGACATGCGGCGCACGCGCTGGCGCTCGGCCGCTCCCTCGCCGCCCCCGCTCGCCCGCGGCCCCTCGAGCATCCGCCACGCGCCGAGGCCCACGCCCGCGAGCAGGACGAGCCCGACGAGCAGCTCGACGCCGTGCCCCAGAGGAGCGCTCGAGTAGCCGGTGAGGTAGTACTGCGGGATCGCTTCCAGGCGCTGGGAGAGCGGCCACCTGCCGATCCACTGAGTACCGTGGCCTCCCTGCGCGGAGATCAGGGGCAGCAGCGCGAGGCCGGCCAGCGCAAGCGCCCCGACCGCGATCAGCGCCGCCCGCCTCCTCGCTCGCTCCACCAGCAGCCACAGGACCATCGGGATCAGCAGGAAGACCGCGAATTAGTGGCTCGCCAGCGCCAGCACGGCGGCAGCGGCGAACGCCGCCATCCCGGCCGCGCGTCGATCCGCTGGGCCCGTCGGCCGCTGCACGCGCAGGAAGCACAGCAGCGCCAGCGAGGCGGTGAGCACGAACAGGCCGTATGCGCGGGCCTCCTGCGAGTACCACACGAACAGCGGGTTGACCGCGACGAGCGCGGCGGCGATGATCGCTGCGCGCCGCCCGGCCAGCTCCTGACCGATCGCCCAGGCCACGGGCACTGTCGCGATGCCGGCCAGCGCGGAGGGCAGGCGCAGAGCGAACTCGCCGCTGCCGAGCACCCGGTAGTCGACCCACTCGATCACGTACCACAGCGGCGGGCTGTTCTCGCTGTGCACCATCGCCCGCAGCGTCGTCCAGAGGCTCGTGTGGAGCACGTGGACAGGCGTGTAGGCCTCGTCGTACCAGAAGCTCTGCTGATCGAGCGTCGAGAGGCGCAACGCGGCGGCGAGCACGATCAGAGCCGCCAGCGGCCACCAGGCCCGCAGCCGTGTTCCCGCCGCCGCGGCGGCCGCCGGGGCGGCGGCAGCCGCGACGCTCACGGCGGGCACATCCCCCGTGAGGCCGCCCCGAAGCAGCCGTAGCGGTCCGACCGCACGTCTTCGACCTTGGGCGGCAGGTACCAGCCGCCATGGACCGTCCGCCGACCACCGCTGATCGGGCCGTATACGACGAGGCACAGCTGGGTCCTGGCTTTCGGGCCCCCAGGGCTCGTGTTCCCGCACACCACCTCATGCTGGCTCGCGGGGCCGAACAGTTCCTGCTCGATCGAGAGGTTGTGGTACGGGTGAGCGGTGTACGCCCGCCACGTGGCGAGGTCTGCGATCAGGCGATGGTTAACGTGGGTCTGGCGGACGACGTCGTTGACGGTAGCGACGGCGAGCAGAACACCCAGCAGCACGAGCAGCGTCGTCTCGATCAGCCGCAGGCGCCCGGACCCGGGGAGGTCGACGGGACGCGGACGCAGCCAAGCGGGCAGTCCGCTCCAGCGGTCGTGCTCGGGAGATGTGCTCGCGTCGCTCATTGCACCGGGGCGAACAGGGGCGAGGTCTGGTGTAGGAGGAACAGCGCCTGAAGGGCCAGCGTCGCGACCACCAGGCGCCTGTCGCGCGTCAGCACGGCGAGGGGCAGCGGCCAGAGGATGTACCAGGCGAGCAGCCACGTGCTGGTCACCGAGATCGCCAGGAGCGTCCAGCCGGACGCGGCGATCCAGTCGTAGCCGCGCCACGTGCGCCACATCAGGTGCAGCGCGATCAGCACGAGCGAGGCCTTCAGCAGGTCGTGGTCGATCGGGAAGACGCCCGGCTTGCCGAACAGGTGGGCTATCTCGGTCGCGAAGCTGTCGGTGGAGACGAAGGCGGCGTCGCGGTTGAGCGCAGCGACGACGTCGATTCCGTGCACGCCGAACGCCGCGTAGGCCACGATCGCACCGGCGGCCAACGCCGCCAGCGCCCCCAGGATCGGAGCGAGGCGCCGCCGGGAGAGGATCATGAACGGGAGCAGCGCCGCCACCGTCGCCTTCACGAGCGCGCCCGCCACGACGACCGCGCCGGCGGCGGCGTCCCGTCCCCTCAGCGTGAGGCTCACGGCCACCATCATCAGCATCAGCATGAGCAGGTCGTTGTGCGCGCCGCCGACGCCGTAGATGATGTACAGCGGGTTTGCGCCGACGGCGAGGATCGCCCAGACCGGATCCAGATCGCGCGCTCGCGCGCAGCGCCACGTGAGCACCAGCGTGCCGGCGCTGGCGAGCAGCGCCAGGATCTTCATCCCCCATAGGGCGCCCTTCACGCCGAGCGGCGCGAACGGGTAGGACAGCAGCGTGTAGAGCGGGCCGTAGGCGGTCGCCACGTGCCTCCAGTCGTGGCCCACATACTGGAAGATCGGGTCGCGGGAGATCGCAATGGGCCCGTGCAGGTAGGGGTTGATCCCGTGCTCGACGCCCATACGCGCGTAGGCGATGTAGCTGAAGACGTCGGTGGAGATCAGGATCGGCCCGGCGAACACGATCGCGTGCAGCGCAGCGATGAGGACGATCGCCCAGCGTTTGGAGATGGCCGGGGCCCGCACCCCGCGGGTGAGCAGGAGCATCGCGCCGTACGCGGCGGCGAAGAGCAGGATCGGGACCAGGAAGACGCGATAGCCCAGGCGCTCGCCGATGCCCTGCAGCCAGCCTGCGATCGCAGGCGATTTCGGGATCAGCGGTGAGCGGCCGGCGGCGCCGTCGAGCACGATCTCGCCGGTCGCGATGACCAGCAGCAGCGCCAGCAGCGAGACCAGGGCCGGCCGCCACCACTCAGAGCGGATGCGGCCCACGCCGCGTTCGCTCTGCGTGGCGACGCTCACGAAGGCGTGAGGCTCACAACGCCGTCCAGACCGTCTTCGTCTCGAGGTAGGCGTCGAGGCCGTCGTGGCCGTGCTCGCGGCCGATACCGGAGGCCTTGAAGCCGCCGAAGGGCGTCGAAGGATCGACGAGCCCCCATGTGTTGATGTACACGGAGCCGGCCCGCAGCATCGCGGCGAGGCGGTGGGCGCTCGACACGTCGCGCGTCCACACGCCGGCGGCCAGGCCGTACTCGCTGTCGTTCGCCCGCTGCGCGACTTCCTCTAGCGTGTCGTAGGGAGAGGCGACGAGCACGGGCCCGAAGATCTCCTCACGGGCGATCCGCAGCTCGTCGGAGGTGACGCTGAAGAGCGTCGGCGCGACGAAGTAGCCGCCGCTGTCGCCGAGCGCCGCCTCGCCGCCGGCAACCAGCTCCGCGCCCTGCTCGCGTCCTGAGTCGATGTAGCCCATTACGCGGTCGCGCTGCTCGGCCGAGATCAGCGGGCCGAGCTGCGTGTCCGGGTCGAGCCCCGCCCCCAGCCGCGCGGACTTGGCCTGCTCGGCGAGCGCGCCGAGGACCTCGTCGTAGCGCTCCGCCGGGACGAACAGGCGCGAGCCCGCGTTGCAAGCCTGTCCCGAGTTGAAGTAGATCGCCTGGTAGGAGCCCTGGATCGCGGCCTGGATGTCCGCGTCGGGAAGGATCACGTTCGGCGACTTGCCGCCGAGCTCGAGCGTCAGGCGCTTGAGCGCGTGGCCCGCCTTGGCGCCGATCTCGCGCCCCACGGCGGTGGAGCCGGTGAACGCGATCTTGTCGACCCCGGGATGATCGACGAGGGCGGCGCCGGTCTCGCCGTCGCCTGTGAGCACGTTGAGAACGCCCGGCGGGAAGCCGACCTCGAGCGCGAGCTCGCCGAGCCGCAGGGCGCTCAGCGGCGTCTGCTCGGCGGGCTTCAGCACGATCGTGCAGCCCGCTGCCAGCGCCGGCGCGATCTTCCACGCGGTCATCAGCAGCGGGAAGTTCCATGGCACGATCTGCGCGCATACGCCGACCGGCTCGCGTCGCGTGTAGCAGTGCATGTTGGGAGCGCTGACCGGTAGCACGTTGCCCTCGATCTTCGTCGGCCAGCCCGCGAAGTAGCGCAGATGCGCCACGGTGCCAGCCACGTCGACATACTGCGCCAGCCCCACCGGCTTGCCGTTGTCGAGCGACTCGATCTGGGCGAACTCCTCGGCGCGCTCTTCGATCGCTGCCGCCAGGTCGAGCATCAGGCGCTCGCGCCCAGCTGCGGGCAGCGACGCCCACGGGCCGTTGGCGAAGGCCTCTCGCGCGGCGGCGACCGCGCGCTCGACGTCCTGCGGTCCTCCCTGCGCCACCTCCGCGATCTCACGCCCGGTCGCGGGGTCGAGCGTGGCGAAGGTGCGCCCGTCGGCCGCCTCGGGACGCTCGTCGCCGATCAGGAGGCGATGGGACTGGGAGATGAATTCCCGCGCGGGAGCGCTCAGCGCGTCGGGGAGGGCGTCTGCGGAGATAGTGGTCATGCTGGGAGCGTACCTCGACACCGGGCGGCCCGCTACGGGCGCAGCACGATCTTCAGGGCCTCGCGCCGGTCGTACAGACGGTAGGCCTCCGGCGCCTCGTCGAGGGCCATGTGGTTGGTCACGAGCGGCGTCGGGTCGAGCTGTCCAGAGGACATCATCGCGAGCACGCTGTCGACGTGTCCGATGACGTTCGCGTGACCCGAGCAGAGCCGCAGCGCCTTGATCCACAACAGCCCCATGTGCACCTCGCAGCGCTCAGCGTAGACGCCGATCGTCTGCACGGTGCCGCACTTGCGCGTCAGCCGCAGCGCCAGCTCCAGCGCACGCGGGTCGCCGACCGCGTCGATGCAGACGTCCACCCCACGCCCGCTGGTCGCCTCGCGTGCCGCGCCGCGGGGATCGCCCTCGCTCAGGTGGACCGGCACGGCGCCGAAGGACTCCGCCATGCGCAGTCGCTCCGGAACGGAGTCGACGGCGATCACCTGCGAGGCGCCCACGGCGCGCGCGGCCTGGACCGCGCAGAGCCCGACGGGTCCGAGACCCAGCACGGCGGCGACGTCCCCCGGCCGCAGCCCGCTGTCGACGACCGCGTGGTAGCCGGTCCCCATCACGTCGCCCGCGAACAGCGCGACGTCGTCGCTCATCCCGTCGGGTATGCGGCGCAGCACGAGCTCGGCGTTGGGCACGAGCGCCTGCTCGGCCTGGGTTCCCTGGAGCGAGCCGAGCGCCGCTCCGTGGCCGAAGGTGCGCGAGGAGTCGCACTTGTGAAACCAGCCGCGACGGCAGAAGAAGCAGTGACCGCAGGCCGTCTGGAAGCAGCCGAGCACGCGATCGCCGACGCCGAGCTCGTGAACCTCATCGCCGGTGGCGATCACCGTTCCGACGTACTCGTGACCGATCGTGAAGCCGGGCTCGATCTGGACGCGGCCGTGGTAGATGTGCAGGTCCGATCCGCAGATCCCGCTGGCTTCGATCCTCACGATCGCGTCGCGGGCGTCCAGGATCCGGGGCTCGGGAACGTCCTCGACGAGGACCTCACCGGGGGCCTGAAAGGTGACGGCGCGCATCGGGGCGCCACCTTAGACGACCGCGCCCCGATGGTGGCGCGCCGCGTCGTGAGATCGATGCCCAGCAGGGGCATGCGCCCAGCGCGAGCGCATATGCTCCAGGCATGTCGCAGCCCTCGAAGGCGGTGCTGTTGACCGGCTGCTCCTCGGGCATCGGCCGTGCCACGGCGCTGCGCCTGGCAAGGTCGGGATGGAGTGTCTACGCCTCGGCGCGACGGCTTCAGGCGATCGCCGATCTGCAGGACGCGGGCTGCCATACGCTGGCGCTCGACGTGACCGACGAGCAGTCGATGCGGGCGGCCGTCGACACCGTCGAGCAGGCCGAGGGCGCGGTCGGCGTGCTGATCAACAATGCCGGCTACAGCCAGAGCGGCGCGATCGAGACGGTGCCGCTCGACGCCGTCCGGCGACAGTTCGAGACGAACGTCTTCGGACTCGTTCGCCTGACGCAGATGGTGCTGCCGCGCATGCGATCGCAACGCTTCGGAAAGATCGTCAACCTCGGTTCGGTGGGAGGCCGTGTCGTGTTCCCCGGAGGCGGCCAGTACCACGCGACCAAGCACGCGCTCGAGGCCATCTCCGACGCGCTGCGCTTCGAGCTGCGCGGCTTCGGCATCGACGTGATCCTGCTCGAGCCTGGGCTGATCACGACCGAGTTCGGCGAGGCCGCGACCGCCAGCATGAGCGACGTCACGAGCTCCGAGGACGATCCCTACGCGCGCTTCAACGCGACGGTCGGGGCGGTCACGAAGGGCGCCTACGACAGCCCGCTGATCCGGCTGATCGGTGCCGGGCCGGAGCGGATCGCGAAGGTGATCGAGCGCTCCATCAGCCGCCGCCGCCCGCCCGCGCGCGTCACGATCACGCCGTCGGCCAAGATCCCGATCGCGCTGCGCCGCCTGCTCTCAGACCGCGCGTGGGACGCCGCCATGCGCAGGCAGTTCCCGCAGCCCGAGTGAAGCGGACGCGCGCTAAGCCGGCACGGGCATGCGCGGAGCGGGCCTGCCGACCTCGTACCCCTGGGCGTAGTCCACGCCGTATTCGCGGAGCATCCTGAGCGTGGTGGCGTCGCCCACGAACTCGGCGATCGTCTGCCTGCCCATCCCTCCGACGACGTCGACGAGCGCCTTGACCACGAGCTGATCGGTCGGCGAGTCGGGCAGCCCGCGGATGAAGTCGCCGTCGATCTTCAGGAAGTCGAAGGGCAGGTGCTTGAGGTACTGAAAGGACCCGAAGCCCGAGCCGAAGTCGTCGAGCGCGACCGCGCAGCCGAGCGCCTGCACGCCCTCGCAGAAGGCCCTAGCCCGCCGCATGTCCGAGATCGCTGCGGTCTCGGTGACCTCGACGATCAGCCGCGACGGGTCGACCCCGCGCCGGGCGAGCGCGCGCTCGATATGGGTGAGCATCCGCCCGTCGGTCGCCGACAGCGTCGAGACGTTGATCGCGACCGTCGGGCCGCGCTGACCCGGTCCTTCGGCCAGCAGCGACGCCACCCTGCCGAGCACGAGGCGGTCGATGTCCCGCACCAGCCCGTAGCGCTCCGCGGCGGGAAGGAAGCTTCCCGGCGCCACGAGACGGCCATGTGGTTCGTCCGCCAGGCGGACGAGCGCCTCGTAGTGGGAGACCCGGCCGTCGCGCAGCGAGACGATTGGCTGGTAGTGCAGCACGAACTCCCCGCTCTCGAGCGCCCGGCGCAGGCGCGCAAGCCATGGGCGCCGGTGGAGCCCGGCAGGCGAGGAGAATCCGCTCGCGTCCGACAGGCGATCGGCAGCGCCCCTGTAGCGGCGCTGCGCACGTGCGGCCGCGGCCCGCAACAGCAGGCGATGGCTCGCGTGGGCGGTCGTCGAGCTCGGCATGCCGGACGGTCTTCGACGGCCGGCCGGGCTCACCTGCGGGAGCCGGGGCCGTGAAGGCGAGCCCCCGCCGCGACCTCAGCGGCGCGCGGGTCGAGCGTAGGGTGCTCGCGCGCGGTCGGAGATGATCAGCAGCAGCGCGATGAGCACGAAGTTCATCACGATCGAAGATCCTCCGTAGGCGACGAACGGCAGCGTCACGCCGGTCAGTGGAATCACGCGCGTGACCCCTCCAACGATCACGAACACCTGCAGCGCCACGATGAAGGACAGTCCCGTGGCGAGCAGCTTGGAGAACGAGTCCCGCGCCAGCACCGCCGTCTTCAGGCCCCTGGCGATCAGCAGCAGGTACACGAGCAGCAGCGCCGCGCCGCCCAGCAGGCCGAGCTCGTTGACGATGACGGCGTAGATCATGTCGCTTTCGGGAATCGGCAGGATCGGGCTGCCGTGGTGGGAGGCGCGCAGCAGCGACTGGTCGAAGCCCGTGCCCAGCAGGCCCCCGTCGGCCTGCGCGAACAGAGACTGGGCGAGCTGGTAGCTGCCGCCGGCCAGTCGGTGATAGAGGGCGGGATCGAAGGGGTTTTCCCAGGCGAGCACGCGCGCATGGACGTGGCTGACGTGTCCCACGACGAACCACGCGCCGAGCGCGAACAGCGCGAGGCCGATCACCGGGAAGGAGAAGCGCCCGGTCGCGACGTACAGCAGCGCGAGGAAGGCGCCGTAGAACATCAGCGACGTTCCCAGCTCGCGGGTCAGCAGCAGCGTCGCCATCGCCGCGCCCCAGACGATCAGCATCGGGCCGAACTGCTTCATCGGCGGGATCGTCGCGCCGAGCACGCGGCGCCCAGCGGTCACGTGGATCTGGCGGTTGTCGCGCAGGTAGCTGGCGAGGAAGACCACGATCGCGATCTTCGCCAGCTCGGCCGGCTGGAAGGAGATGCCGCCGAGGTGGATCGCCAGGTAGGCGCCGTTGACCTGCTGGCCGATTCCGGGCAGGCGCGGCAGCACGGTCGCGACGATGCCTACAGCGGCGATCGTGTAGCGATAGCGCTCGAGCACGCCGAGGCCCTCGCGAAGCAACAGGATCGTCGCGGCGAACAGCACGAGCCCCAGCACCATCCACTGCGCCTGCTGGCGGGCCAGCACCGGGTCGATCCGGTAGACCATCACGATCCCCACGCTCGCCAGCACGGCTGTCAGGGGGAACAGGTAGGGGTCGGCGTAGGGCAGCGCGTAGCGGATCACCACGTGCGCCGCCAGGCACAGCCCGAGGAACAGGGCGCCGTAGGTGAGCGACACGCTCGAGGCGTGGTTGAGCGTGAAGTTGGTCGACGCCCCGGGCGAGTTGTTTTCGGCCTGGATGAAGATCGCCGTGAAGCCGGCGATCACGAGCAGCGCCGAGGGCACGAGGCCCAGGAGCTCACGATTTCTCGGGCTGAGCACGCGTCGAGGGTACCTCGGCATGCGGCGTGGGAGCGCCGCTGCGACCGCTACCCTAGGTGCGCGAGCACGCCGTCGGGTGGGCGCCCGCCCGCTCTCCAGCCACATGAGCCGCTCCCCCTGTGACACCCCATGAATGACGAGCGCCCGCCCTCGTTGGGATGGAGCATGTTCAAGCGCTTCGCGCTTGCAGGGCTCGTGATCGTCCTCCTCAGCGCCGGCGCGACGGCCACCGTCGCCCTGAACACCGTCAGCGGGATCGCCGAAGAGGTCTTTCCGAAGATCAACCAGATCAACGCGCCGAAGGGGCTCGTCACGCCCGTATACAGCGGCGGCCCGCAGACGTTCATGATCCTCGGCACCGACAGGCGCACCGGGGCCAAGGACGCCGCCGACCGCGAAAATCCCCCGCACAGCGACACGATCCTGCTGGTGCGCCTTGACCCCGAACACGGGCAGACGTCGATCATGTCGATCCCGCGCGATCTGATGGTCAACATCACCACCTCCAAGGGGCAGGTCTACACCAACGAAAAGATCAACGCCGCCTACACGATCGGAAACAGGGTCGGCGGCACGAAGGGCGGGATCGTGCTCGCTGCCGAAACGATCGAGAAGCAGGTCTTCCCGGGCCTGAAGCTCAACGGGATCATCGACGTGAACTTCCAGGGGTTCATCAAAGTCGTGGACACCCTCGGCTGCGTCTACGTCAACGTCGACCACCACTACTTCAACCTGAACAACGGGTCGGCTGAAACGAACTACTCGAGCATCAACCTGCAGCCCGGGTACCAGAGGCTCTGCTACCAGAACGCGCTGGACTACGTGCGCTACCGCCACACCGACTCGGACTTCGTGCGGGTCGCCCGCCAGCAGGACTTCCTGCGCGACCTCCGCGAGCAGATCTCGCCCGAAGACGTGCTCGGCCAGATCGACACGGTCGCGAAGGCCGTCGGGCACGCGATCGCTTCGACGTTCAGCTCGTCCACGAGCGAGCTCCTCGAACT
The DNA here is from genome assembly GCA_025964115.1 of Solirubrobacterales bacterium. Taxonomy (GTDB): domain Bacteria; phylum Actinomycetota; class Thermoleophilia; order Solirubrobacterales; family Solirubrobacteraceae; genus Palsa-744. Next base: position 11,518 of record JAOPZM010000215.1, read on the forward strand.
CGCGAAGCTGGTCGCCTTCTCGCAGTCGAAGCCCATCCGCCAGGTGAGGTTCCTCACCACGAACGTCGACCTCAAACTGGGCGGCGGCTCGTACGTCACCTCGACGCCGGAACTGGAGCGCAAGACGCTCGACACCTTCCTCTACGGGCATGAAACGCTGCATGTGCCCCAGTCGCGGCCGCCCGCACGCAACCGCGGCCACGGCCGTCATGCCTCGAGCAGCAGCAGCGCCGCCCGCGCGCTGGGGCTGATTCCCTCCTCGGGCGAGAGCGAAGCCGTGAAGGCGGCCCTCTCCATACCCTTCCCGGTGCTCTATCCGACGCTTCAGACGAGCCAGTCAGAACAGCAGACGGTTCGCGCATACATGCTCTCCGACCAGCACCGTCACGCCCACCATGCCTACGTCGTCGTGTGGCAGCAGAGCGTGATCGGCGGCTACTACGACTTCCAGGGCACCGACTGGTTGAACCCGCCGCTGTTCGCCCACGCACACACGCAGAAGGTCGGCAGCCGCACATATCGCATCGTCGACGACGGCTCACACATACACATCGTCGGCTGGCGCTCCGGCCGGGTGCTCTACTGGATCACGAACACGCTGCTCGAGGAACTCTCGAACCAGCAGATGCTCGCCCTCGCCGCCTCGGCCCAGCCGTTGCACTGATCATCGCGCCCCATCCCGACCGTCCAGCGCTTCGTTGACGAGCGCGTCGGCGTGGGCGTTCTGGGCTCGTGGAACGGTCCTGATCGACCAACGGTCGAACCGTCCGAGAGCGTCCATCGCCTGTGCGTAGAGCGGCCGCATGGCCTCGTGCTTGACCTTGTAGGCCCCCTGCACCTGCTTGGCGATCAGCTCCGAGTCGCCGACGACCTCGACCTCGGTGGCGCCGAGCTCGCGCGCGCACTCCAGGCCGAGCAGCAACGCTCGGTACTCGGCGACGTTGTTGGTCGCGGTCCCGAGCAGCTGCGAGCGCTCGCCGAGCACCTCACCGCCCGGCGAGCTGACGACGCAGGCAGCCGCCGCCGGACCGGGGTTTCCACGGGCGCCCCCGTCGACATGCACGATCAACTTCATCGCGGCGGCATTATGCAGATCGGCCGGGACGGTAGCGCCGGGGCGCAACCCGACAGTGCGCGACGGTGCGGCTAGCCGACCCGTGCAAGCGGGGGAAGATCCCCGGGCACACGCGCGCGGCGGCGGTCACGCACCACTCGCCTCTGCGTCCGAGCCCGGTCAGCCGTGCTCGAATGGCCGTAGCGGGCGCGTCGATCGAACTCGCGCCGGTCGACGATGACCGTCACGTTCTCCTCGTCCTTGTAGTAGTCGACGAGCTTCGGATAGAGCTCGTCGGAAAGCGGTCTCGGAACGACGCAGTAGATCATGTCCCCGTCGATCTTACTCCCCGGGCGCGAATAAGCAAGCGGGCCAAGCCGGCTTGCACGGCCCGCCGGGGCGGGTCCAGTCGCGGGCGCTCAGGCGCCGGCGCCGGCGCCGGAGAGCAGCCCGAGATCGTCGACGGGCGTGTTCGCGTGCCGCTCGCCGCGCGCCAGTTCCTCGAGCTCGGTTCCCTGCGCCGCCAGCCGCGCCGCCGGCGCTTCCTCGTCCAGGTCGACCTCGTAGCGGTACCAGCAGAGCTCCCATGCGACGACGATCGACACGGTCTCTCCGACCGTATCCTCGACCTGCGACACGTTCACCGCCGGAGGCCCCAGCGAGCGGGCGATACCGGCGATGCGACGTGGGAACTCGCTCGCGTTAAACACGTCGATTCCCCGCCCGGCGGCCGTCGTCAGCCCGGCCGACCGCGCCGGCGAGAGGCTCGCCAGATCCGGTTCCCCGGACTCGCCCGGCTTGTGCTCGACGATCTCGAGCCCACCGAGAAAGTCATACGGCTGAGGCTCGTCCGGTGAGCGCTCCGGCTGCTCTTCATGCGTCGCCGGCTGGGGCTCCTGCGAGGGCTCCGGCTCGGGCACGTAGGAGAGCGGCTCGGCGTCGATCTCTCCGGCCGGATCCACCGGCCTCCCGACCTGGCGGGCCCTGAAGGGCACAGGCAGGCGGTCGAACAGGTTGCGGCCCCGCCGCGGGCGGGGAGGCGCGAGCGTCAGCGCATCGCCGTCGGCCTCCCGGCGCCAGCCCTCGTGCACGGCTCGCGAGGCGCACAGCTCGCACACGATCCGCCTGCGGCCGGCCGCGAGGAAGATGTCGTGCTGCTCGCCTCGCAGCAGCCGCCGCTCGCACACGTCGCAGGCGACGTCTGGCTGTGAGGTGATGATCGATCGGGTCGCCATGACCGTCCAGGGTAGCCGGCTACGGCCAGCCGCGCGGGCCGGTGGCTCACGCGTGCGTGGCCGTGTGCTCCTGCGTCGACTGCTCGACGATCCGCTGAGCGAGATGGCCGGAGACCTCCTCGTAGCGCAGGAACTCCAGTGTGTAGTCCCCCTGGCCGCCGGTGATCGAGCGCAGGTCGGGTGCGTAGGTGAGCATCTCCGCCATTGGCACCTCGGCCTTGATCTCGGTCATCGCGCCCACCGGCTGCATCCCCTGGGGGCGGCCGCGGCGGCTGTTGAGGTCGCCGATCACGTCGCCCACATAGGCCTCGGGAACCGAGAGCGTGACCTGCATGATCGGCTCGAGCAGCACGGGGTCGGCCTCGCCGAGCGCCTGCTTCATCGCGTGAAGGCCCGCCAGCCTGAAGGCGATCTCCGACGAGTCGACCGAGTGGTACTGGCCGTCGAAGAGCCTCACGCGCACGTCCTTGACCGGATAGCCGGCGAGCACGCCGGACTCCATCGCTTCGCGCACGCCCTTCTCGACCGCCGGGATGAACGAGCTCGGGATCACGCCGCCCTTGATCTTGTCGACGAACTCGAAGCCCTCCCCCGCCGCAAGCGGCTCGATCTCGATGTGGCAGTCGCCGAACTGGCCGCGTCCGCCGGACTGCTTCTTGTGGCGGCCGTGCGCGGTGGCCGTTCCCCGGATCGTCTCCTGGTAGGGCACGCGCGGAGGCTTCAGGGTGACCTCGACGCCGAAGCGGTCGCGCAGACGGTCGAGGATCACTTCGACGTGCACCTGCGAGAGCCCGGCGACGATCTGCTCGCCGGTCTGCTGGTCTCGGTGCAGGTCGATCGTCGGGTCTTCCTCCTGCAGGCGTCGCAGCGAGGAGAGAACCTTCTCCTCGTCTCCACGGCTCTTGGGTGCGACCGCGAACGCCATCACCGGCGCGGGCAGCTTGAGCCGCGGCATGTCGATCGGCTCGTCGCGCGCAGCCAGCCAGTCGCCGGCGTGGGTCTCCTTGAGCTTGGCGACCGCCCCGATGTCGCCGGGACCGAACTCCTGCACGTGCTCGACGTCCTTGCCCGCGAACATCAGCAGCTGTCCGATCCGCTCCTTGGCGTGCGCGCGCGTGTTCAGGACCTGGCTGTCGGCCTGCAGCACTCCCTGGTAGATGCGCAGCAGGTTGATGCGCCCGGCGAACGGGTCGGCACGGGTCTTGAACACGTAGGCGAACAGCTCGCCGTCCTCGGACGGCGTGAGCTCGATCTCGCCCACGGAGAGCGAGCCGTGCTTGACCGGCGAGGGCAGGTCCTCGACGATCGCGTCCAGCAGCCTGGAGGTGCCGAGGTTGCTGGTGGCGACGCCGCACACCACCGGGAAGATCTTCCCGTGGTTGGTCCCCTCCTTGAGCGCGTCGACGATCTCCTGGTGTGAGATCTCATCGCCCTCGAGGTAGCGCTCCATCAGCGAGTCAGAGACTTCACAGACCTCGTCCATCAGCTTCTCCCGGTATTCGATCGCCAGCTCGGCCGAATCCTCGGGGATCGGCGTCTCGCTCCAACCCGAGCGTTGGGGTGAGTCCTGGCGGAAGGCCTTCATGTCGACCAGGTCGATCACACCCGAGATCTCGTGCTCCGCCCCGATCGGGATCTCGGTCGCGACGACGTGCTGGCCGAAGCTGCGCTTGAGCTGCTCGAGCGTGCGGAAGAAGTCGGCGCGCTCGCGGTCGAGCATGTTGACGAACAGCATCCGGGCGATGTCGAGCTCCGCCGCCCGCGCCCACAGCCGGCTGGTCGAGACCTCGGCGCCCATCACGGCGTTGACGACGAAGATCGCAGACTCGCAGACGCGAAGCGCTCCCAGCGCGTCGGCGATGAAGCTCGGATCGCCCGGGGTGTCGAGCAGGTTGATCTTGCGCTCCTGCCAGCTCAGCGAGCTCAGCGTCGCCGAGATCGACATCTGACGGGCCTGCTCGTCGGGGTCCGAGTCCGAGACCGTGCCGCCGTCGGGAACCGACCCGAGCCTCTTGATCGCACCGGCCTCGAACAGGAGCGCCTCATGCAGCGAAGTCTTCCCCGACCCTCGATGACCAACGAGGGCGACGTTGCGAATACGGTCCGCTGCGGGGTGCATGGGATATGTCTCCTTCCTCGGTGTGCAGGGCACCATACCGCCGAGAATCCGCCAGGTCTAGCCGCCTGGCCAAGACTCGCCAAATCGGGTTCCGCCGTGGCCCTCTGGCACCAGGATCCACTCCTGGACCCGAGGTGGGATGCCGTTCCGGGTGGCACATGTGCCACCCGGCCGGGACGCACATGTGCGTCCCGGCGCAGGGCCGCATGCGGCCCTGCGCGACTACAGTCCATGCACCCGGGTTTGAGAAGAAAGCTAAGCCGGAACGAGCACGCTGAGCGACTGTGTCGCCGGATGCACCGACGCCGGCTGCCGCCCAGTCCGCTCGTCGCTCGTGTAGAGCGCCCACGCCTCGCCAACAGCCTCAATGAGCTCGTCCATCGTCTCACCCGACGCGAACAGCCCCGGATGGCTGGGCACCTCGGCCCAGTACATCCCACCCTCCCTGTGCACGTTCACCACAAGCTCGACTTGCTTGGCCATAGCTCTCTTCATGATAGGCCCGCCTGCCTGAGAATCGCCCGTTCAAGGCCCTTTCCGTAATCGCGGCCCCTGTGGATGGGCAGCGTGATCGGCCGCTCGCCGGGCTTGGTCATCTTCACGACGTGCTTACCCCCGCGAATTTCGGTCCATCCGTGTTCGGTGAGGAGCTTGCGCATCGACTTCTGGGTATGGGGCACCGCGCGGACGGTAGCCAGCCCTTGGGATGGGACTCAGTCGTCGAAGGACTCCTCCTGCATGCGGGACCGGAGGCGCAGGACGGCCTTGGTGTGCATCTGGGAGACCCGCGACTCGGTCACGCCGAGGACCTCACCGATCTCGCGGAGGGTCAGGTTCTCGTAGTAATAGAGGGCGATCACGAGCTTCTCGCGCTCGGGAAGCTTCGCGATCGAGTCCGCGATCCGGTCCTTGAGGTCGCCGACGTCGAGCGCCCTCGCGGGGTCCGGCGCTCCGGGATCCTCGATCGTGTCCATCAGCGACACCTGATCGCCGCTCGAGTCGGAAACGCTCCACAGCTCGTCGAGCGCCACCATCGATGAGTGGGAGATCGCGAGCAGCGAGTCGTTGAGTTCGTCGACTGTGATGCCCATCTCGCCGGCGATCTCCTTGTCGGTCGGCACCCGCTGCAGCTGATGCTCGAGCTTGGCGTGCGCCCGCTCGACCTCGCGTGCGCGGGCCCGCACGCTGCGGGGCACCCAGTCCATCGAGCGCAGCTCGTCGATGATCGCGCCCTTGATGCGCATGATCGCGTATGTCTCGAACTTGATCTCCCGGGACAGGTCGAAGCGCTCGATCGCCGAGATCAGGCCGACGAGCCCGTAGGAGATGAGATCGGCCTCCTCGACGTGCGGAGGCAGGCCGGCGGCGGTCCTGCCGGCTACGTACTTGACGAGCGGCGAGTAGGCGACGACCAGCCGCTCGCGCACGCGAGCGTCGCCGTCGGTCTTATACCGCCGCCACAGTTCGCGCAGCTCGATCGGTTTGACATTCGTCTCCAGGTGGATCCCCCCGCTCAGGCCCGAGGGTGACTGCGTGCATAAGCGTTACGAAGCCGCGCTGACTCTACCCGAGTGTAAATCTGGGTGCTGGAAACGCTCGAATGTCCGAGCAGCTCCTGAATGCTCCGCAGGTCGGCCCCGCCGTCGAGCAGATGGGTCGCGAAGCTGTGCCTCAGCGCGTGCGGCGAATAGCCCGCCGGGAGGCCAGCCCGCGCCGCCCACGTCCTCAGGCGCCGGCGGACGTCGCTGGTTCCGAGCGGCCGTCCGGTCTTGCTGAGGAACAGGGCGTCGAGCCGGGCTGCGGGCGGCTCCAGCTTGGGGCGCGCCCGTTCCACGTAGAGCCTCACGGCCGCCATCGCCGGCTCGCCGACGGGCACGAAGCGTGTCTTTCGGCCCTTTCCCTCAACACGCAGTTGCTCACCGTCATGGTCGACGTCGGCCGTCCTCAGCGACACGAGCTCCTCGGCCCGCAGCCCGCATGCGTAGGCCAGCTCGAACAGCGCACGGTCGCGCAGCTCGAGGAGGCCGACAGCGGGAATCCGGTCGAGCAGCCGCTCCGCCTCACGCGCGCTGAGCACCCGCGGGAGATGCGAGGCCCGCCGCGGGGTCGACACCAGGTCGGCCGGGTTCTGCGCGATCGACCCGTGCTCGCGCTGGCTGGCGAACAGGGCCCGCAGGGCGGCCAGCTTGCGCGCGCTGGTGCTCGGAGCCATGTGCTGCTCGGACAGGCGGGCGATGTAGCGGCGCACGGCCTTGGAGTCGACCTCCTGCGGCCCGAGCCCGCGTTCGCTGGCCCAGCTTGCGAACTGCTCGAGATCCACGCCGTAGGCGCGCCGCGTGCGCGGGGCCGCATCGCGGCGCTGCAGGTCATCCTGGAGCAGGCCGACGGCCTCGCGCCACTGGACGAGGCGCCGCTCCGTGCTCTGGACTGCCTGCCTGTGCCCTTCAGGGTGCGCTCCGATGGTCATGACCACGCCTACTTCGCCGTGCAGATCCCCCTGCCTGCCTGCCCAGAGGGTAGAGCCGAGCCCGGCGACCAGGAAGCCACGCCGCCTGCACCGGCCATCCGGGGAGCCGTGCCAGAGCGCCGCGGGGCCGGGGCCGCGGCGCACCGTGGGCCCTCATCGACTGCGCTAGATTCAGCCGGTGACCGCGATCGCGCCCTCGGATCGAAGCGGCGGACAGGCGCCCTCGCCGGAGCCTCCTCGCCACCGCCCTGAGGGTCGCGCGCCCTGGACGGATGTTGACTGGCGCAAGCACCAGCGCTGGGTGACGGTCGAGGACCGGCCAGTGAACACGATCGAGCTGGGCGAGGGCCCACCCGTGGTCTTCGTGCACGGCCTGTCGGGCTCCTGGCAGAACTGGCTGGAGCAGCTGCCGGTGCTGGCCCGCGAGCACCGCGTGGTCGCAATGGACCTTCCCGGCTTCGGCTACTCGCCGATGCCGCGCGAGGAGATCTCGATTGCCGGCTACGCGCGTCTGCTCGACGGCCTGCTGGGTGAGCTCGGGATCGCGGCTGCGACGGTGGTGGGCAACTCGATGGGCGGCTTCATCGGCGCCGAGCTCGCGATCGCCTTCCCCCAGCGGGTGGAGCGGCTGGTGCTCGTCTCGGCAGCCGGCCTATCGACCCACAACGACCCCCGCACGGTGCGCGCGATGCCTGCGCTCCTCCGCCTGCAGCGGATCATCGCGGCCGGCGCGGCCTGGCTGGCATCGAAATCCGAGGAGGTCGTGCGCCGGCCGCGGCTGCGCGAGGCGACGATGGGTCTAGTCGTGCGCCATCCAAGCCGCCTCCCGGCGGTGCTCGCCGCCGAGCAGCTTCGCGGTGCGGGAAAGCCGGGCTTCATCCCGGCGCTCGAGGCGCTGATCGGCTATGACGTGCGCGACCGGCTGCCCGAGATCGCCTGCCCCACGCTGATCGTCTGGGGCGATCGCGACCGGTTGATCTCGGTGCGCGACGCGGACGTGTTCGCGGAACTGATCCCGGACTCCCGCAAGATGATCTTCGAGGACACCGGCCACATGGCGATGCTGGAGCGCCCGGAAGCGTTCAACGAGCTGCTGAGCGGGTTCCTCGCCGAGCAGCCGCTCAGCGGGTGATCGCGCCCTCGGCGGCGCTGCCCACGAGCTTGGCGTACTTCTGGATCGCCACGTCGACGTGCTCGTCGGCGCGCCGTGCCGGGGAGTAGGCCGCTACGCGCTCGGCGATCTGCGCATCTGAGAGAGCGACGTCCAGACGCCGGGAATCGACGTCGATGGTGATCTGATCGCCGTCGGTGATCGCGGCGATCGGCCCGCCGCTCACCGCCTCCGGGGCGACGTGGGCCGCCATGAAGCCGTGCGTGGCACCGGAGAAGCGCCCGTCGGTGATCAGCGCGACCGTCTCCCCCAGGCCCTCCCCGACCAGGGCACCGGTGAC
>JAOPZM010000229.1 GCA_025964115.1 Solirubrobacterales bacterium
GCCTCGACGTGGCGCCCATCGCCCGGGTAGTGGACGTGGAAGGCGCCGCCACCGTGCGCCAGCCGGTCGAAGACTCCCTTGCCGGCGTAGGGAACGCGTTCGAGGCCCGCCACCTTCCTGTAGGCGACCATCGCGCGGCCGGTCGCTTCATCGAATATTCCGCTGAGCGGCACGACGTAGTGCAGCGCGTTCAGCTCCGACTGCAACAGGCGCACGGACTGCCCCTGTGAGCCGGGACCCAGGTTCGGCCAGACGAAGCGAAAGCGCGGAGAGCGGGCGGTGAGCAGCGGCTGCTCCAGCGTCGCGTAGTGAGCAGCCCGCGCCTGCACCAGCCCGGCGTCGCGGCTGGTGAAGCTGATGCGGAACTGTCCCGAGCCGTTGCGCATCGGCAGCACGCTCACGATCTTCACCGTGACCTTGCGCGATTCGCGGTAGAAGCTGACCTTCACCTTCTGCCCGGCCACGTAGGGCGTCACCACACCACGCAGGACGATGCGCGTGCCCATGAGCGCGAACAGGGGCAGCCCGCCGACCCTCTGCAGTTCGAGCTTCATGCGGGGGGCGGGAGGCGTCGGTGGCGTGACGGGCGGCGGCGGCGCGGGCGGCGTGACCGGCGCGGCGCCGGACACCGTCGCGGATGCCGCGAGCGTCACGACGAGCACCGCCGCTCCAGGCGCGAGCAGGCGAAGGACCCTCTTCACGCGGCCCATCCTATGGGCTGTGCAGGACGGGCACGGCCTTGGAGCCGATCACGCCGAGCCGCTTGAACAGGAGCACCATGACGCCGATCGCGGCGAACGAGGCGACGATCAGCAGGAGGAATTCCGGCCAGCCCCATTCCTCGAGGCTCGCGAAGGCGATCGAGTTGTTGAGCGAGTGGGTGATGATGCACGGATAGAGCGAGCCCGTGTTGCGGTAGAGCAGGCACAGGCCGAAGCCGAGTCCCGCGAGCGGGACGAGGTCGAGCACGGGCGCGGAGCCTGCATGCACTCCGCCGAACAACAGGCCCGTGATCACCGCCGCGGGAAACGTGCCACGCCAGTTGCGCAGGGCGGTGAAGATGAAGCCACGGAACAGGAACTCCTCGCTGATCGGGGCCACCACGCACGTCAACCCGGCGCTGAGCAGAAGCAGCGCGGCGTTTTCGTTGGAGCCGAGCTGTTCGAGGATCTTCTCTTTCCCCGGGTTGAACAGTTCCTGCCAGATCACGTTGAGCACGAGGAACGCGACGATCAGCAGCACGATCATCCCGACCGCCCGACGCCAGCGCACGCGCGGAGGCCTCAACCCGAACTGCCAGGCACGCACCGCCCGTCCGCCGAGCTGCGCGCAGTAGACCGCCGCCAGCACGAACGCCACATCCTGGACGAAGGTGTCGGCGATCGCGATCCCTGGTGGGGTGTGCGAGGTGGTGATGCTCACGCCGAGCGCCATCGCGGGGAGATCGACGACGAGGCCGCCGACCGCCGCCAGTACGAGCCCGCCGATCAGCGCCACGGGGGCCATCCACGGCGGCCAGTCGGCCGGCGGCTGGCCTGGCGGCGTGAGGCGCTCCATCGACTATGCCACCCAGTGCCAGGTGGCGAACTGGGCGGCGAAGAACACCATCAGCAGGGCCGACACCGCCACGGCGGGCTTCTGCGCCCGCGGGCGAGCGGCGAGCCACGCCGCGAGCCACATGCCGAGCGGGAACAGCACGACGAGGAAGCGCGGGAGCGACATCAGCGGCTGCGAGCTCACGGGGTAGGAGAGCGGCAGCGCGAGCGCGGCGAGCACGTAGGCGCCGTAGGCGAGCGGAAGCGTGCGCAGCACGCCGGCCGTGGCGACGGCCGCGGCGACCAGGAAAGCGACGAGAAGCAGATTGTGGCCGGGGCTCACGACAGTCGCCGTCACTGCCCGCGCGGCCGGCGCCAACGGATCCCTGACCGCGTTTGAGACGTAGACGTGGTGGCCCTGCAGCGAGGTCAGTTCAAGCAGCCCTTCGAAACCGGCCTTGATCCCGTCCCACGCTCCCACGTAGGGGCCGGCGAAGTGCCTGTCCCACACCTGCTGGGCGTGGAACGGCGACAGCGCTTCGCCCCCGGACAGCCACAGGTATCCGAGATAGGCGGCCAGGCCCGCGGGCACCAGGCCAAGCCACAGCAGGTTCGCGCGAACCCGGTAGCGCGGAAGCAGCGAGCGTGCCCGCCGTGCGAAGTCGGCCGGGCGGTCCTCACGCGGTCCATAGAGGTAGAGGATGAGCGCGGGCAACACGAGCACGAGCCCGATGCTGCGGGTCGCCGCGGCGAGCGCGCCGAGCACGCCGACCCACGCCCAGCGCCCGTGACGAGCGAACCAGAACACGCCGATCGAGAGCGCGAGGTAGAGGGACTCCGAGTAGACCGCCGACAGGAAGAAGGCCATCGGCGCGAACGCGGTCAGGAGCACGGCCAGACGGGCAACGTCGCCGGACCCGACGCGCGCGAGCGCCTTGACCGACGCGAACTCCAGTGTCGCCAGCCGATGGATCGCGTACAGGGCGAACGCGAATGCGAGCATCGACAGCAGCACTCCCGCAAGGACCGGCGGAACGCCGAGCGTCGAGACCCCGCGCAGGCCCAGCGGGTACAGCGGGAAGAACGCGGTGCGCGATGCCGTGAAGGGGAACAGGTCGGGGCGGTACCCGTAGTGCGCGATCACCAGATACCAGGAGGCGTCCCATCGCGCAGCGGGCGCCGCCAGCAGGTCGCCCAGCCAGCCGAAGCCCTTGGTCACCCCCGGTGGGATGAACGCGTGCCGCTCCGGTCCGAAGCCGAACGCGGCGATCGTCCCGACACCCGTGACCCACAGGAGCGCCCGCGAGGTCCACAGGGCGCGCCAGCTGTCCGATACGGCCGCGGTGTGTGCCGGGTCCTCCCTCATCCGCGCCCACCACGCGGCGAGCCGCGACCGCCGCGGGCCGGCGAGCGCGGCGTCGGAGGGGACGACCAGCTCGCTCGCGGTGTCCACGATGGCCAGCTCGGCGGTGTCGGGGTTCATAGCGTTGTCCTGCCGAGCGTAAAGGCCGCGGCAGCGCAAATAGCAGGAAATCACACTTGGAGCGGTAATCTCGCCTTGCTCAGAAGATGTCTCGACAAGCACGAAAACGGCGCCGCAGACATAACCACGCCGGACCCACGCGGGTCCTCTTCGTCGGCGGCGGGGTGCTCGTCAGCGCGCTCGTGATCGGGACGATCGTCGCCGTGGCCTACGTGATCAACGTGGTCCAGTCGGCTCCCGCGCTGGACCGGCTCCAACCGCGCCTTGTCGGTGGCACCTCCGCGGTGTTCGCCTCCGACGGCACGCGGCTGGGATTCATCCAGGCCGACCAGCTGCGCACGCCCGTCGGCTGGAGCGAAATACCCACCGACCTGAAGAACGCCACCGTGGCGATCGAGGACCAGCGCTTCTACAAGCACAACGGCGTCGATCTGACGGGCATCTTCCGAGCCGCGGTCAAGGACGTCACCAACGGCGCGGCGCTGCAGGGCGGATCGACGATCACGATGCAGCTGGTCCGCAACCTCTACCTGGGGGGCTACCAGCGCACGCTGAGGCAGAAGATCATCGAGGCCAAGCTGGCGATCGACTACGAGAAGCATCACGGCAAGCGCTCGATCCTCACGAGCTACCTCAACAGCGTGCCCTACGGGACGATCGGGGGGCAGACCGCGCTGGGCGTGCAGGCCGCCGCGCGGATCTTCTTCGACAAGCCCGCCTCGCAGCTGAACCTTCCCCAGTCGGCGCTGCTCGCGGGCCTGCCGCAGGCGCCGTCCCAGTACAACCCCTTCCGCGACGCCGGCGCGGCCAGGCAGCGGCGCAACGAGGTGCTGAAGAAGATGGCGGAACTGCACTACATCGACGCCACGCAGGCGAGCGCCGCCGAGCATGCGCCGCTGGAAATCAAACGGGGCACCTTCTACTCGAAGCGGCGGGAGGACTTCTTCTTCGAATACGTGCGCGAGCAGCTCGCGCACCGCTACGGGTCAAGCGCCATCTCACAGGGCGGCCTGAAGGTCTATACGACGATCAACCTGAAGATGCAGAGCCTGGCGCGCAAGGCTATCGGCGAAGTCCTCAACCAACCGGAAGACCCGGCCGCGGCGGTCGTCACGCTGAACCCGGCAAACGGCGACATCGAGGCGATGGCCGAGTCCGCGAGCTTCGGCCAGTCGCAGTACAACCTCGCGGCCGACGGCCACCGCCAGCCGGGCTCGACCTTCAAGGCGATCGACCTCGCGGACGCGCTGTCGCGCGGCATCGACCCGAACACCACCTTCTACAACTCGCATGAACTTCAGCAGGGGTGGCTGCCGGGCTATCCCGAATACGGCGTCAAAACGTTCGATGGCAGTTCGGCCGGCCACATCAACCTCGTCCAGGGGACGCTGAGATCCGACAACACCGTCTACGCCCAGCTCGCCGCCGACCTGGGCTGGAACACGATCACCCAGATGGCCTACAAGATGGGGGTGACCACGCACCTCTCGAGCTTCCCGGCCGAGGCTCTGGGCGGGCTCACGCTCGGGGTGACGCCGCTCGAAATGGCCGTCGTCTTCGCGACTCTCGCCGACGGCGGCTGGCGCAACAGCCCGATCGCGATCACGAAGGTCGTCTTCCCCGATGGACGGGTGGACAACAACTGGGGCCAGCCGCATCGCGTGAAGGTGCTCAGTGAAGCGATCACCGGCGAGGAGACGAGCGTCCTGCACCAGAACGTGCTGGGCGGCACCGCCGTCAAATCGGCGATCGGCTGCCCGACGGCCGCCAAGACGGGGACCACCAACGATTTCATCGACGCCTGGCTCGACGGCTACAACTCCGAATACTCGACGGTCGTGTGGATGGGCTATCCCACCCACCGCGTGTCGATGACGAGCGTGCACGGCGAAATCCAGCAGGGCGGCAAGCTCCCCGCGGACATCTGGCACGCCTACATGGCCCCCGTCACCGAAGGCAAGCCCTGCGCGCCGCTCAACGAATCGAGCACCGGCATCAGCTATCAGCCGTTCTTCGGCAAATACGCGACCACCGGCCAGACCGAAGAAGGCAACGGGAGCGAACACAAGCACAAGAAGAAGCCACAAAACGGGTCGGGAACCGGAGGGACCGGAAAGGGCAAAGGGGGCGAACGCGCGGTCATCGAAGTGCACGAAGCCCCGCCGCCGAAATCCGCTCCGCCGCCGGCGCCCGGCCCCCCGCCCGTCGAACCCAAGACGGGCGGGGCCGCTCCGCACTGAGCCCCGGCGATCCCACGCCGAGCCCCCTTGCAGGCCCCACGCTGGTAGTTTGAGTGCAATATTCGAGGCGGAGGGTCCTCTGCGGCGCAGCCGTGGCGACCCGGATGGGATGTAGCGTGGCGAAGGAGGACAAGGTTGAATTCGAGGGCGAGGTGATCGAGGCGCTTCCGAACGCGATGTTCCGCGTGAAGCTCGACAACGATCATGTCGTGCTCGGGCATGTGGCGGGCAAGATGCGGCGCTTTCGCATCCGCATCCTTCCCGGCGATCGCGTTCGGTGCGAGCTCTCGCCCTACGATCTGGATCGCGCGCGCATCGTCTACCGGCACCGCTGAGAACGGGTCATCGCTGAGCGTTCCCTGATCGAATCGATCGCAGCCGAGCTGGCGGGGACGGCTGATGCGAGCAGGATCCGCCGCGGCATCGGAGACGACGCGGCGGTGGTGCAGGCGCGCGGCGTATCGGTGACCTCGGTCGACGCGATGGTCGAGGGCGTCCACTTCCGGCTGCAGGCGGGCTGGGCGACGCCGGCCGAGGTCGGGCATCGGGCGATGGCAGGGGCGCTCTCCGATCTCGCCGCGATGGGGGCCGACCCCGGCGAGGCCTACCTCGTTCTGGGCCTGCCAAGCGGCTTCGGCGAGGAGCGGGCGCTCGAGCTCGCGCGCGCAGCCGCGGCGCTCGCCCGCCAGAGCGCCACGGTGATCGCCGGCGGCGACGTCGTCCGAGCCCCGGTCCTCATCGTGTCGGTGACCGCCGTCGGCTGGGCCGATCGGGCCGAGGAGCTGGTCGGGCGCGACGGGGCGCGGCCGGGGGACCTCGTGGGAGTCACCGGGCGCCTCGGCGGCGCTGGCGGCGGGCTGGCGCTGATGGAAGGCCGCGCCACGTCCACCCCCGCGAACCGGGCGCTGCTCGAGCGGGCGCGAAGACCGCGGCCTCGCCTCGCCGAGGGGCACGCGCTCGCCGCTGCCGGCGTTCACGCGATGATCGACCTGTCCGACGGGATCGCCACCGACGCGGCGCACATCGCCCGCGCCAGCGGCGTCGAGCTGCGGGTCGAGGTCTCCTCGCTGCCGCTCGAGCCGGGGCTGGCCGAGCTCTGTGCCGAGCTCGGCGAGGACCCCTGGCGGCTCGCCGCGGGCGCAGGCGAAGACTATGAGCTGTGCTTCTGCGCCCCGCCCGATGCTCGCGCGCGTGTAGAGGAGGCCGTGCGTGCGCTCGGCGAGGTTGACGTCACCTGGATCGGCGAGGTGGCCGAGGGCCAGCCCGGCGCGCTACTGGTTGAGCGGGGCCAGCAGGTGAGGCTGGAGGGGTTCGAGCACCGCTGGTAGCGACGGCCGCACCGTCGCCTCGGCCGGAGCAGGCGGCGAGGCGATCGGCTGCGCGAGCGCCCCGCCGGGGAGCTGACGGGCGGCTCCGACCGGCACGATCCGCGTCAGGCGTCCGTAGACGAGGATCCGTTTTTCGGCGCTGAACAGCGGCGTGCATGCCGAGAGCACGAGGCGTGTGTAGCCGACCTTCCCGACGGCCGCTTCGACGTTGGTGGGCGCGACGATGCGCTGGCCCACCACCGCGTAGGTGAGGTGCGCGTAGGGCATGTTCAGGAGAATCCGGTTGCCGCGCCGCAACGCGTCGATGTGGCGGAAGGGCGCGAGATAGGTCGTGCGGTGCCCGGCGATCGCGGTCGTGCCCGGGACGCCGGGAAAGCCGGTTTCCGGGAAGATGCCCGGGCCGCCCTGGAGGTCGCCGGTGTTGGTGCCCTTGACGACCACGAAGCTCGCGCCGATGCTGGGAATCACGATGCGCCCCACGGCGCTTCCCTCGCGCGCGTGGCGTTCCAGCTCGCGCGCGAGAAACGTGATCCGCGCCTGCTCGTCGGGAATGCTCGCGAGAGTGCGTCGTTCGAGCGGCGTCGGAGCGGCCCGTTCGACGGTGCGCAGGGCGCCGTTGAGGTGTTCCTGTCTGATCTCCGCATACAGCGCCGAGACCGGCTCCTGCCACGCGAGCGTGACCACGCCGTCGAGCAGGGCCAGCGCCCCGAGGCCGATCAGCGCGACGGC
This sequence comes from Solirubrobacterales bacterium, assembly GCA_025964115.1. Classification (GTDB taxonomy): domain Bacteria; phylum Actinomycetota; class Thermoleophilia; order Solirubrobacterales; family Solirubrobacteraceae; genus Palsa-744. Next base: position 7,316 of record JAOPZM010000229.1, read on the forward strand.
CAGCGCGCGCAGCGCCCGCCGCTGCCAACGCGCGTGGCGCCAGCCCCGGCGCGATCTGAACGTGTAGAGGAGCTCCGGCAAGGCCTCACCTATCGTCGCAGAGCCGACTCGGTGCCGCCGAGCGATCCGGGGCCGGCGTAGGACATGGGGCCGCGGATTGTGATCTCGAAGTCATCTGAGCTGGGTCCCGGCGGTTCCTGTGGTTGCGTCACGGAAAGCATGACCGCTGCCGCGGCGCACCCGAGGCCGACGCTCCACAGCAGCGCTGCGAGCGCCCCCACGTGGCCGCCGGCCACGAGCAGCAGGCCGATCCACGCCACATCGACGGGACCGAGACCGAGCTGGTGGGCGTAGAAGAAGACGAGCAGCGCGAGCGGGGCGAGGCCCGCGGCCACGAGCGCCAGGGCCCCGAGCGGGCGGGGGCGAAGCTCCGGCGCGGCCAGCAGCAGCCATACGTGCACGGCGGGGATCAGGAGCAGCGCCGCGAACGGGTCGAGCGCCCACACGAGGATCGAGACGGGGAGCAGCACGAGCAGCACGGACAGGCCCGCGACCTCGGGGTCAGGGCGCGGGCCCCAGCCGAGGCGGCCGACGAGCGCCCGCCACTGAAGCCACGCAAGCCCGAGTACGAGCACGACCGACACCAGCGCCACAACGGCCGCTCCGTCAACGGGCAGCGCGCTCGGCATCACGGGCGCAGGCGGCGCCGCGCCGAGGATGCCAAGGGCGCCCAGCAGATAGGCGAAGACGGCGCACGCGAGGAAGGGCAGCGCGCAGGCCAGCGTCCACAGCACCCAGCGCCCGACGGGGGCGCGACGCCGGCGCATGCGCGCGAGCCCGTCCACGGCGAGGAGCAGCGGCGCGAACAGCAGCGCCGCGAGGAGGAGCCGCAGCGCCCACGCGGGGAGCGTCTTTCGCTGCAGCGGCACGCCGGTTTCCATCGTGGAGGAGATGTCGGGAGCCGCGTCGAGGGCGTCGACGGTGCTCAGCACGGCGCGGCCCGAGCCTTCGAGGCGTTCGAGGCTCACCGCCTCACGCGCCGCGGGCCCGCGTTCGCCGGAGACCTGCATGAGCACGGACGGCACCCCGGCCGCGTCGAGCGCGCCCTGCTCTCCGACGGCGAACGGGAACGTCAGGTGGGCGAGCTGCCCGACGGCACTGGTGCCGCCCGGATTCGTGCCAGCCTCGTGTGTCAGGGCGTCGGCGAGTGTGCGCTGCAGCTGCACGGGGGCCGACCCGTAGGCGTTCGAGAAGGGCACGACGAAGGGCCTCCTCACGCTCGTGCCCGCGACGTCGCCGAGCACGATCGCCGCGTCCAGCGGCCCATGGGCTCGCGCTGCGAAGTCCCGCGCGCCCGCCGCGCCGCCGCTTCCGCCGCTGGTGGAGACGAGAACGATCGCCCGGCGCGTCTCGCGCGCCGCGAACACGCGGGCGAGCTCGAGCAGTGCGGCGGTCCCCGAGAGATCGGCCTGCGAGCCGCGTGCGGCGGCATCGCGGTGGGCGAGGATCACGACGGGACTCGCGCTGGTCGAACCGGGACGCGTCGCCACGACGGTGGTCAGCGATCGTTCGCCATCGATCGTCTGGCCCGAGAAATGGTGAGACTGCACCGAGAAGCCGCCCCCCGCGGTGCCGCCGAGCCCTTCGAGGGTGCGGGCGATCCGGTCGGCGAGCCGCTGGTCGGATTCGCTGCCCGGACGCCGGTCGGGGTAGGTCGCGGCGAGCGTGCGCAGCTCAGCCAGGGCGCGGCTTCCCTGGAAGGCGTCGGGGGCCAGGGTCGCGGTGAGCGGACGCGGACGGCTGGTCAGCGAGAACGCCGCGATCGCCAGCGCGAACACGACAGGCACGAGGGCCGCGCGGTACAGGCGTCCGTTGAGCATTCGCCGTAGACCATAGATCGATGCTCGGTCCTTCGCACATGGGAAGTATCAGCGCAGCCCATTGGTATCGTGCGGCCGCGTGCTACAGCCCGTCGCCGTAGGCCACAAGTCATTGGCCGACTACACACACATCTGCGGGCGGGAGCTCATCGCCGAGATCCGCGAGCTGGCGGAGCCGCTGAAGGGCCAGCGCGTGGTGCACATCTCGGCGACCGCCTTCGGCGGCGGGGTGTCCGAGATCCTGTACACGCTGGTGCCGCTGATGCGCGACGTCGGCCTCGACGTCGAGTGGCAGGTGATCTACGGGCGTGAAGAGTTCTTCAACGCCACGAAGCTCATGCACAACGCGCTCCAGGGCGCGCCGCAGGACCTCGACGAGGAGCAGTGGGCGACATGGCGCCACTACGGCGAAATGAACGCGCGCGAGCTGTCCGGCGGCTGGGACGTGTGCATCGTCCATGACCCGCAGCCGGCCCCGCTCTTCCACCTCGTGCCCGAGAAGGCGAAGGGCTGGATCTGGCGCTGCCACATCGACCTCTCGACGCCAAACCCCGAGACGATCTCCAGGCTGCTGCCCTACATACGCGACTATCCGGCTTCGCTCTTCCACATGGCCGGCTACGTGCCCGCGGGCATGAACGACCACGTGAACATCGTGCCGCCGGCGATCGATCCGCTGACGCCGAAGAACATGGCGCTGTCGCCGGAAGACGCCGCCTTCGTGTGCGGCCAGTTCGGGATCGACGTCGACCGCCCGCTGATGTGCCAGGTCTCGCGCTTCGATCCCTGGAAGGACCCACTCGGGGTGATCGACGCCTACCGTCAGGTGAAGGAGTCGATGCCCGAGGTGCAGCTCGCGCTCGTGGGCTCGATGGCCAGCGACGACCCGGAGGGCTGGGACTTCTTCAACGCCACGATCGCCCACGCGGATGGCGACCCCGACATACACATCCTCAACAACTTCAACAACGTTGGGGCGATCGAGGTCAACGCGTTCCAGTCTCACTCCGACGTGCTGATCCAGAAGTCCACGCGCGAGGGCTTCGGGCTGACCGTCTCGGAGGCCATCTGGAAGGCGCGTCCGTTCATCGGCGGCAACGTCGGCGGGATCCCGCTGCAGATCGAGAACGGGGCCACCGGCTTTCTCGTCTCAAGCGTCGAGCAGTGCGCGGAACGCTCACTCGAGATCCTCGAGGATCCGGCGCTCGGCAAGTTCCTCGGCCGTCGCGGCAAGGAGCATGTCCGCCAGCATTTCCTGACGCCGCGCTATCTGCGCGACTACCTGCGGATCTTCCACGAGCTGAAGGCGGCATGAGCCAGGCGCCGGCACAGCGGACTCCGCTCGTGCTGGTGAGCAACCGCGGGCCGGTCACCTTCCACGCCGGCGGCGAGGTCCAGCGCGGGTCCGGGGGACTCGTCACGGCCCTCACCGGGCTCGCGTCGCATCGGCGCGCGCTGTGGATCGCCTCGGCGATGAACGAGTGGGACGCCGAGGTCTCGCTGGCCAACAACGGGCGGTCGTTCCCCGTGCGCTCGCCGGCGGGCGGCGAGTACCAGGTGCGGCTGGTCGTCAGCGACCCTGAGGCCTACGACCACTTCTACAACGTCTTCGCCAACCCGATGCTGTGGTTCATCCAGCACTACCTCTGGGACCTGTCCAACGCGCCGGACATCCGCCGCAGCGAGGTGGATGCGTTCGAGCACGGCTACAACGCCGTCAACGAAGACCTCGCGCGGGCCGTCGTCGAGGAGCTCGAGGACGCCGAGGAACCGGTCGTGATGGTCCACGACTACCACCTGTACACGCTGCCGAACCTCGTCCGGCGAGCCCGGCCCGACGTGTTCCTGCACCACTTCATCCACATACCCTGGACCCAGTCGGACGCGTGGCGCGTGCTGCCCACCGGGATCCGCTCGGAGATCTTCAACGGCCTCTTGGCCAACGACATAATCGGGTTTCACACCCGCTCCTACAGGCGCAACTTCCTGCAGTGCTGCCGCGACCTCATGGACCTGGAGGTCGACTTCGATCGCGGAGTGGTGCACTGCGGAGAGCGCGAGATATGGGTGCGCGCGTACCCGCTGCCGATCGACCACCGGGCCACCCGGATGATCGCGCAGAGCTCGCGGGTGAACGAATTCGAGCTCGACCTCCTGCAGCGGCGAAGGGACTTCCTGATCCTGAGGGTCGACCGCGCGGACCTGAGCAAGAACATCCTCCGTGGCTTCTCCGCGTTCGACCTGTTCCTCGAGCAGCATCCCGAGTTCTCCGAGCGGATCACGTTCGTCGCCCAGCTGATGCCGTCGCGTACCGACGTGCCGCAGTACGCCGAGTACCTGGAGCGGATCGAGGCGCTCGTGGCGGTCGTCAACCACCGGCACGGGACGCCCGACTGGATGCCGATCCAGCTGAAGCTGCGCGACGACCTCGAGGAGGCGATCGCGGCCTACAAGCACTACGACGTGCTGCTCGTCAACGCCATGTTCGACGGCATGAACCTCGTCGCCAAGGAGGGCCCGCTCGTCAACGAGAGGGAGGGCGTGTCGATCCTCTCCGAGAACACGGGCGCGCACGAGGAGCTCGGCGAGTACGCCCTCTCGGTCAACCCGTTCGACATCCAGGAGCTCGCCGACTCGATCTACGCGGCGCTGACGATGGATCCGGCCGAGCGCCGCCGCCGCGCCGAGGGCCTCGTCGAGATCGTCACCTCGCGTGATCCCGGCGACTGGATCGACGAGCAGCTGGCCGACATCAAGGCGAAGGGCCTCTCCCAGTAGCCTCGCCTCCGGGCCGCATGCGCCGCACGCGCTCCGGGCGGAGCCGGTGACCCGCTAGTCTTCGGGGCTGGTATGACCCTGCCGCCACCCATATACGACCTCGTGCTGCTGCTCGACCCGCAGCTGGAGGAGCCGGCTCGCGCGAAGATCGTCGCGGACGCCCGGGCCACGATCGAGGCCCAGGGCGACCTCGTCCGCCACGACCCGTGGGGCGAGCGTCCGCTCGCCTATCCGATCGCGCGGAAGGCCAGCGCCGAGTACCACCTGCTGCAGTTCCACGCGGGCACTCCGAAGCTGCTCGACAGCCTCGAGCACTCGCTGCGGATCATCGACGGCATCCTTCGCTTTCGCATCATCAAGCTCAAGCCCGGAGTGCCGGACGCTCCCGACATGCGCGCCTCGTCCTCGACGCCGCGGCGGGCCGACGCGGAGGCCGGCCACGAGCAGGCTCCGGATGCGGAGCCACCGTCCGCGTCCACGTCCACGCCCGAGCCCGCATCCGAGCCCGAGCCGTCGTCCACGCCCGAGCCCGAGCCGGCGGCAGAGCCAGCCGCCGAGGTCCAGGTCGGCGACCACGCCTAGCCGTAGGCGGCCGTCGGGGCCGTGCGATGAATGCGGTTGGAGATTCACCACGGTGGTATTAACATCGGCGCATGAGTTGGGCTGAAGACATGAGCGACTCATCCTCCACGAGCCGCACGGACGTGCTCCGTGCGTCTCCGCCGATGTTCGACTCCAGGGTGCTCGACGCGCTCTCGCGGGTGCACCCGCTCGTGCCCATCCTGATCTTCGTCCCGGCGATCGTCGCGCTGATGGCGTGGTCGGTGTCGCAGCTCAGCGTGCTCGTGGCGGTCGCGCTGGCGGTCGCCGGCTATGCGCTGTGGACCCTGTTCGAGTACTGGCTGCACAGGATCGTCTTCCACTTCGAGCCGGAGGAGGGCCTCGGCGCGCGCATGCACTGGATCATCCACGGCGTGCACCACGACCATCCCAACGACCCGCTGCGGCTCGTCATGCCCCCGGCGGTCAGCGTGCCGCTCGGAGCGCTCGTCTTCGGCGTGCTCTACCTGGTGTTCGGCGGGCGCTACTCGCCGGCGCTCGGGGCGGGCTTCTTCGCGGGCTACCTCGCCTACGACATGACCCACTACTACCTGCATCACTTCCGTCCGCGGGGGCGGCTGGGCAGGATGCTGCGCGAGCGCCACATGCGCCACCACTTCCAGGACGAGACGCGCGGCTTCGGCATCAGCGCCCCCTACTGGGACGACATCTTCGGCACCTCCTCGCGAGGCGGCCAAGGAGCGGCGGACGAGCGGCCGCAGCGGTCCGGATGAGGATCGGCTCCGCCCCGGGAGGGGCTCCGCGTCGGCGTGCGCGGTGAGCCGCCGGGGCCCGTGGGAGTGCCGGCGGGCTTGAACGGGCGCAATTAGCGGGATCCACAGGGCCGCCGGAGAGTCGCGCCCGCAGCCCGCTCTAGACTCGAAGCGACCGTTAGGTCCCCGAGCGGACTAGGAACAGCCGAAAGGAAGAGAAGCCGTGGCCGCAACCAACATAAACAGGGTCGTCATGACCGGAAACCTCACAGCCGATCCCGAGCTGCGCTCGCTGCCGAGCGGCATGTCGGTGTGCAGCCTTCGCATCGCCTGCAACACGCGCCGCAAGAACGGGAGCACCGGCGAGTGGGAGGACAAGCCCAACTACTTCAACGTGACCGTCTGGGGCGCGCAGGGCGAGAACGCCGCCCGCTACCTCTCGAAGGGACGGCCGGTGGCGATCGACGGGCGCCTCGAGTGGCGCGAGTGGGAGGCACAGGACGGCACCAAGCGCCAGGCAACCGATATCATTGCCGACTCGGTGCAGTTCCTGGGATCGCGCGACGACGCCTCCGGTGGAGGCGGATTCGGCGGCAACGGGGCCTCACAGGGCAGCGACATCCCGGTCAACGAGGGGGATTTCCAGCCCGCGCCTGTCGCCGGCGCCGCAGGCGACGACGACATTCCGTTCTAGCCAGTACAGCGAGGTCTTTGTGTTTTCAGCCATAGGAGCGCCCAGCGCTCCAGCCACCAGCAAGCCCACCCACGGCGGAGGCCGCTGATGGCGAAAGCACGCGGACGCGGCAAGCCGGTGCGCCGCCGCGACAAGAAGGGCGGCCCCGGCAGCGGCCGGCGCAAGCCGTGCCAGCATTGCCGCGACAAGATCGAGCAGATCGACTACAAGGACGTCGCGACGCTCAGGAAGTTCATCTCCGAGAAGGGGAAGATCCGCTCACGGCGGATCACAGGCGCCTGCCGGCGCCATCAGGTACAGATCGCCCGTGCGGTGAAGCGCGCCCGCGAGCTGGCGCTGCTGCCCTACGTCAACGAGGGCGGCCGCGACGACAGCCCGGGACGCCGTGACCGCGGCGATCGCGACCGCGACCGGTAGGGCTGCGGCGATGCCCGAAGCGATACTGCTGCAGGACGTCGAGACGCTGGGCGAGCAGGGCACGGTGGTCGACGTCTCCAAGGGCTACCTGCGCAACTACCTGATCCCGCGCAAGCTGGCCCAGCCCGCGACCAAGGGTGCGATCGAAACGATCCGCCAGCGTCAGGCGGCCGCCGAGAGGGCGGCGCGCGAGGCCATCGAGAAAGCCCAGGAGAACGTCAACCTGCTCAACCGGACCGTTCTCACGATCCCGCAGCAGGCGGGCGCTGACGGGCGGCTGTTCGGCTCGGTGACCGCCCAGGACATCGCCACGGCGATCCGCGAAGCCCGCGGGCTGAAGATCGACAAACGCAACGTGCACATGCCGGAGCCGATCAAGAACGTCGGCACCTACATGGTTGTCGTGGAAGTGGTCGACGGCGTGACGGCGACGATCAAGACGATGGTCGTCGCCAAGAAATGATGCTCTGCACACGAGCCGCCCGCTCGGGGCCGCTGTCGCGGCGGCCGAGCGTTCGCCTCGCGCGCTCCGCCTAGCCGAGCGGAGCGGAACGCCCCCCCGGGCACGGTGGCAGTCGACCGCCATCCGTCCCCACGCGCTGCGAACATGTGTTCGTGATCAGCCGGCGATCTTTTCCTATCGCGATTTGCGGGAACGTCCTCCGGGCGCCTGGCGCCTGGAGCCTAGACTCGCCCGAGCGATGAGCGGGACGAGCACGACCAACGGCGCGAGGAGCGCCTCCAACGGCCCGATCGCACCGCCGCACAACCTCGACGCCGAGCAGTCCGTGCTCGGAGCGATCCTCCTATCCGACCGCTCGCTGTACGCGCTCGTGATCGAAGAGGGACTGCGCTCGGAGGACTTCTACCGCGAGCGCCACGGCACGATCTACGAGGCGATGCTCGCGCTGTACACCGACAGCGAGCCGGTGGATGTGCTCACGGTCGTCGACCGGCTGCGCCAGATGGGCAAGCTCGAGGGCATCGGCGGGCAGGCCGCGGTGGACGAGCTGACCGGCGTCGTGCCCGCGGCGGGACATGCCCGCCGCTACGCGCAGATCGTGCGCGAGAACGCGCTGCTGCGGCGCCTGCTCAGCGCCTCCTACGAGATCCAGGAGAGCGTCCTCGGCCACCAGGCGCCGCCGCGCGAGCTCGTGGAGCAGGCGGAGAAGTCGATGCTGGAGGTCGCGCGCGACGATCGCCAGCAGGACTTCCGCTCGATCGAGGACGTGCTGCACGAGGAGCTCGACAAGCTCCACAGGCTCTCGATCGAGGGCACGTCGCTCACGGGCACGCCATCGGGGTTCAAGGACCTCGACGAGATCACGGGCGGCTTTCAGGCGGGGAACCTCATCATCATCGCGGCCCGTCCGGCGATGGGGAAGAGCGCGCTGGTCTGCAACATCGCCGAGAACGCGGCGCTTCATCCCAAGCAGCCTCGGCCCGTCGCGCTGTTCTCGCTGGAGATGGCCGAGAGCGAGCTCGCCCAGAGGTTCGTGGCCTCCCAGGCGATGATCGAAGGGGACGAGCTGCGCAAGGGGCGCGTCAGCGAGCAGCGCTGGCCCAAGATCCTCGCCGCCAGCCAGCGCCTGGCGGCGGCGCCGCTGTGGGTGGACGACTCGAGCGACGTGGGCCTGCTCGAGATCCGCGCCAAGGCGCGGCGCCTGCACAGCCAGTGCGACGGCGGACTTGGCCTGATCATCATCGACTACCTGCAGCTGATGAGAACCGACAGTCGCTACGAAAACCGGGTGACCGCGATCGGGGAGCTCAGCCGGGGCCTGAAGATCCTGGCGCGAGAGCTCGAAGTCCCCGTGATCGCGCTGTCGCAGCTGAGCCGCGCGGTCGAGCAGCGCTCGCCCAAGATCCCGCTCCTCTCGGACCTCCGCGAGAGTGGAAACCTCGAGCAGGACGCCGACCTCGTGATGTTCATCTACCGCGACGAGTACTACGAAAAGGAAAACTCCGAGCGGCCCGGCGAGGCGGATCTGATCATCGCCAAGCACCGCAATGGCGCCACGGGTGACGTCGTGCTCACCTTCCGCGAGAAATACCCCAAGTTCATGAACTACGCCGGCAGCCGGTACGACCAGTGAGCGACGCACCGGCTGACGAGGACGGGCAGCTGACGCAGGCGCTGAGCTCGGGCGGGCGGGCGAGCGGGGCGGACGGGAAGTCGGCATGCAGCTACGGGCTGTGCGACGGGAGCGGCTTCATGATCGAGGAGTCGACGAACACGGCGACGGACTGCCGCTGCCGGGCGGGGCAGATCGCGAAGGCACGCACGCGCAGCCTCGAGGGCCGGATCCCGCGTAGGTATCTGGGGGTCTCATTCGAGCGGGCGCCGATCAGCGATCTCGCCGCCACCGCCCCCGATCAGATCCAGTCCGTGCGCCGCTACGTCGGGGACATCCGGGCCAACCTCGACGCAGGGCGCGGGCTGTGGATCCAGGGCGACGTCGGCACAGGCAAGACGACGCTCGCGATGCTCGTGTCGAAGTCGGCCCTCGATGCCGGGCGATCGGTGGCGATCTACTCGCTCCCGCGGCTGCTCAACCTGCTGCGTGAATCGATGGACTCCGACGGCGGCATGCTCGACTTCATGGACCGGCTGACCGCCGTGGATCTCCTGCACCTCGATGACCTCGGAGCGGAGACCAAAACGGACTGGGTGCTCGAGCAGCTCTACTCGATCGTCAACGCCCGCTACGAGGCCGAGCGCGCGATCGTGGCGACGACGAACCTCATGCCAGACGAACTCTCCGAGCAGCTCGGCGCGCGCACCGTCTCCCGGCTGGTCGAGATCTGCGGCGATCTGATCCCGCTCTACGGCGAGGACCGGCGGCGCGAGTTTCGCGCGGCGCGGGGGGGGAGCCGCTCGCCCGCCTGAGGACGGCCCTCTCAGGGGAGCCCGCCGCCCCAGTGGCCGGGACGCGGGGCGGAGGCTCGTACACTGCAGCAGGCATGCCGGGCATAGTCATAGTGGGCGCTCAGTGGGGCGATGAGGGCAAGGGCAAGATCACAGATCTGCTTGCCGAACACGCGGACGCCGTCGCGAGGTTTCAGGGCGGCAACAACGCGGGGCACACGATCGTGCGCGGCGGCGAGGAGTGGAAGCTGCACCTGATCCCCTCGGGAATCCTCTACCCGGGCAAGTGCTGCGTGATCGGCAACGGGGTGGTGATCGACCCGAAGGTGCTGATCGAGGAGCTCAACGCGCTGCGGGCCCGGCGGATCGACGTGAGCGGCCTGCGGATCTCGGCCAACGCGCACCTGATCATGCCCTATCACCTGCTGCTCGACTCGGCGGGGGAGGCCAAACTGGGCAGCCTGCAGATCGGGACCACGCGGCGCGGCATCGGGCCGTGCTACGCGGACAAGGCCGCACGCCTCGGGATCCGCGTGCAGGACCTGCTCGACGAGAAGATCCTGAAGAAGAAGATCGTCGCGGCGATGGAGCCCAAGCGCCTTTCGCTGCGGCCGTTCGAGAAGGACCCGGCGCTCGACCTGCACACGATGACCGAGGAGTACCTCACCTACGGGCACCGCCTCGAGCAGCACATCGCCGACACGGCGAAGCTGATGTGGGAGCTTCTGGACGACGGCAAGAAGGTGATCTTCGAGGGCGCCCAGGGAGCGATGCTGGACATCGACCACGGCACGTATCCGTTCGTCACCTCCTCCAACCCCCTCGCGGGCGCCGCCTGCGTGGGAACGGGCGTCGGACCCAAGGCGATAGACGAGATCTGGGGCATCTCGAAGGCCTACACGACGCGCGTCGGGGCGGGGCCGTTCCCGAGTGAGCTGCACGATGAGATGGGCGAGATGATCCGCGCACGGGGAGGCGAGTTCGGGACGACGACCGGCCGCCCGAGGCGCACCGGATGGCTCGACCTCGTCGCCCTGCGCTACGCGGCGAGGCTGAACACGATGACCTCGCTGGTGATCACGAAGCTCGACGTGCTGTCCGGACTGGACCGCATCCAGGTGTGCACGAGCTACCGGGGAGTGGAAGGGCCGGTGTTCGAGGACTTCCCCTACCACCAGACGGTGCTGCACCACGCCGAGGCAGAGCTGACCGAGCTGCGGGGCTGGGAGGAGGATCTCGGGGAGTGCCGCGCGATCTCCGACCTGCCGGACGCGGCACGCGAGTACCTGGAGTTCATCGCCGAGCACGCCGGCGCACCCGTTGCGCTGATCGGGGTCGGCCCCGGCCGCGAGCAGGTGCTGTGGACGGACGCGGGACTGCAGACGCTGGTCGCACCGAGTGGCGTGCCGCTCGGGGACCCCGCGGGCGGCTGAGCGCCGTGCGTGGCGTCTAGCCTCTCTGCTGATGAACCCCTCCCAGCGTCAGGCCCCCTACCTGCAGGCGCTACGCGAATACGCCGCGCGCGACCCCGCGCGGCTGCATGTTCCCGGCCACAAGGGCGGGCCGGGCGCGGATCCGGAGCTGCTCGAGGCGATCGGCGCGGGGGCGCTCAGCCTCGACATCCCCGCGCTGACCTACGGGATCGACGTGGGCAGCGACCCGACGCCGTTCGAGCAGGCCCAGCGGCTCGCCGCCGAGGCCTGGGGCGCCAAGCGCGCATGGTTCCTGATCAACGGCGCCTCGCAGGGCAATCTCGCGGCCGGACTCGCGCTCGCACACCGCGGAGCCGAGGTGGTGGTCCAGCGCAATGCGCACTCGAGCACTATCGACGCGCTCGTGCTCTCGGGGCTTCGGCCCACCTTCGCCGCGCCCGAGACCGATCCCGAGCTCGGCATCGCACACTGCCTGACCCCGGAAACGCTCGAGCGTGCGCTCGATGCGACCCCCGGCGCGGTGGGTGCCTGGGTGATCTCGCCGACGTACTTCGGCGCCGTGGCTGACATCTCTGCGCTCGCGGCCGTGGCACACGGCCGAGGCGTGCCGCTGATCGTGGACGAGGCCTGGGGAGCGCATCTCGCCTTCCACGAGGACCTCCCCGAGCACGCGCTGGCCGCGGGAGCCGACCTCGTGATCTCGAGCACCCACAAGATCGTCGGTAGCCTTACCCAGTCGGCGATGCTCCACCTCGGGCATGGCGCTGAGGAGAAGATCGGCGAGGATGAGGTCGACCGCGCGGTGACGCTGACCGAGTCGACGAGCCCGAACTCGCTGCTCGCCGGCTCGCTGGACGCGGCGAGGCGCCACGCGGCGGTGCACGGGCGCGAACTGCTGACCGACACGATGCAGGCGCTCGCCCGGGCGCGCGAGAGCATTCGCGCGATCCCCGGCCTCGACGTGCTCGACGAGCGACTGGTCGGGCGCGCCGGCGTCTTCGCCTACGACCCGCTGCGGCTCGCGGTCGACGTTCGCGGGGTCGCCGCCGACGGCTACGAGCTCGCGCCGCTGTTGCGTGAGATCGACGACATCAACCTCGAGCTCTACGGCCAGAACGTGCTCGTCGCCGTCTTCGGCATGGGCGAGCGCGGCCTGCCGGAGGCCTCGCGGCTCGTCAGCGCCCTGCAGATCGCCGTCGGCCGTGTGGGCCTGGATCCCAGCGGCTCGCGCGCGAGCTTCGCCGCACCGCCGCCCTGGGGCGAGCTCGCGATGACCCCGCGCGAGGCGTACCTAGGCGCCCAGGAGGTGGTGCCCGCCTCCCAGGCGGCCGGGCGGATAGCGGCCGAGTCGCTGGCGACCTACCCGCCGGGGATACCCAACGTGCTCCCGGGCGAGCGGCTGACGGCCGAGACGATCGCCTACGTGCAGCGGACGCTCGAGCTCGGCGGAAGCGTGCGCGGTGCGAGCGACCGCCTGCTGCGAACCGTCCGCGTCGTCATCGAGGAGAGCTGAGGCGCGCGACGCACAAAGGACGCCGATTCGGCGACGTGCTCTCGGCGTCTCAGGTCGAGCCGCGCGGCTCGTCGGGCTCCGGCCGAGTCAGCGCTTCCTCACGGCTGAGCGTCCCCGGGACAAGCGCCAGGAACCCGATCACGATGAACCCGAACAGGCTGGCGACTCCCAGGGCGTGTGCCCACCCCGCTTCGGCCACGTTCAGCAGCCCAACGCCCGCAATCAGACACGCCACCGCAACGCGGGAGCGCAGTCTCGGGATGGACGCTGAAAGAACCCGGCCCGCGCCCCGCGTCGGACCGGCCTGAGCGTGGTCGAAGCGGCCCGTGAGGGCCAGCCTGAATAGGAGTGCGAGCGAGGGAAACAGGATCGCGCCGCCGGCAAGCACCGCGACAACGAGCGTGACCAGGGTGTCGTGCGGCGCGGCCGCCTGCTGCACGGTCAGTCCGGGAAGCAACGTCGGCCACCTCGCGAGCGCCCAGCCGGCAACGATCGCGGAGACGGCGAGCGCAGCGCTGTAGCGGGCCGGCTCGAAGCGACGCGCGAAGACGAGCGCGAGCGTGGCGGAGCCGGCGAGGATCGACGCGATCAGCGTGCTCAAGGCGTCGCCTGCCACGAGCTGGTGGTAGAGCGAGTGGGCGTCGGAGTGAAGCACGGCCAGTCCGCCCAACGCGATCGCTCCCGTGATGAGCCCCGATCCCAGCGCCCGGGCACGAAACGCCCGCTCGAGCTCCGGATCACCCAGCCGGGCGGCGTCGGCGGCGAGGTAGACGGCCGCCAGGTATGCGGATGTCGCGACGGCGAGAACCCCGACCAGGATCGATGTCGGGTTCAGCCAGCTCGAGAACATGTCTCCGACGGCGTTCCCGGCGGGCACGCGCTCGGAGGCGATGGCGCCGGCGCAGGCCCCGAGCGCGAACGGGGTCAGCAGCGAGGCGATCGAGAAGAGCATGTCGATCGACCGCAGCTCGAGCGGCTTCTGGGTCCCGGAGCGCAGCGCGTAGGCGGCGCCCCGCAGGATGATCCCGACGGCCGCGATGAACAGCGGCACCGAGAGCGTCGAGAAGATCGAGCCGAACACGGTCGGATATGCCGTCCAGAAGACGGTGAGCACGAAGATCAGCCAGACATGGTTTGCCTCCCAGACCGGGGCCATCGAACGGTGGGCCTGCTCTCGGACCCTCTCCGCATACGACCCGCGACCCGCGACCAGCTGCCAGAAGCCGGCGCCGAAGTCGGCGCCCGCGAGCACGGTGTAGAGCGCCAGGCCGGCGAGGCAGAACACGAGAGGGAGCGCCTTGAGCATCGGCTAGACCCCCTGCTGATCCGGCGCGATGTCTAGGGGCGCCCGCGACAGGCGGCGCAGGACCCACGCAACCCCGCACGCGAGGAGCACGTAGACGACGGCGAGCGTCGCGTAGCCCACCGGGATCCCCGAGGCGCCCGTGACGGCGTCGGCCGTGGGCATCACGCGGTAGACGACCCACGGTTGGCGTCCGACCTCGGTAGTCACCCAGCCCGCGATCAGCGCCACCACAGCCAGCGGCCCCGCCAGGACCACCGCGCGGTAGAACCAGGCCGACTCGGGGAGCCGCTTTCGCCGGATCCGCACGAACAGAAAGCCTAGGCCGAGGAGCGCCAGCAGCGTCCCGATACCCACCATCGTCTGGAAGGCGATGCGTACGATGTTCACCGGCGGACGCTGGGCCGGCGGGACGACGTCGAGGCCCTGCACCTTGGCATTCCAGCTGTGAAATGCGAGCAGCGATAGCGCGTGGGGGATTTCGATGCCGTACTTGACCTGGCCTTCGGTGTACCAGCCGAGGAGATGCTCCGGAGCGCCACGGGTCGTCTTGGCGAGGCCCTCGATCGCGGCGAGCTTCACGGGCTGGGTGGTTGCGACGTCCCGCGCGGCCCAGTCGCCGATGAGCACCTGAACCGGCGCCGCGAGGGCGGCGATCGTGAGAGGGATCGCGAGCGCCGTCCGCTCATATCGACCCCAACGGCCGCGCAGGCGTCCGAACGCGTACATCGCTGCCACCACGAAGCCGCTCACGATGTAGCCGGCGATGTACATGTGAACCAGCTCGTGCCACAGATACGAGTTGCCGAACAGCGCGTTCAGCGGATGGACGTCAACGACCTTGCCTGCGCGGAGCTGAAAGCCGCCCGGGTGGTTCATCCAGGCGTTGACCGAGATCACCATCCACGACCCCGTGAAGCCGGTGATGATGATCGGGATGCCGCTCGCCAGGTGGGCGCGTGGCGAGAGGCGATCCCATCCATAGACGTAGATTCCGATGAAGATCGCCTCCATGAAGAAGGAGAAGCCCTCGATCGCGAACCCCAGTCCGAACACGCTCCCGAACCTTGCGGTGAAGTTCGGCCAGAGCAGACCCATCTCGAAGCTGAGGAGCGTACCGGTGATCACGCCCACGGCGAACAGCGCTACGACCACCCGGGTCCAGCGTCGCGCGAGCGTCCCGTAGAGGGGATCACCGGTGCGCAGGTAGAGCCACTCGACGAACAGCACCATCGCCGGGAACGAGATCCCAAAGGCGACGAGCGGGATATGGGCGACAAAGGACAGCGCCTGCATCTGCCGCGCCTCCACCAGATACTGCTGGTGGACGGGTGCCAGGGCCGTGGCGAGCGCGCTCATGCGCGCTCGCCACGTGGGTTCTTGCGCCCGCTTGACCGAGTGTGGATGTCAGCGCGACGTGGCGCCTGGTCCTCCAGAGGATCGGTGTGTCCGGGTCATTCTACGGCCGTCCAGAGGGTTGGCACTGGTAGAGGGTTCCCGAATGCCGCTGATCCCACACGCCAACCCAATCCCCCCGCTCGCGCAGAGGCGATCATTCGCAAGCTTCAGAAACATGCCGATTTGCAGGCGTTTACAGCGATGGGCCGTCCGGGAATCGAACCCGGAACCTTGGGCTTAAGAGGCCCCTGCTCTGCCGGTTGAGCTAACGGCCCGTGCGGGCGCCGGCGGAGGCTGCCGGCTCAGAGGGCGATTCTACTGAAGGCACGACCCGCTCACGCGCCTGGAGCGCTCCCCTATTTTTTGGTCGGCGCGGGCGTCGTCTTGACGCTACCGGTGTACGTGCCGTTCCCACCCGGTTTGACCGTGTAGGTTTTCCCGTTGGTCGTGGCCGTGAGCGTTTCGCCGCCGCCCGTCGGGTTCTTTCTAAGCGCGGCGAGTTCGGTTTTCAGCCGTGGCTTCTGCGCCGCCGGCGCGAGGCTGAGCGCCTTGGCCGACGCGAGGTCCCCAACGCGCGTGTTCTTCGCGAGGTACGCGTACCTCGCGAGCTGCGCGTAGTAGGCGAGGTTGGTGGGTTTTTCGGCCACGACGATCTGGAGCACCTGGACCTCGTCGGCCGGCCGGTTCAGGCCTTCTTCGCTGAATATCCTGAGCATCTGCTGGGCAAGCGCGGGGTTGGGCTTCGGCGGGTTCAGCGCGAGATAGCTGCTCCACGTCTGCGCGATCCGCGCGAACAGCTGCCTGCCCTTGCTCGTCAGGGCACCCGACGCGGAGACATACGCTTCGCCGCCGGCTTCGTTGAGCTGTACTTTCGCCAGCTTTTCCCAGCCTTCCGGGTTGGTCGGCTGCTGCCTGGTGAGCTTTTCGTACTTCTTGATCTGGGCCGAGTAGGTGGCGGCGTTCGAGCCTCCGTTTTCGCTCGCTGCGTTCAGGAATCCGCCGCCGCCGAAGCCGCCGCCGATGCCGAACCCCACCAGCCCAACTCCCATCAGCAGGGCGAGCCCCATGTAGATGATGCGGACCGTCGTGCGACGGCCCCGCCCGCGCAGGTCGAACAGCATCAGTCCGAGAGCTCTCGGTCTTCGTGGTCGATTATCTCCTGCACGGTTGGCTCCGCTGCGTCGTCTCCAGGTGGTGCCGGCCCCTCGGGAGGATCCGTCGCACCGTGTGTGCTGCTGGCCGCTTCTTGGCTTTCGCGGTGGGATCGGCCGACGAGCGTTGCCACAAGGATACTCGCCTCATACAGCAGGTACAGCGGTACCGTCTCGAGCGCCAGCGTGACGAGGTCTCCCGGCAGGAACGCCGCCACGACGGCGCACGCCACGATCGCGTAGCGCCGGTTGTGGCGCAGCTGGCGCACGGTCACGAGTCCCGCCCGCGTGGCCGCCAGGATCGCCACCGGTACCTGGAAGATGAGACCCATCGACAGCAGGATGGTCGCGGCGAACCGATAGAACTGGCTCGCCTGCACGAGCACGTTGAACTCGCTCGAGTTGAAGTTCACGAAGAAGCGCACCGCGGCCGGCAGGACGACGAAATAGCCGAACAGCACCCCGGCCGCGAACAGGAAGGGGATGGCGACGACCAACGGCATCGCCGCGCGTCTCTCGTTGGGCTTCAGCGCCGGCAGCACGAATCCGTAGAGCTCGAACAGGATCACCGGCAGGGAGAAGATCAGCGCGAAGTAGAGCGCCACTGTGAGCGTCGTCGTGAACGGCTCGCCCACACCCAACGTGACGGGGCGGTCGCCCTGCGGCTTGGTGGGTATCTTCGCGACGTCCTTCTTCAGCGCGCCGATCAGCGGCAGCAGCTGCGCGCGAGCCTCGCTCGAGAGCCCGCTGCCCGGTTTGGCCAGCGCCTGGAGCGCCGCCTGCGTGTCCCTGCTGACATTCAGCACTCCCTGCTGGCCGAGCACCGCCTGGCCCACCGTGCCCTGGCCCTTTTCCACCTGCTTCTTGGTCTGGGTCGTGAGGGGTTCGTTGATGATTTCCAGCAGCGCGTGGTTCTGCCACAGGCAGACGCCGAACGCGATCGCCAGTACCACCCCGCTGACGATCAGACGGGTACGCAGCTCGTCGAGGTGCTCCACGAGGCTCAGTCGATCCTCGTGGCCCACTGTGCGAATCGCCGTGGCCATGGACCTCATGAAACTACCACCGGGGTGGCCGGCGTCCGACCACACCAGCGGCCGGATGGAGGGCCTGACCGCGACCGGTGGCCTGCGGTCGTCGAACAAGGGGGCGAGTCGCCGGACGTGAAGCTAAAGGGAAGCGCCTCAGAGGTCGATGACGACGGAGAGAAAGCAATGCAACCCGACGGCGATCACAACATCCAGGAACGCCCGCAGGTACCGGGCGCAGCGGGAGTCGACATCACCCGTGACGGTGCTCGACACGCGCCCGGCTCGAGCGCCTCGCCGGATCGGCTCCACATCTGCTTTCACTGTGCGGGCGAGCTCGCATACCCCCTTGACTGGTGCGAGGAGGGCCCGCGGCACTGGCGGATCGTCCTGCGTTGCCCCGAGTGCGAGTCCCTCCGCGAAGGCGTCTTCGAGCAGTCCGCCGTGGAGACCCTCGACGACGAGCTCGACCGCGGCGCCAGCGCGCTGCTCGCCGATCTCAAACGCATCACCCACGCGAACATGACCGACGAGATCGAATTCTTCGTGCGGGCGCTCGACGCAGACCTGATCATCCCCAGCGACTTCTAGCGGTAGCGCTCCACCACCGAGTCGGCCACCAGGTCGAGCAGCACCGACCGACCGCCCGGGAGGATCGCGGGGAGGGCCGCCTTGGCCTCCGCGACGACCCTCAGGGCCCGCTCCCGCGCCTCGTCCAGAGCGCCCGTTGCGGCGACGCGCTCGCACAGCGCCTCGGCCTGCTCGGGCCCGTCAAGCGAGGCGAGGTCGAACGCGGCCAGCTGAGGATCGCGTTCTCGGGCGAGGATCAGCGGCAGCGTCACCGTCCCGTCGAGCAGGTCCGTGCCGCGCGCCTTGCCCGTCCGCTCGACTGGCCCGGACACGTCGAGCACGTCGTCGAGCATCTGGAAGGCGAGACCGATCCGGCGGGCGAACGCTCCCAGCCCATCGGCGAGCGCGCTCGAGCCTCGGGCTGCCGTGAGGGCACCCAGGCGACATGCGGCCTCGAACAGAGCCGCGGTCTTGAGCTCGCAGCGCCTCAGGTAGCGCTCGACCGCGACATCGGACGCATACGCGTCCTCGCGCTGGAGCAGCTCGCCCGTGGCCAGTGCCGAGCTGGCGTCCGATAGGGCGCAGAGCTGTGCCGCGTCCTGGTTGCGAGCGAGCTCGGCGAACGCTCGCGAGAACAGCAGGTCGCCCGTCGCGACTGCGATCCTCCGGCCCGCCACGGCCGCCACGGTCGGGTTCCCGCGGCGCAGCCGGGCGCCGTCGATCAGATCGTCGTGGACGAGTGTTGCCGAGTGGACGAGCTCGACGGCGACCGCGGCCCGCACGAGGCGTTCCTCACCGTCGGCGCCGCTCGGCGGTCCGCCGGCGGACTCGGCTGCCAGCACCACCAGCAGCGGCCGCAGCCGCTTGCCGCCGGCCGTGACGGTCGCGCTGGCGTGCGACGCCAGCGGCGCTCCTGCGCGCGCGGTCACCCGCTCGAGGTGCAGCTCGGTGCGCACCATCAGATCGCGCAGCCCGTCCCCGCCGTGGCGCATGATCGCCTCGAGGCCTGCGACGCCTTCCTGGGGGCCGCCGTTGGCCCTGCTGCCCACCGTGGTCGTCACGCCTGCACCACGGGAACCGTACCGGCATGGATGGCGACGATGCCGCCGGCCGTGATCAGATAGCGGATCTCGAGCAGGCCGACACGCTCCATCTCGGCCGCCAGGCCCTCGGGAGAGGGAAAGCGCTTGACGGAGTTCGGGAGGTAGGTGTAGGCGTCCGCGATCGTGACCTGCGCGCCGGAATCGCGAGATCGGGACGGACGCGAGGAGGCGGCGCCCGCGAGGCGGCCGAGCGCCGGGACCACGCGGTCGAACCAGACTCGATAGAAGAGCGAGAGCGGCGGGCGCGTGGGCGTCGTTATCTCGAGCACGACCACCCTCCCTCCGGGTGCGACGACGCGCACCATCTCCGCCAGACCCGCTGCGAGGTCGTCGAAGTTGCGTGCGCCGAAGCCGACCGTCGCCGCGTCGAAGGAGTCGTCCGCGTAGGGCAGCTCCAGCGCGTCGCCCCACTCGAAGCGGGGCCGCACGCCCGCGCCGTTCGCGTCCGTCTTGGCGCGCGCGCGGTCCAACATGCCCTCGGCGAAGTCACTGCCCACCACCTCTCCTCCCGGCGAGACGCGACGCGCCAGCTCGAGCGCCAGGTCGCCCGTTCCGGTGGCGACGTCCAGCACGCGGCTGCCGGGAGCGACCCGGGCCTCATCGGCGGCCCGAGCACGCCAGCGGTGGTGGAGCCCGGCCGTCATCGCCGTGTTCATCAGGTCATAGACGCCCGCGATGCGATCGAACATCGCACGTACCCTGTCCGCCTCCAGGCGGCCGGACGTTGCGCCTTGCCCAACGCCCATAGGCCGCTACTTCAACTGGCTCAGAAAGGCGACGGCCGCCTTGAACTTGTTCGGCGGCAGGTTCTTGAACGAGGGCATCGGTGCCGTCGGGTTCACCAGAGTGCGTGCGACCGCGAGGACCGGCAGGCGCGCGGCGACGTGAGTCAAGTTGGGGCCGGGCCCGTCGTTTCCGTTTTCACCGATCTTGTGGCACGCCAGGCAGCCGGATTGGGCGACCACCGCCTTGCCGGCTTCATATTCGGCCAGCGTGGCGCCGCCGGTCCGAACGATCCTCGGCGGCGTGGCCATTCCGATCGTGGTCGGGTCGCCGGCGTGGGCGCCCTTGTAGGTGAGCAGAGCCATCGCCGCGACCACCACTACGAAGGTCAGCATGGCGATCGGCCGCCGCTCGGGCCGCCGCTCCGGGCCGCGATCGTAGAACGGCAGCAGGAACAGCAGGATCATGCCGATCGTCGGGACCCCGATCGTGGCCAGCTGCGTGAGGCTGGAGGGCTTGACGACGCGCAGCAGCTCGAACAGGAAGAAGAAGTACCAATCCGGTCGCGGGACGTAGGAGGTGGTCGTGGGGTTGGCCTTGGGCCCCTGTCCCGCGCCGAGGACGAGTGACAGCGTGATGATCACCGCCAGGACCACGCAGGCCATAGCTCCGTCCTTCGCGACGGCGTACGGGAAGAACGGCTTGCCCTGAGCCTTCAGGACCGAGTAGTCGCGGAGATACTGCTCCTTCTCGACCCTGTTCATCGCTGGTCGCTCGCGCGTCGCGCGGCAAGGGCAGAGTGTCTGCGACCCACAGCCTCTATACCTCCGTCTCGCTCAGCTCCGGGCGCCTATCCACTTTCGACCAGGGCGGCGCGGTTGTGCCCAGCTTCGTGACCAGGTAGAGATGCGCGCCGATCAGCGCCGCGATCGCGCCCGGCACGAGCAGCATGTGGATGGCGTAGAAGCGCGACAGCGTCGTGGCCGTGAACTCCGGGCCGCTTCTGAGGAAGTCGCCGAGGTAGGGGCCGACCAGCGGGCCAGTGGCGGTGATGTTGTTGGCCACGATCGTGGCCCAATACGCGCGCTGGTCAAACGGCAGCAGGTAGCCGGTGAGCGCCATCACCATGGTCAGGATCAGCAGCACCACTCCGATGACCCAGTTGAGCTCGCGCGGATACTTGTAGGCGCCGAACAGGAACGTGCGCCCCATGTGCAGGAAGACCAGAACCACCATCACGCTCGCGCCCCACAGGTGCATGCCGCGGACGAACTGGCCCAGGAACACGTCATCGGTGATGTGGCGGATCGACTCGTAGGCGCCGCCCGCTGCGTCTGGGCGGTAGAACATCGCCAAGAACACGCCGGTGACCGCCTGGGAGAGGAAGGCGAACAGCGTCGCGGAGCCGAGCGTGTAGTACCAGTTCGTGCCCTTCGGCACCTTCCTGAACATCAGCCAGCGGGCAGCGCCGCTCAACGAGGTGCGCTCGTCGACCCAGTCGACAACCGTGATCCCCGCCTCCTTCGCCTGCTCAACCGGTGACAGGGGGCCGTTCCCCTCCCCCGGTCGTGGCGGCGGCGCTTTCAGCGCGGAAGGCAGCGGAGGTGCGGGGCGCCTGGCCACTTAGGGAATGCGGGCGGAGGGGCGCGAGGGGTACAGGTATTGCCCGATGCCGTCGAGCGGCTCGCCCGGATCGCGTGGAGAGAAGCGGCGCAGCTCACTGTTGACCGAGAAGCGGCCGGTATACAGCTGGACGCGTCCCGCGCGCACCCGCGTGGGGAAGCGGTCCAGGGGCCGGACCGGCGGGCCGCTCACGCGCCGTCCCAACAGGTCGTAGACGCCGCCGTGGCATGGGCAGACGAAGCGCTCTGCGGCATCGATCCAGCGCACTGGGCAGCCGACGTGCGCGCAGCGTGTGCTGATCGCGATGTACGGGGTGGTGCTGTCGTAGCGGTCGGTGTCGATCGCTGGGTTGCGCTTGCGCACGTAGGCGGTCGTCTTGCCAACCTCACCCACGCCGGGGTTGATTGTGACGACCACGGGGATGTAGTTGTTTTCCGAGAAGGCTTCGAGTGGCCCGATGTCCTCCCAGGAATGCCGTTCCTGTTTGAAGATCGGGCCGACCGCGAAGCCGAGCGCCGGCAGCGTAAAAGCGGCCGCGGCGACGGCGCCGGCGCTGTGCGCGGCTCCGGTCATGAACCTCCGCCGCGTGACCGTCTCGCCCTCGAAGGCTCCGGGTATACCCCGGTCGAGCGTGTACTTCGACTTCTGCTTTGCGCGCTTGTTCGCCACGGGTCGCAAACAATATCGAGGCGGGATTCAGCGCGGAGCCGGGGTCCCCAGGGCGCTTGTGCGCATCGCCTCGATTGCCTCGGGCGCCCCCGCGAAGGCGAGATCCTTGGCCGCTCCGTGGGCGTCGCTCGTGCCCCAACCGACGGCGCGGGCGCCGGCCGCCCACACTG
>JAOPZM010000007.1 GCA_025964115.1 Solirubrobacterales bacterium
GATCAGCCATGCGTCCGCCTAGCAGCAGGAACCCTCCGAACGTGAGCGTGTAGGCGTTTACCACCCACGAGAGGTCATCGCGGGAGAAGTGCAGGTGGGCGCCGATCGACGGGAGCGCAACGTTTACGATCGACGCATCGATCACCACTACGAACTGCGTCATCGCCAAGAGCATCAGAGCAAGGTTCTTGCCGCGCTGTGAGCTCAGGTCGGCATCTGCTCTTGGCCTGCGAGAGCCGATCCTCGCTGCCTCGCCAGATTGGGTCTCGGTGGTGCTCATACGGGTCCTCTCGAGAGTGGAACGCCAAGATTGATCCGGAAGCGGAGTTACGGTTCCTGTTGCTTATAGCAGCATACGGAGCTAAGATTCCGTTTGTCAAGGCAATGTCCACCGACCAGCGAACACTCCGAGCGGACGCCCGACGCAATCGCGATCGGATCATGTCTTCGGGCCGCGAGCTGTTCGCGCGCGACGGCCCGGAGGCGCAGATGGACGAGATCGCCGCGCGGGCCGGCGTCGGGATCGGCACCGTGTACCGCCACTTCCCCACGAAGGAGGCCCTCCTGACCGCGATGGTTCGCGATCGCTTCCAGGAGTTCGCCGAGATCGCGACGCTTGCAGAGGACACCATCGACCCGCGGCATGCCCTCGAGACCGTCATGCGCCGCTCCGCCGAAGCGGTCGAGGGGGATGTGGGCTTTCAGCTGGCGATGATGGGCTCCAACCAGCTCGAGTGGGAGGGCATCGAGGAGCAGAAGGCTGTCCTCGCAGCGGTCGTCACGCGGATCATCCGGCGTGCAGTCGATGCCGGCGTCGTCAGCGACGATTTCACCTTCGAGGACTTCGGAATGGTGATGTGTGGGATCACCTCGACGATGTACTACAAGCCGGGTGGCGCCGACTGGCGTCGCCATCTCGCGATCACCGTTCACGGCATACGCCCTCCAGTCCGGGATGTCGAGCAGGAGAGCGCCTAGCCCGCGACAGCTATAGCCACCTGAGGGGATCCACGCCGATCCGTCCGCATCGCGTGTCCGGCAATGCGTTCAGGGCATCGCGACTGCGTGCAAATGCGTGGAATCCGCGTGTCGCAGAGCCGTTAGGTGCGCGCCTCCTAAGCGGTTCAATCCAGGTTCGACTCCTGGCGGGGGCATCTGCACAAAACCGCAGTTAATGGCTTGTCGGGCAGTGATCGACCTAACCCCCGGTCGTCAGGTGTGCGAGGAGTGTGGCTCGCTGGGCTGGGGTGCCGCCCTCGGCGATGATCCAGGCTGGTCCGAATCGGCGGGCGCTGATGTCGTGGTTGGCGAACTCCTGCTGGCGGGTGGTCGTGTTGAACGCTCGCCCGCCGCCACCGTTGAAGACCCCCATTCCGTGAGGGAACCCAATGGTGCCGAGTTCGTGTCCGGCCAGTAGCCCAGGGTGCCCGGGGTCGGGCTGGAGCTCTGGAAGAGGCGGCGCGGGCCGATGCGCATTCGAGGCGTCGACGAGGACCGCGATGCCGAGTGTGACCCCGTTGACCTTGTATATCGCGTTGGCACAGGCCAGGAACGCCCCGGGCTGGCGACGTGGCCACGGCACCGGCGTCGTGACCGTCTGGCTCAACGGGACCAGATGCGGGACGTTTGATGCGCGCACCGCGCATGGTCGGTTGCTCGGGTTGCGCGGGTCCACGGCGATCTCTGGCAGATGCTCCACAGCGTTTTCGCGGGATATCAGCGGGTTGGGGATCTCTTGGCCGCTCGAATCGAACAGCTTCGGCAGCCTGGGCGAGAGATTGCGTGCGCGGCCGACGATGAAGAACGCGCGGGTCCCCGGCGGCAGGCGTGGGCTCTTGATCGTCGGGACGACTTTGCCGTCCCAGTGGACCGACGCCACGCCGTCGGAGACGATGCCGTATGAGTACTCGCCTCGTTGATCGCCGAAGCTGCCGCAGCAGGCGACAGCAGGTCCACCGGACTCAACTGCAAAGCAGCCATAGTCGCTGACTTCGCGGCGGCTGTGGCTGTCGAAGACGGCGCTGCTGCACCATCCGCTCCAGCCCGCCGTCATGTACGGGAAGACGCTGATCCGGTAGCGGCTTGCGGCACGCGGGGATGGCCCCTGCGCGAGGGTGCCGCTCAGCGGCTTTGAGCGGCTCAGGGTGATCACGGCAGCCCCCGCCGAGCCGCCGACGAGCAGGACCGCCAGCGCCAGGATCAAGGGCCTGCGGCCACCCAGGCGCCGCCTGGGCGAGACGGGCGCTGCCCGTTCTTGTCGGCGGGCGCCATCGATCAGTATGCGTTGCAGCTCGGGGAGTCTCATGTGCCCTCCTGTAGTCGCTCTCTCAGGGCCCGCAGCCCACGACTCACACGCTTACGGACAACGCTCGGCGAGCAGCCAAGGGCGGACGCGAGCTCGTCGTAGTCCGCTTCGCCAAGCACTCGCCCGCGTACCGCGACCTGCTGGTCCTGGGGTAGCCCGTCCAGCGCCGCGAGCGCGCCCGTGTGCGTGAGTGCCTCGATGCGGGCGATCGCCTCGTCATCGATGTGGAGCCGCTCCAACCCGAGCTTTCGCCGCCCGGCGTCCTCCACCCGGCCGCGCCTCAAGCTGTCAGCAACGACGTGCCGCGCGATACCGGTCAGCCAGCCCCTCGGCTCGCCGCGAGCGGAATCGAATGTCCGTCGCGCTGAAAGCGCCCTTGCGAACGTCTCCGCTGCCAGGTCCGCCGCGACCTCCGGGGCTACCCCCCGTCTCAGAAACAGCGCCAGAACGTAGTCCTCATGGCGCTCGTAAAAGCGCCCGAAGTCTTCCGCATCACCCGCGAGCCAGACCGCGTCATCAGCAGGATCAGGGATGTTGCCCATCGCATGGCTCTTCGACTGGGGCGGGGGGTCTGTGACAGATGAGCCGCGCGTGCCTCGGCTAGATCCGGCACTCGCGACTCGTAGGATGGCCTACACGCTACAGCGAGCTCCGATGCGCTCGGCACCTCTGTCCCACCCCGGAAGAAGTGCCTCCAAAGCTACCGCGGCAGCGCTTTGGTGAGCTCCACGACCTGCTGGAAGGTGGGTCGATTCTGGAACGGGAAGGGCGGAACTGCGATCCCGCTCGCGCTCGTCCAGCGGTTCATGTCAAAGCAGCTCGCTTCGGCATCTTCCGCGCACGCGCCGTGGCCGTAGATCTGAGCTGGCGTCACCGACAGGGCTTCGAGCAGCGAGTTCTGCACCGCCTGCTGACACGTGGTCAACGAGCCGTTGCCGCAGTAGATCTTTGAGTAGGCGCCTTCCGGCGTGCTGCCTTTCCCGTTCACGGCGAGCAGGTCGCGCAGGTCCTTGCTGACATAGCCGTACCAGCCGTCCTGGAATTCCGGCGCTTCCGGTTCTGATCCCGGATACGGCCCACCAAAGCCCAACATGCCGTCGATAGCGCCAAACGCTTCGTCCCCGAGCGCTGGACGGAACTCCGCTTCCAGCAGTTTTGGCCACCACGCATCCATGATCGTGACCGCTTCGTTGTGCTGGTAGGAGCCGGGGCTCGAGATGTCCTTGTTGGTCAGGTCGCGGCGGTGCCCGCCGTCGGCGTACCAGCTTTCCAGCTTGGCGATCGCTTCCTGCAGCTGCGGACTTGACGGTGTCCCGAGCACCTGCTTGATGATCGGCCACAACTCAACCATGCGGATGTCCTGGGTGGCCGCCTCGTCCATCGCTGACACGAGTTGCTCGACACCCATTGTCCTCCCGCCCGCGAGGTCTGCTTCGATGACGTTTCTGATCAACTGCATGCGGTAGATCGAGCCCCACGCGTACTTGGTGGTGGCAGCAGAGAAGCGCGGCGCCGGCTTGTTGTTCCAGGACACCTGGAAGTCGGGGTCGATCGCGTTGGGATGTGCCTTGAACGGCAGCACTTCCTCCGTGTGCAGCTGGGGGTTAAAGGCGCCCCAGTCGTATTCGCCGGTTCCGAGGATCGGGAAGTCGGGGGACGTTTTGGGGGCCAGCTTTGGATACCAGCCCGAGAGGTAGTAGGCGATGTGGTTGGCATCGACGTAGGCCCAGTTGAAACCGAAGTTGATCTTCGAAGCCGCCTGCTGAAAGCGCTGCGGGCTCGTCACGAAGTTCGGGTCGTTGAGCTGTGACAATCCGATCGCGGAGTCGGCCTCGTGGAAGTAGGTCGTACGTGCACTCGCAAAGGCAACCTTCTGGCCTTTGACCGTGCCACGGGCGTAGATGATGCCGTGGACGGTGCGGTAGATGGTGAGTTTTTCAGACCCAGCTGGCGTTTCGTCTGACGCGTTTGGTGTCCACGTGTTCGTGTGTTCCAGCTTTTCCATCGCCAGGCACTGGCCCTTGTAGAGATAGTGGAATTCGTCCTGGCAGAGAACCTCGGCGAACGTGTGGGTGTCATCCGCTTCGCCGCTCGTCGCGCTCCACGCATAGTCGCGGCCGTGGCCGAGCTGGACATAGGCGTTGACGCCCGGGAAGGCGGCGCCACGCGCGTCGATGCCTGGACCGTGCAGATCCTCCTCCATCAGGATCTGCGGCGTGTAGTAGCCGACCTGTGGGCCCATCACGGCAAGCGGATGTCCGTTCGTCGAATGCGACGCGTTGACGAGCTCCCAGTTCGAGTCATGACCAGCCTGGTGCAGGAGCCGCGAGCCGATCGAGCCGTCGGTTGGAATCGGCTGCAACGCGCCGGCGGCGGTGACTTTCGCACTCCGGGGGGACGAGCTCTGCGATCGGGCGGCGGGTGCTTTGAGTTCTTCACCATAACCGAGGAAGCTGACCGATGCGGGATCGGGCATCGCCAGGCCGGTCGTCGCGAACGGCGAGCCTGTCTCGTAGGGGAACCTTTTCGACACTGTCGTCGGGGCTTCAGGGTCGTTGTGCTCGCGGAAGTCGTTCCATGCGGCCCTGCCGCGGATGTGGCCGAATTGCTTTTCAAACGCCTCGAGCGCCAGCGCGGAGCGTACCTCGGCGCCACCGCCCGCACCAAAGATGCCGCCGATCAGCGACCCCTCCGCGATCACATCGGTCAGCTTCCATTCCGTTGGCTGCTTGCCGAGCGCGACGTACTCGGCGGGGAGCAGGTTGGGATTCAAGAGCGCCGCTTTGATGTAGGCGTTGATGCCCGCGACGAATTCTTTGCCATCTTCAATGGACCGTTCACCGGAGGCGCCGTACAGTTTGGGGCTGTTGTCGATCTGCGACTGCAGGTCGGCTTCGGTGTAAGGCGCTATCAGCCATTGCCTACGGTCCATCGCGCGGTTGCCCTCCGCCCCGCCTGCAAACGACGACAGTTCCGCGCGCGCTGCATGGCGCAGGACATCCATCAGGAAGAGGCGGTCCTCGGCACCCGCGTAGCCGGCCCCGAACATCACGCCCGCGCGGGTGCTCCCGTAGACGTGGGGGATGCCGAAGGAGCCGTCGCGCTCGATGGTCACGTCCGCGCGCGGGCTCTCCCGAGACGCCACATCGCCTTCCTTTACACCAAAGGTGGCGTCCTTGAAGTAGCTGGGGATCTGTTCGCGGGTCAGCGTCGGCGAGGCGTAGAGAAGGTTGGCATAGAGCGGCAGCTGGTCCGTGAAATGCGGTGGGAAGGTGCCGTTGAGCTGAAATTCGGCGAGCTGGGCGCCGTTGTCGAGACCGTTCTCGCCAGCGGGCAGAACGTTGGCGAACCCACCAGCGTCATTGCTGCCGTAGGGCTGGACGGGCGCTTCGGCAGCCGCGTTCGAGGCGATCGCGGCACAGACGATGCAGGCTGCGATCGCGAGCCCCCAAACGCGCAGACTTAGCCCGGTCCCAGCTGCTCTCATCGCCGTCCTCGCTTCCGATGCTCGCGCCTCGAGTGTCAGTCAGCCAGCGGAACACCCATGCTAGGCCGCGTCCGCGTCGACCTCTGCATCAACTCTAGTGTGCCACCAATTAATTCGCTGTTGGTGGGTACGCTGAATCTCTTTCACAGTCGCCAGAGACTCGTCGTACTCATATGCGAATCCATTGACAGAGTCGCGGCGCGACAACTCCACGACCTGAGTTTCGGTCCTTGGCATTCCTTCCCCCGTGCCGTTCTCTTACTGCCTAGTACCCCCTCTGCGCCGGATCAAACCAGACCGCGTATATGGCGCGGCCAGCGCGTGCCTGCTGAGCCCCGTCATTCCAAACGCGAGAAACTCTGCGAGCAGCGCACCAGTGGCGCCGGGATCGAGGCTTGGGTCCTCGACGGCGAGCCGGGCGACATGCTCGGAGGCGCCGACCATCGCGGAGGCCAGGATCGCGGCTGCGGGCGGCCCGCTCGGTACCCCGAGCTCCTCGAGCCGCAGAAGGGTCACCTCGGCGATTCGGTCGGTTACGAGCCCGCGGACCTTGTCGAACGCCGGCGTCGCACCTTGGCCGGCTGTGAAGCCCGCCTGAAACAGCAGGCGGAAGCCATCGGGACGACTGTGGGCATAAGAGAGAATCGCCTCGACACCGGGCATTATGGACTCCGGGATCGAGAGCTCGAGGCTCGACTCGTAGGCGCGGAACAGGCGCTCAGTGAGGAATCGGACCTCGTGCTCCACGGTTAGGTCGAAAAGCGCGTCCTTGGTCCGGTAGCGGCGGAAGAGGAGCGGCTTGGACGTTCCCGCGCGGCGCGCGATCTCGTCGACCGTCGCGCCGAAGTAGCCGTCATTGGCGAACACCTCGACCGCCGCGTCAAGCACCGCGGCCTCGTCCACGTCCAGACGCGGCCGCCCCGGTCTCCGTGGGGTCTTCTCGGGAGTCATCACGGGCATGCTTCGGCGAGGTCCTTGCAGTCATGCCCGTCAAGGAATGCGCCTGAGTAAAATTTGGTGCTGAGGAGTTCCTGTAGCGGTACGCCCTCGACCGTCCGGGTGAGCAGCCGTTCGGTAGCGCTCGTGTCATTCAGAAGCCAACGGTCGAACCAGGCGCGCGTGTAGTACTCAAAGTGCTCGAGCTCTTCGGCCTTCTTTTCGGTGGTTGTCGAGGACTGGCCCCAGTCGAGATGACTTGCGCCTTTGAAGACAACCTCCATCGACGGCAGTCCGGCGGAGCGCCACAGTTCATATGCCGTCTTCTTCTGGTTCGGATCTTCGTTCGTGGGCGTCGTCGTTCCCTTGTTGTCCGATGCCTCCCCGAGCGAGGGCACCCGAGGAGTGACCGGCTCGCTTTCGCCCGGCAGTTCGCCGCCAATCAGACTTCCCGCCAAGCCGCCGCCGCTCGGCGAGCCGGCGTCACCCTGGAGGTTGGACGCGAGGTTGTCCCACGCGACGGCGGCACGCACGCGCGCGTCAGTGCCCTGCAGCCAGCTGGCGGCGCGTGCTGACAGGGAGTGGCCGGCGATCCCGATGCGCGTTGGATCGACATGACCGTGCCATGGGTCGGCTTCGGAGAGGACGTAGTCGATGCCCGTCCGGAGCCCGTCGACGTAGTTGCTCGCCTGCTGGAACGGTACGCCGGGGCAGAGTGCGCTCAGGCTGGTGCCGGATGAGACGCTGCAGCCTCCAGGCGGGAACGTTTCGGAATAGCCGACGCCCTGTGGATCGATCGTGACCGCGATGTAGCCGTGTCCGGCGAGGTCGCGCGCAGCCCACTGATAGAAGGCCTGCACGCCTGGGCCGCTGCCCGGACCGATGACGAGCGCCGGGCGGCGCGAGCCAAAGCGGGCGTCCGGCTGGCCCTTGCTCATGCTGAGCGGCGCAAAGATGGTCCCGTACAGCTTCGCCCCTGTGGCGTGCGAGGGCGTCACGAAGGTGCGTGACTGGTACTGGCCCTCCCACGGATAGGCAGGGAAGGGTTCGTCGTAGGTCGGGACGAGACCCGCTCCCGCGCTTACTCCGATGGGACGTTCGTTGGTGCTCGGAGCGCTGGCCGTCCCGGACCGTATGCGCGGCGCAGGGCATTTTTCGACGGCCACGGGAGCATCGGCCGGAATCGGTGTCCCTCCGCCTGGCGAGGTGGGGGTCTGGTGGGCGCCCAGTTCGTCCGCGACGCCGTTTGCGGCGAGCACCGTCCCTGTCGGCAGTGCCGCGATTCCTTCGATCGAGCTGCGAAAGGCCAACGCCACGCGTTCCTCCTCGGCAGGATCCACGCCATCGGCCTGGTCACCGGCCGTATGGAAGTAGAAGCTGCCTCCGCTCACGGATACGACCGGTACGCCCGCGTCATACGCGTAAACCTGCTCGCCGACATTGCGCACGCCTGGCGATGAGGAGGCGATCCCCGTGGTTGCGAACGCACCCTGTGCGATGCCCTGGAGCACCGGGTTCTCGCTCGTGTACATGAGGCGCGTCGGATCGTCCAGCGGGGATTGCAGGAGCATGCCCGAGGGCGCTTCCGTGATCAGCCGTGCGGCAAGCGAAGCGCCGAGGTGAACGTAGGCTTCGGCGTGCGCGAACCATTCCGGATGCTTCTTCATGAAGGTCGGCAGCCCCAGGAAGCCATTCTCGTGCCCAGTGGTCGCGACGAACACGAGCGTCGCGGGCCGTTGGCTGATTGGCAGGGCTGCGAAGTGCCTCGCCAGCCCGAGAAACGCCGCCACCCCCGCTCCGCGCTCGGACGCCGCCGAGTCGAACGCCGTCGACGGCGTGCCGATGACGATGTCGCGCGAGGCGTCCCGTCCCGGCAGCACGCCGTAGACGTTGCTGTCGCACCCCCACCCCGTGACGGCGCTCACGAGCAGGTTCGCCGTCGAGCCGGCCTTCGCGTGTTCGATCACCGTTGCGCCTGAGCGTTTGCCGACGAACAGCACCGGTATTCCGAGCACGCCCGCACGGGAATCGATGTCCTCTTGGACCGGATAGTCCTCCGGGCCGCTCGTCACGGCGACCAGCGCAGCCGCGCCCGCTTCCTTCGCGGCCTTCACCGCTCCGTCAAGCGTCGGCGCGGTCGCGGTGTCGGCGGTCGGGACTTCGACGACGGCGATCCTGCCGCTCACGTGAGCCTTTTCGAGCTCGCTCTTGCTGCCGGTTTCCGCGTAGGCGAGCGGGGCGGCCAGCCCACCAGACGGCGTCGTCCCCGAATAGAGACGCGCGACGAGGCTTGTGGCGGGGACACCTTCGATGCTGAGCCCCACGTGCCACGGGATGAAGCGAAGGAACTTGTAGGCGTCGGCGCCGGTGCTGAGGCCCGTCGCGCGCAGCTGTTCGGAGATCCACCGCTCGGTCGCAGCAGCGTTGGTCGTCCCCGTCAGATGCTCAGGCGCCAAGGCGGCGTAGGTGCGCACATCGGACATCAGCGCTTCCGCCGAGAGCGGTTCACTCGAGGCTTCAGCGAACGCGCCCGACGCGCAGCCGAAGACCATCGAGCCCGTCAATGCCAAGCCGAGGAGTGCCGGGAGCACCCGCGAGATATGAACCCTGCGCACCCAACTCCTCCGATCTTCCGCCGTCCTCTGCCGCCGATCGCGGCGAGCGTAACACAATTACGATGCGGGTGGATCGAAACTCTGCCCGTGAGATCTCGGTCGCGTCAGCGCCGCCCTGCGCTGACCGATGCCGCCGGCGCCGGTTTCTCGGTCTCCCCCGAGTCGAAGGACAAAGGGGACAGACGCAGGCGCATGAGCGTGCCGCCGCCCGGGGCGTCCTCGGCGCTGACCTCGCCGCGGTGAGCGTCGGTGACCTGGCGCACGATTGCAAGGCCCAGGCCGCTACCCGGCAGGGCGCGGGCGCTGGCGCCACGGTAGAAGCGATCGAAGGCGTGCGGCATGTCGGCCGCGGCGATGCCGGGGCCGTGGTCGCGCACTGTCAGCTCGCCGTCGATCAGAGCGATCTCGATCGAGCCGTCCGTGGGCCCGAACTTCAGAGCGTTGTCGATCAGGTTCTTCACGGCTCGGGCCAGTCGCTGGGGGTCGCCGAGCACGAGCGTCTCCTGCAGGTCTTCACCGATGTGCGCCTCGGGTACGCGCCTGCGTGCCTGGGCGATCTCCTCCGCCACGAGGAGGTCGAAGCGCACCTCTTCCAGCACTGTGGGCGGCTCGTCGCCTCGCGCGAGCTCGATCACGTCATTGATGAGCGTCGTGAGGTCCTCGAGCTGCTCGACGACATCCGACAGCAGGCGCTCTCGGTCGGACTCCGAGAGCGAGGATCCCTGCTGCAGCACCTCGATGTTCGCGCGCAGGCTCGTGACCGGCGTGCGCAGCTCGTGTGACGCGTCGGCGACCAGTTGTCGCTGGACCCGCGCCGAGGCGTCGAGCGCGCGCATCGAGCTTGCGAGCGCGTCGAGCATCGTGTTGAAGCTCGTGGCAAGCCGGCTGAGCTCGCCGCCCCCGCCGCTCGGTATGCGGCGCGCGAGGTCCTGAGTCTCCGTCACATGCTCGACGGCTTCGGTCAGGTGCCGCACGGGGGAGATGGTTGCGCGGCTGACCAGCGAGCCGAGCAGAGCGGCCAGTGCGATTCCCCCCAGTGCCACGAGCGCCAGGATGAGCCGCAGGTTGAAGAGCGTGTGGTCGACCTCGTTGAGCGAGCGCGCGATCTGGATCGCCCGCGCCGGCGTGCCGGCCGAGAGCGCAACGGTGAGTACCCGCAGGTGGTCGGAGCCGACGCGGGTTTCCGAGAAGTAGCTGTGCCCTCCCGAGCGCGCAAGGTTGCGGGCACGGGCGTCAACGGGCAGGGTGGCCGCGCCGCCCGCCGGCGGCACGAGGACTTCGCCGTGCGGGCCGAGCGCCTGGAACACGCCGCGGTTCTCGCCGAGCAGCCCTTTGGGTGTCTGCAGGAGCAACCTTGGCGAGTGCGAGCCGTTCCGTTCGGCCTGGCGCCGCTGCTGCAGGAACTGCCGTAGCTGACTCGCCCCGATGCCGGGAGGCGCTCCGGGCGGCTCGCCACCGCGCCCCTGCCCGGCGCCGGCCGAGATCCCGCGCTGCAGGCCGGCGGCCGTGTCGCGCAGCGAGTTGTCGACCTGGCGGTGGAGCTGGTCCGCGACGAACAGGTACGTGAGCGCCGAGGCGATGAGGACGGCGATCGCGACCGCGGCGGTGGCCACCAGCGTGATCCTGTGACGGAAGGTCATCGCTCTCGGAGCACGTAGCCGACGCCGCGCACCGTATGCAGAAGGCACGGCTCGCCGCCCGCCTGGGTCTTGCGACGCAGGTAGCCGATGTAGACGCCCAGCGAGTTGGAGCTCGCGCCGAAGTCATAGCCCCAAATGTGCTCGAAGATCACCGAGCGCGTCAGCACCTGGCGCGGGTGGCGCAGGAACAGCTCGAGCAACCGGAACTCCGTGCGTGTGAGCGTCAGCTCGCGAGCCCCTCGGCGGACCTCATAGCTGACCAGGTCGAGCGTGAGGTCAGCGTATGCGAGCGGCCGCAGATCCTCGCCTTCGCCGCCGTTGCGGCGAAGCAGCGCCCGCACGCGTGCCATCAGCTCGCGCAGCGCGAACGGCTTGGCGAGGTAGTCGTCGGCGCCGGCGTCCAGGCCGGCGACGCGATCATCGATCGCGTCGCGTGCGGTCAGCATCAGCACGGGCGTGCCGATGCCGCCGCCACGGATGCGCCTGCACACCTCGAGGCCGCTCATGCCCGGCATCATGATGTCGAGCAGGATCGCTTCATAGCTCCCCTCGGCGAGTAGATCGAGTGCCTGCTCGCCGTCGGCCGCGAGCGCGATCTCGTATCGCTCCAGTGCGAGCGCGCGCGCCAGCGCCTGTCGGACGGCGGGCTCATCGTCGACGACCAGGATCCGAGGCGCAGCGCCGGCCGCCGCGCGGCGGTCGAGCCTGTCTGGCGCACTCATTGCGGCCTTTCCACGAGCATCGCTCTCAAGGGTAGGCTGCCAGCGGCGGCGAAGAAACGCGTAAGAGGCGCTGCATCGACTTCTTACGAAGTTCTTGGTTGAGGCGGCGATCCTTGGCCTATGACATCCGCCCAAAGACGCACGCCCCGGTGGCTCATCATCTCTCTGGGCGTCCTGTGCGTAGCGGCGATCGTCGTCGCTATCACCACCGTCGGCCAAGCATCATCCGCGACCGCGCAGAGCCGCCGCACGGCAACCGTGGCACAGGGCGTGGTGCAGCAGACCGTGTCCGGAAGCGGAACCCTCAAGCCCGCGGCCAACATGAGCGTCAACTTCGCCAGCGGCGGCACGCTCACACATGTCCTCGTGAGCGTCGGCGACAAAGTGAAAGCTGGTCAGCTGCTCGCCGAAATCAACCCGAGCAGCGCGCAGTCGAGCCTGCGCTCGGCCGAAATCAGCCTGAGCACGGCCCAAGCCTCCTATCAGGATGCGGTCAAGGGACTGACGCCCGCCGAAGGACGCCAGGCCGAAGTCGGCGCCAGCCAGGCCAAAGCCGCGGTCAACTCCGCCCGGCAGACCCTTCGACAGGACCAACAGACCGCGAAATCGGAAGAGACCTCCGCCCGCGCGAGCCTCTCGCAGGCCGAAGTGTCATTGAGGAACACCGAACGGTCGGTCGCGGTCGAAGCGACGAGCCAGCAGGACGTGGTCAACCAGGACATGAGCCAGCGCGGCACAGACGAACGGGCGCTCGCCGAAGCCAAGGCCCAGGTCGAAGAAGCAAGGAACCTGCTGGCCGCCGAACGGAGCAAAGCGCCGGTGAGCGAACAGAAGGTCAGCTCAGCGGAATCGAAGCTCTCCTCCGCTGAAGCAACGGTCAGGTCCGACGAAACGAAGGTGAGCCAGGACGGGTTCACGATTCTGACCGCGCAGAACAACCAGGCCGCCGGAACCGCCAAGGGCCAGCAGTCGATCGACAGCGCGCGCAACGCCGTCACAAACGCAAAGCACGCGAAGTCGGCGACCACACTCAAGAGCGAACAGACGATCGCGCAGGCACGCACCAACCTCACCAGCGCCGAACTCTCGGCCCAGGCCACGCTCGCCTCCAACGAAGTCAAAGCGGCGCCCCCCAAGACATCGACCGTGGTGACCGCGGAAAACAACGTCAAGAGCGCCCTGATGACGGTCGAAAAAGCTCGCCAGGCGCTCGCGCAGACGAAGCTCTACGCACCCGCCGAAGGAGTCGTCGCCTCGATCAAGAACGCCGTCGGCGAAAGCGTCTCCGGCTCCGGGACGGAAACGTCATCCGGCGGCGTAAGCTCCGGCGCGGCCACCGGCACGTCGGCGGGCGCCAGCGCCAGCAGTGCAAGCCCCGGTGCCGGCGCCTCGACTGGAGCCACCGTCACGGGCACCGGCGGCGGGACGACCGGCAAAGGTAGCGCGGGCGGGGGAACCGCAGCGGGCGGCGGCGGCACGGGCGCGGGCAGCGCCGGCGGCACGAGCACAGGCGGCGGTTCGACAACCGGAGCCAGCTCGAGCGGCACCGGCACCTTCCAGACGATCGCCAACACGAGCACCGGCGGGGGCGCCACGAGCACAGGCGGCGCAAGCTCGGCCGCCGGCAGCGCCAAAACCGGCAGTGCCAGCACGACCGGCGGGGAAAGCAGTACCAGCAGCAGCACGAGCACCAGCAGCGCGTTCATCGAACTGGTCGACGTGCAGGGCTACCAGGTCGTCGTGCCGCTGAGCGAATCGGAAATCGGCAACGTGAACGTCGGTCAGATCGCCACTGTCACCGTCGAAGCGCTCGAAGGTCGCAAGTTCGCGGCGCGCGTGGTGGGCGTGGCCGTGCTCTCGACGAGCACGAGCGGAGCGGTGAGCTACAACGTCACCTTCCAGCTCGAACAGACCGGGTCGGGGCTGAAGCCCGGGATGAGCGCGACCGCCGAAGTCGTCGTCAAGCAGGCCGAAGGCCTCAACGTCCCGACGAGCGCCATCACCGCCGGCAGCGTGACCGTGGAACGCGGCGGCAAACAGGTACGGCAGGCCGTCACGACGGGGCTGGCGGGCAACAGCAGCACGATCGTCCTGAGCGGTCTGAAAGCGGGCGAGACCGTCCTGCTCCCCGCGGCGAAAACAACCGGCACGACCGGCACCGGCCAGACGCCCAAACTCGGCGGTGCCGGCGGCGGCCTCGGGGGCGGCGGGTTCGGCGGCGGCGGCGGCGGGTTCGGAGGAGG
>JAOPZM010000021.1 GCA_025964115.1 Solirubrobacterales bacterium
GGAGATCGGCTGTCGGGCAGCATCTGATCGCCCGGAGGCCCCGTACGCTCGGGAGCGCGCTCGCGGGCGAGGCGCAACCTCCATGCGTCTGAAGTGGAGCGCCTGCTCGACGATCTCAGACGCCGTCAGGTTGCGCGCGAAGCTCATCCTGCCGGTCGCGCAGAAGGTGCAGGTCAACGGGCAGCCCGACTGGGATGAGACGCAGATCGAGCTGCGGCCGGCTCCCGATCCCGGAGGGTTTCGGTAGCGCATCAGCACGGCCTCCAGCGGACGCCCATCGGCCGTCGCGAACAGCGCCTTGACTGTCCCGTCGCTGGCGCGCGCCTCGCTGCGCAGGGTGAGGCTCGAGAAGGGCAGCTCGCTCGCCAGCGCGTCGCGCAGGGCTGCCGGGAGATCGGTCATCTCGTCGAAGCCCTCCGCTCCCGCGGCAGCCCAACGCCAGATCTGACGGGCGCGAAACGCCGGCTCGCCGCGGTCAGCGAGTGTCTGCTCGAGTAGTTGAAGGTCCATGGCGATCTCGCCGGCGGCAGCTGGGCCCCGGCTGGCTGTAATGGTTGCAGCACATGAGCTCCTTCCCGGATCCAGCACGAATGAGACTGGTCAAGTACCTCGCCCACGCGGGCGTCGCCTCCAGGCGCGCCGCCGAGAAGCTGATCGGCGAGGGCCGCGTGACCGTCGACGGGCAGTCCGTCACCGATCCGGCGCTGGCCGTGGACGCGAGCAGCCGTGTGACCGTCGACGGCAGGCCGCTTCAGGGCGCCGAGCCGCGGGTCGTCTATGCCGTGCACAAGCCGGTGGGGGTCGTCTCGACCGCTCGCGACACGCACGGGCGCCCCACCGTCGTCGGGCTCGTCCCCGCACGCGGGCTGCGCCTGTATCCGGTGGGCCGGCTCGACGCCGACTCGAGCGGCCTGATCCTGCTCACGAACGACGGCGAGCTCGCCAACCGGCTGACCCACCCCTCCTTCGAGGTGCCCAAGACCTACCGTGCCAGGCTCGGTGGCGGCCCGCTCGGCGCGGGCACCCTCGAGGCCCTGCGACACGGCGTGCCGCTCGACGGCTCGCCCACGGCGCCCGCGCTCGTGCGGCGCCTGCGCGCCAACATGATCGAGATGACGATCCACGAGGGCCGCAACCGACAGGTGCGGCGCATATGCGAGGCGCTCGGGCATCCGGTGCTCGAGTTGCAGCGCATCGCCTTCGGCCCCCTGCGCCTCGGCGCCCTGCAACCGGGGGAGCACCGCCTGCTGCGGGCCGCCGAGGTCGAGCGCCTCCGGGCGCTCTGACAGAATCGCCCCGATGCAGCGGCTCTTCGCCCTTCGGGGCGCGATCAGCGTCGAGCACAACGACGCCCAGGACATCCTCGACGCGACCACGGAGCTGATGCAGACGGTCCTGGCCCGCAACCAGCTGTCGCCGCAGAACGTCGTCAGCTGCATCTTCACGGCTACCAATGACCTCAACGCCGAATTCCCCGCGGCGGCCGCGCGGGCGATCGGCTTCGAGAACGTGCCACTGCTGTGCGCCCGCGAGATCCCCGTGCCACGGTCGATGCCGCGCGTGATCCGGGTCCTGATCCACTATTACGCCGAGGAGGATCACGAGCCGGTGCACGTCTATCTCGGCGACGCCCGCGCGCTGCGCGCGGACCTGCACGCGGCGCAATAAGGCTGCGGTCCTCCGACATGCCGGCCGAATAGGCGCGGAAAGACCGGCCCGGGAGGGGCAAAGCCCTCACGGTTACAGGGTAGTCATGGAGGAAGAGCCGGCCGATCGAGGTCGGGAATTGAGGTCGTAACGGCGTCGTGGGGCTGGCCTGGGCACAATAGGCGGGTGGCCATCGAGTTCTCAGAGCGCATCCGCCGCCTCCCGGTGTATCCGGCCGCGGGCGGCTACGCGCAGGACGCTCCGCTCGTGCGCCTGGCGAGCAACGAGTCGCCGTTCGCGCCGCTACCGGCGGTGCGCGAGGCGATCCAGCACGCCCTCGTGAACCTCAACCGCTATCCCGACCCGTCCAACTCGCTGCTGCGCCGCCGGCTCAGCGACCGCTACGGCGTGCCCGCCTCGCGGATCGCGATCGGCAACGGGTCATGCGACATCCTGCTGGCCGCGGGGGAGGCGCTGCTCGAGCCCGGTGCCGAGGTCCTCTACGCGTGGCCCTCGTTCTCCGTCTACCCGCACCTCAGCGCCGCATCGGGAGCGACGGCGGTGACCGTCGCGCTCGACGGCTCCGAGCGTCACGACCTCGAGGCGATGCTGTCGGAGATCACCGTCGCGACCCGACTGGTGATCGTCTGCAACCCGAACAACCCGACGAGCACCGCCTTGCCGCTTTCGAGCATCGCCGGCTTCCTCGCGGAGGTGCCGTCGCACGTCTGCGTGATCGTCGACGAGGCCTACTGCGAGTTCAACCTGCTGGCGGACCCCGACGCGTCGATCGCCCTGCTCGAGCGCCACCCGAACCTCGCCCTGCTGCGCACCTTCTCAAAGGTCCATGGCCTCTGCGGTCTGCGCGTGGGCTTCGCGCTGTGCGGCTCTGAGGCGTTGCCCCAGGCGCTCGACCAGGTACGCCAGCCCTTCTTCTGCAACGCCCTCGCCCAGTCAGCGGCGCTCGAGGCGCTCTCCCACCAGGACGAGGTGGAGGAACGAGTCGCACGCACCGTCGCCGAGCGCAACTCCCTCGCCGAGGGCCTGCGCGAGCTCGGGATCGGCTTCGCCGACTCGCAGGCCAACTTCTGCTGGGTTCACCTCGGCCAGGACGTTGACGAGGCTGAGATCATGCGCGGGCTGCTGGATCGCGGGGTGCTCGTGCGCGGCGGAACCGCGCTCGGCTCCGAGACACCGGCGCTGCGCGTCACCTACGGTCTTCCCGAGGAGAACGAGCGCTTCCTGGCGGCGCTCGCCGAGGTGCTTCAGCCGGCTGTCACCCGCTGAGCGTAACCGGCCGGTTGGACCGGGGCACGGACCGTGTTTTCCGTCTCACGTCGCGCGAAGTTGCCGCCCAGCATTCGACCAAAGGCCGTTTCTCTGCTACAAAGCCCTTGGACGACATGCACAGATCGGCTTGCACATCAGCTCGTACCCCTCTAGCGCCAGCCGGCTGGTCGTCCTTCTACGCCTGGCGATTTAGCTAGGCGCTTCGGCCCGAGCCCACTCGTGAGAGGGCTCGCATGGTCGCACCGGGTCCTCGACGGACCGAGCGCCTTAAGCGCGGGCCTTGCGCCCACCTCACGAGCGAGCGGCGGCACGCCGCCGAGCCGCAGTGGCAGCACCTCTACCATTTCCAGGCGTCAGTGAAAGGATGAGTCAATGATGATCGTGATGAAGGAGACCGCGACGGACGAGGAGGTGAACGCGGTCGTCGAGAAGATCGAGCGTGCGGGGGCGCTGGCCCACCGAAGCCGCGGCGCGCGCGTAACCGTGATCGGCGCGATCGGCGACGTCGAGCAGGACGTGAGCGTCGAGAGCCTCGGCCTCGAGGGCCAGCCGGGGGTGGACCGGGTTGTGCCGATCCTCAAGCCGTACAAGCTCGCCTCGATCCAGATCACCCACGGCCAGCGGACTGTGCTCGACATCGGAGGGCGCAAGATCGGGGGCGAGAACTTCGCGATGATCGCGGGGCCGTGCACGGTCGAATCGCGCGACCAGGTGCTCGAGACGGCACGGGTCGTGCGCGACGCAGGTGGCACGCTCTTCCGGGGCGGCGCCTACAAGCCACGCACCTCCCCCTACGCCTTCCAGGGCCTCGGCCAGGAGGGCCTGAAACTGCTGGCGGAGGCCAAGGCCGAGACCGGCCTGCCGATCGTCACCGAGCTGATGGACGTCCGCGACCTGGACGCGGTCCTCGAGGTCGCCGACGTGATCCAGATCGGCGCTCGCAACATGCAGAACTACACGCTGCTGGCGGAGATCGGCCGCTCCGGGCGCCCAGCCCTGCTCAAGCGTGGCCTGTCGGCCCCGCTCGATGAGCTGCTGATGGCGGCCGAGTACATCCTCAAGGAAGGCAACCCCTCGGTGATGCTCTGCGAGCGGGGAATCCGCACGTTCGAGACCGACCACCGGCGCGTCACGCTGGACCTGATGGCGGTGCCGATCCTGAAGGAGCTCTCGCACCTGCCGGTGATCGTCGACCCCAGTCATGCGGCCGGCCGCCGGGAGCTCGTGCTGCCGCTGTCGCTGGCCGCGGCCGCGGCGGGCGCCGACGGCATCATCGTCGAGACTCACCCCACCCCGGAGGAGGCCGTCTGCGACGGCCCGCAGGCTCTGCGCGCGGATGGCTTCGCGGAGTACGTCAGCGCCGTGGAGCGCGTCGCGGCGCTCGCCGGCAAGGCGCTCAGCCCGGCGTGAAGATCGCGTTGCTCGGGGTCGGGCTGATCGGAGGCTCGATCGGCCTGGCCGCGCGGCGCCGCGCGCATGCGACCGTCTGCGGTTATGACCCGCAGCCGGGCGTTCGCGCCGCTGCGCTGGAGCTCGGCGCGATCGACACGCAGGCCGAGGACCCGCACGAGGCCGTGTCCGGCGCCGACGTGGTGTTCGTCGCCACGCCGGTCGGCGCGCTCGCCGACACGGTGCGCGTTGCGCTCGACAGCGCCGCGGCCGGCTGCGTCGTCACCGACGTCGGCTCCACCAAGCGGGTGCTCGCCGACGTGGGACAGGACGAGCGCTTCATCGGCGGCCACCCGCTCGCCGGCGCAGAGACCTCAGGCGTCGAGCATGCGCGAGAGGATCTCTTCGACGGCGCCACCTGGTATCTGACGCCGGCGCGCGGCAGCACTGCCGGCGTGCTCTATGAGCGCCTGCACCGTCTGCTCACGGGCTTCGGGGCCCAGCCGACGGCGATCGACGCGGAGACGCACGACCGGCTGATGGCCTGCGTGTCGCACCTGCCGCACGTGCTCGCCAACCTGCTCGCCAGCCAGGCCGCGAGCCTGCTCGGCGAGGAGTCCTCGCCGCGGCTGCCTGCGGTCGGGCCGAGCTTTCGCGACGCCACCCGGGTGGCCGGCGCCAACAGCGCGATCTGGACGGACATCTACATGTCAAACCGGGACGCGCTCATCGCCGGCATCGACGAGTTCGCCGCACGGCTGGCTGGCATTCGCTCGGCGCTCGAGCGCGGCGACGCGGAGGCTGTGAGGTCCTGGAACGAGGCCGCGCGCGGCGACCGTGAGGCGCTGCTCGGCGCGGGCCTGACCGGTGGGCCGGTGCACGAGATCCGCGCCTCGGTGCCGAACCGCCCGGGCGTCATCGCCGACATAGCGCTCGCGCTCGGCGGCGCAGGTGTCAACATCGTCGACATGGCGCTGTCGCCCTCTGAGGACAACCGTCAGGGCGTCGTGGCGCTGTGGATCGGCGGCGAGGAGCACTCCCAGCGCGCTCAACAGCTGATCGCCGACCTCGGATTCCCGGTCGCCCGGGCCTGATAGCCGCGGGCATAATAGGGTCAGGTGGACATGCTTTTCGAGCCCGCACGCGGACTATCCGGCGAGCTGCGTGCGCCGGCTGACAAGTCGATCTCACACCGGGCGGCGCTGTTGGGGGCGATGGCATCGGAACCGGTGCGGATCGAGCGCTACCTGCAGGCGGCCGACACGAACTCCACGCTGCAGGCAGTCCGCGCGCTCGGTGCGCTGGTCGAGCAGCGCGGGGAGGAGGTGGTCGTGCGCGGAACCGGCCTGCGTGAGGCGCGCGAGCCGGA
The DNA here is from genome assembly GCA_025964115.1 of Solirubrobacterales bacterium. Classification (GTDB taxonomy): domain Bacteria; phylum Actinomycetota; class Thermoleophilia; order Solirubrobacterales; family Solirubrobacteraceae; genus Palsa-744. Next base: position 5,696 of record JAOPZM010000021.1, read on the forward strand.
GGGGCCGATCGACGTCGGCAACGCCGGCACGCTGCTGCGCCTGCTGCCGGGCTGGCTGGCGGCCCAGGCTGGGCGCTCCTTCACGCTCGACGGCGATGACTCGATCCGCCGTCGGCCCGTTGACCGGATCGCCGAGCCGTTGCGCCTGATGGGCGCCGAGATCGAGCCGACCGGCGGCCGCTTCGCGCCGCTCGTCGTCCGCGGAGCGCGGCTGCGCGCGATCTCCTGCGAGCTGGAGGTCGCAAGCGCCCAGGTCAAGTCATGCGTGCTGCTCGCCGCCCTCGCCGCCGACGGCGCGACCACCGTCGGCGAGCCCGGCCGCAGCCGCGACCACACCGAGCGGATGCTCCTGCGCGCCGGAGCGTCGATCCATCGGCACGGCCGTCATGTGACCGTCGTCAACGCGGACGAGCTGCTGCTCGACAGCGTGAGGGTGCCGGGCGACGCGAGCTCGGCCGCGTTCCTCGTCGCCGCGGGCGTGCTCGTGCCCGGCTCGCGCCTGCTGATCGCAGACGTCGGCGTCAACTGGACGCGATCGGGCTTCCTGCGCATCGTCCGCCGCATGCAGGGCATCGTCCTCGGCGACCTGGAGGAGGAGACGGGCGAGCTCACGGGCGAGGAGCCCGTCAGCGACCTCGATGTCGCATACGGCGCGCTCGAGGGCACGGTGGTGGAGCCCGAAGAGGTGCCCCTCGCGATCGACGAGCTGCCGCTGGTGGGGCTGCTCGGCTGCTTCGCCGAGGGCGAGACGGTGGTGCGCGGAGCTCAGGAGCTGCGCGTCAAGGAGTCCGACCGGATCGCGGGCGTCGTCGAGGGGCTGCGCGGGCTGGGCGCCGACATCGAGGCCACCAGCGACGGCTTCGCCGTCCGCGGCAACGGAGGCCTGCGGGGCGGCACGCTGGATGCGCGCGGAGACCATCGCCTCGCGATGATGGGCGCCGTCGCCGGACTGGCCTCGAAGGAGGGTGTCGAGGTCCAGGGCATGGAGGTCGCCGCCGTCTCCTATCCGAGCTTCGTCGAGGACCTCGCGGCGCTGCGCTCATGAGCTCGCTCGGGCGGCCATGCTGATAGCGATCGACGGGCCCGCCGGGGCCGGCAAGTCCACGGTGGCCCGCGCGCTCGCGCGCGAGCTCGGCTACGGCTACCTCGACAGCGGCGCGATGTATCGCTGCGTCGCGCTGCTGTCGCTCGAGCACGCCGGCCAGCCACCGGCCGAGCTGGCCGGCGCAGCGAAGATGGAGATGCAGCTCGCGAGCCCCTCCGCGGCGCCACGCGTGCTGCTCGACGGCCGTGACGTGACCGAGGCGATTCGCGCTCCCGAGGTCTCCGAGGCCGCCTCGCGCGTGGCGGCCGACCCCGACGTGCGCCGTGTGCTCGTCGCCAAGCAGCGCGCGCTGCTCGCCGCCGGAGACTGGGTCGCCGAGGGCCGCGACGTCGGCACCGTCGTCGCCCCGCAGGCGGAGCTGAAGATCTTCCTGACGGCCGACGCCCTCGAGCGCGCGCGCCGGCGGGCCGCCGAGCTCGGCGCGGACGTGCAGGTGGTGCTGGCCGAGCAGGCGATGCGTGACGAGCGCGACATCACCCGCGAGCACGGTCCGCTGCGGCCGGCGCCGGGTGCCGTGACGCTCGACACGACCGGTCTCGGCGTGGATCAGGTGGTCGAGCGGATCGCGGCGCTCGCGCTCGCGTGCACGCCGTCCAGCTGACCGGGAGGGGGCACCCAGCCAGTCATACTGGCCTCATGAAGGTCGCCGTCGTCGGCTATCCAAACGTGGGCAAGTCCTCGCTCATCAACCGCCTCACCGGAACGCGGGAGGCGGTCGTGCACCAGCGCCCGGGCGTCACGCGCGACCGCAAGGAGCTCGACTGCGAGTGGAACGGCCGCCAGTTCAAGCTGATCGACACGGGTGGCATGGACTTCGAGGACGAGGATCCGCTCGCCGGCTCGATCCGCGACCAGGCGCGCGCAGGCATCGCCGACGCACAGGTGGCGGTGCTCGTCGTCGACGCTCGCGCCGGGGTGCGACCCGGCGACGAGGAGATGGCCGAGCTGCTGCGCCGCGCGCCGCTGCCGACGATCGTCGCCGCGAACAAGATCGACGGCGTGGCCGATCTGCCGCTCGCGGCCGAGTTCCACCGCCTCGGGCTCGGCGAGCCGCTCGCCGTGTCCGCCGCGCAGGGGCTGGGATCCGGCGACCTGCTCGACCGCATCGTCGAGCTGCTGCCGGATGGCGAGCTCGAGGCGGACGCGGACGCCATCCGCCTCGCGATCATCGGCCGGCCCAACGTCGGCAAGTCCTCGCTGGTGAACCGCTTTCTCGGCGAGGAGCGGGTGATCGTCTCCGAGGATGCCGGCACGACACGCGACGCGATCGACATGCCGCTGATGGTCGGGGACCGCAAGCTGATCCTCGTGGACACGGCCGGCATGCGCCGCCAGTCGAAGGTCTCTGACTCGGTCGAGTACTACACGGCCCTGCGCTCCCAGCGCGCCGCCGAGCGCGCGGACGTGGCCCTCGTTGTCTGCGATGCCGCCGAAGGGGTCACCTCGCAGGACCTGCGGATCGCCGAGCTGGCGATGAAGGCGGGCTGCGCGACGGCGATCGTCCTCAACAAGTGGGACATTTTCTCGAGTACCCGCCCGCCCGAGGAGGACCTCGACCACGAGCGGGCGCGCGTGGCCGAGAAGCTGCGCCTGCGCCCTCGCGTGCTGACCGCGAGCGCCAAGACCGGCCGCCACGTCTCGCGCCTGCTGACCGAGGCGATCACCCTCGGCGACCGCATGGCGGGGCGCATACCCACGCCCGAGCTGAACCGCTTCCTCTCGGAGGCCGTCCAGGCCCGCCAGCCGCCCGTGGGCACACGCCGCGGATCGAGCCAGCATCGGCTGAAGCTGATCTACATGGCCCAGATCGGCGAGCGGCCTCCCCGCTTCGCGATCCAGGTCAACTCCCGTGCGCGGGTCACGCGCGACTACGCCTACTTTCTGGAGAATCGCCTGCGGGCCCGCTACGGGATGGACGGCGTGCCGCTGATCATCGATTTCGTCGAGCGCGGTCAGCGCGGCCGCGCCCGCGCAGCATAGACTTCGGCGACTTTTGCCAACCCTGGCCGCCGTAGGCGGCCATCCCCGACCCCTGGAGCTGAACCCACGACGCCATGACTGAGCTTTCCGACAGCGAATTCCTCTTCACCTCAGAGTCGGTCACGGAGGGGCATCCGGACAAGATCGCCGACCAGATCTCCGACGGGGTCCTCGACGCCGTCCTGACCGACGATCCCTATGGCCGCGTGGCGTGCGAGACGCTCGTGAACACCGGCCTGATCGTGGTCTCCGGCGAGATCTCGACCCACACCTATGTGGACATCCAGGACATCGCCCGCAGCACGGTGCGGAAAATCGGCTACGACGACGCCACGTACGGCTTCGACTGCCACACCTGCGCGGTGATAAACGCGATCGACAAGCAGTCGCCGGACATCGCCCAGGGCGTGGATGCCGCATATGAGACGCGCCACGATCCGGCCGACGAAGACGAGCTGGACGTCGCCGGCGCCGGCGACCAGGGCATGATGTTCGGCTACGCGTCGAACGAGACCGAGGAGCTGATGCCGCTGCCGATCTCCCTCGCGCACAAGCTCGCCAAGCGCCTGTCGG
>JAOPZM010000143.1 GCA_025964115.1 Solirubrobacterales bacterium
CCGGCGTGGGGCTTGTGATACCGACGCTCACCGGCGCCGGCGCCTCGTCGCTCGCGCCAGAGCGGTTCGCCACCGGCGCCGCGGTCCTCACGATGGGACGTCAGATCGGTGCGGCGCTCGGTGTCGCCGTGCTGGTCGCCGTCCTCGGCACCGGGCCGGCGACCCTGTCGGGCTTTCACTCGGCGTGGCTGATCACGGTCGCGGGAGGGCTCGCCGCGGGTCTCGCGCTGGCGGCCCTCGGACCGCCGCTGCGCAGCACGGTGCCGGCCCCGGTGCTCGCCGAGGGTGCGGTATGAGCGCGGTTGGTCAGCTGCGGATGCGCAGCTTCGACTGGGAGGACCCGGCAGCGACGGCGGCTGCCGGGACGGAGCTCTCGGGAATCGAGTTCATGCGGGCGATCGTCGACGGGTCGCTTCCGCCGCCACCCATCGCGCGGCTGATGGGCTTCTCGATCGTCGAGGTGGATCTCGGCATGGCGGTCTTCGCCGTCGAGCCTGCGGAGTGGATGTACAACCCGATCGGATCGGTCCACGGCGGCATCGCCGCGACGCTCCTCGACTCATGCATGGGCTGCGCCGTCCACAGCACGCTCTGGGCCGGGGTTGGCTACACGACCACCGACATGCAGGTCCGCTACATCCGTGCGATGAGCACTGACACCGGACGCGTGCTCGCCGAAGGGCGCGTGGTCCACGGTGGTAGGCGCACGGCCACGGCAGAGGGCCGTCTGCTCACCGAGGACGGCGGGACGCTGCTGGCCCACGCGACGACCGGCTGCGTGATCCTGCGCTGAGACGCTCGGCCTCAGCTGGAGGGCGTCGCCGCGCCACCGCCGAGGTCGGCCCGTTCGGCCTCGAACGGGTCGAGCGGGACGAGTGCGGCATTGGGCACCCGCTCAAAGCGTGTCGCCGGATGTCCCGCCCGCCGCGCGAAGGCGGCGCGGATGACCATGCCGTGGCATACGACGAGCGCCGGCAGCTCGCCCCGTTCGACGTCCTCGAGCGCCGCACTCACGCGCTCCTCCTGTTCGGCGAAGGACTCGCCGCCCGGAAACGCGAAGCCGGGGTCGCCCGCCGCGAACGCGGCGAACTGATCCGGGGCCTCGCTCTGGATCTCGGCGAAGCTGCGGTCCGTCCAATCGCCCGCGTCGGTCTCCATGAAGCGCGCGTCCTCGCGCGGCTGCAGGCCCACGCGCTCGGCGACGACGTCAGCGGTTTCACGCGCGCGCAGCAATGGGCTGCACCACAGGGCGGCGAACCCGTGCGCGGCCGCGCGCTCGGCCAGGTCGACCGCCTGCGCGCGACCTGTCTCGTCGAGTGGAACCGGCAGCTGGCCCTGAAAACGGCCCTCGAGGTTGTAGGCGGTCTGGCCGTGGCGGGCCAGGTATACGTCGCTGGCGGGCCGCTCGGTCAGGGTCGGTCGAAGCGGTCGAGGTTCATGACCTTGTCCCACACGGCAACGAAGTCGCGCACGAACTTCTCGCCGGCGTCGTCGCTGGCATAGGCCTCCGCCAGGGCCCTCAGCTGTGAGTTCGAGCCGAAGACGAGGTCGACCGAGGTGGCGGTCCACTTGACCGCGCCGGTACCCCGATCGCGCCCCTCGTAGACGTGGTCGGCCGAGCCCGACGGCTTCCACTCCGTGCTCATGTCGAGCAGGTTGGTGAAGAAGTCGTTGGTCAACGTCTGCGGCCGGTCGGTGAGGACTCCGTGCTGCGATTGCCCGAAGTTAGCGTTCAATGCGCGCATCCCGCCGATCAGCACGGTCATCTCGGGAGCGGTCAGCGTCAGCATGAACGCCCGGTCAAGCAGCCCGTGCTCCAGAGGGAGCGGCTCTCCTGGCCGGATGTAGTTGCGGAATCCGTCGACGGTCGGCTCGAGCACGGCGAAGGACTCCGCGTCGGTCTGCTCCTGGGAGGCGTCGGTCCGCCCTGGCGTGAAGGGGACCTGGACATCGTGCCCGGCGCTCCTTCCTGCCTGCTCGACCGCCGCGCATCCACCGAGCACGATCAGGTCGGCCAGCGAGACCTTCTTCCCCCCGGACTGTGACTGGTTGAAGCCCTGCTGGATCTGCTCGAGGGTCTCCACCGCCGTCGCGAGCTCGCCCGGTTCGTTTGCCTCCCAGTCCTTCTGGGGAGCGAGGCGAACCCGCGCCCCGTTCGCCCCGCCGCGCTTGTCGGTGCCGCGGAACGACGAGGCCGAGGCCCACGCCGTCGCGATGAGCCGGGGGAGCGACAGCCCCGACGCGAGGATCTTCTCCTTGAGCGCCGCTGCGTCCTCCGGGCCGATCAGCTCATGGTCGACCGCGGGCACGGGGTCCTGCCACAGCTGCGGCTCTGGGACCCACGGGCCGAGGTAGCGCGACAGCGGCCCCATGTCGCGGTGCAGCAGCTTGTACCAGGCCTTGGCGAAGGCCTCCGCGAGCTGGTCCGGGTTCTCGTAGAAGCGCCGGGCGATCGGCTCGTAGATCGGATCGACCTTCAGCGCGAGATCCGTCGTCAGCATCATCACGGGGGACCGTTTCGACGGGTCGTGCGCATCGGGCACCATGTCGTCGGGCTCGGGGTTCCTTGGGGTCCACTGCTTCGCGCCGGCCGGGCTCTGGGTCAGCTCCCACTCATAACGGAAGAGGTTGTCGAGGAAGTCGTTGTTCCACTTCGTGGGCTCGCTCGTCCACGCCCCCTCCGGCCCACCGGTGAGCATGCGCACGCCGTCGCCGTTGCGGTGCAAGCTGCCCTTCCAGCCGAGTCCCTGCTCCTCGAGGGGCGCGCCCTCCGGCGCCGGCCCGACCGTGCTTGGGTCGACGGCGCCGTGCGTCTTGCCGAAGGTGTGCCCGCCGACGATCAGCGCCAGCGTCTCCTCGTCGTTCATCGCCATGCGGGCGAAGGTCTCGCGTATGTCCCTCGCGGCCGCCACCGGGTCGGGGTTGCCGTTGGGGCCCTCCGGGTTCACGTAGATCAGGCCCATCTGCACCGCGGCCAGCGGCTTCTCGAGCTCGCGGTCGCCGCCGTAGCGCTCGTCTCCGAGCCACGTGTCCTCCGGGCCCCAGAAGATCTGCTCGGGCTCCCAGATGTCCTCTCGCCCGAACCCGAAGCCGAACGTCGCGAAGCCCATGGACTCCATCGCGACATTGCCCGTGTAAACGAGCAGATCGGCCCATGAGAGCTTGCGGCCGTACTTCTGCTTGATCGGCCACAGCAGCCGGCGCGCCTTGTCGAGGCTCGCGTTGTCGGGCCAGCTGTTGAGCGGCGCGAAGCGCTGAGCACCCTGGCCGCCCCCGCCGCGTCCGTCGGCGATGCGGTAGGTGCCGGCGGCGTGCCAGCTCATGCGGATGAAGAGCGGACCGTAGTGGCCGTAGTCGGCCGGCCACCAGTCCTGCGAGCTCGTCATCAGCTCTACCAGGTCACGCCGCAGCGCCTCGAGGTCGAGGGTCGCGAACTCCTTCGCGTAGTCGAAGTCCTCTCCCATTGGGTCCGAGAGAGGGGAGTTGCGGTGGAGCACGCTCAGGTCGAGCTGGTGCGGCCACCAGTCGTGGTTGGTCCGTGGACGGTGCGTGGTGGGAGTCGGGCTGGGGATCGCCGGGTTCTCACTCTCGCTGACACTCTCAGTCATGTTGCTCCTGTTCAGGTGGTTCGTTCCTCTTCGCGTTGGGCTGCTCACGCTCCCGAGGTGTATGGACGGCTGCGCGTCCCTCCAGCAGCGGCGCGCTCGGCGAGCAACGAGGGTACCGACGGAAGCTCGATCGAGGCGTACTGCGCCGGACGCACGAGGCGAGCGTCATAGACTCCCACACATGCGGCGCAGGGTCACCTTTTCGCGGAACCTGACACTCTCGCTATCGCGCACCTGCCGCTGCTACTGCAAGTACTGCGCCTTCGCCACGCACCAGGCGCACCTGCATCCACCTGACGAGGTCCTCGAGATACTCGACGGTGCCGCCGCACGAAACGTCAAGGAGCTGCTCGTGCTGACCGGCGAGCGGCCGGAGGTCAACCCCGAGGTCGCCGAGCGGCTGCGCGAGTACGGCCACGAGGACTTCACGTCATATGTCGTCTGGTCGTGCGAGCGGGCACTGGAGCGGGGGCTTTTGCCGCACACCAACCTCGGCGTGCTCTCCCGCGAGGACCTCGCCCGGCTGCGCGAGGTGACCGCCTCGCAGGGGCTGATGCTCGAGTCCGTGTCCGAGCGGCTGATGGAGACCGTGCATGCCGGCTCGCCGACGAAGCATCCGGCAAGGCGCATCGAGACGATCCGCGCCGCAGGTGAGCTGAAGATCCCGTTCACCAGCGGCATCCTCGTCGGCATCGGCGAGAGCGAGCAGGAGCGCATGCAATCGCTCGAGGCCCTCGCGCAGCTACATGCGGAGCATGGGCACATCCAGGAGGTGATCCTCCAGAACTTCGTCCCGCACCAGCGCTACTACGGAGAGGAGCCGGCCGAGATCGCCGATGCGGCCGCGCGCGAGTACTGGCGGACCGGCGTCGCCCACGGCCGGCCGCAGCTGCCGCTGCCCGACTGGGCCTGTCCGGTGAGCATCGAGGACATGAAGCGCCTGATCGCCGAGACGCGCCGGCTGATGCCCGACGTCGGGATCCAGATCCCGCCGAACCTCGCGGACTGGTGGGGCGAGCTCGTCGCGGCGGGAGCGACCGATCTCGGCGGGCTGAGCGCCAACGGCGATCACATCTCTCCGGAGCATCCGTTCCCCTCGCCTCATCAGGTGCGCAAGGAGCTGCAGCGCGACGGCTTTGCGCTCACCGAGCGGCTCTGCGTGTACCCGCAATATCTCGATCCCGAGTGGCTGGCGCAGGGCGTCCTCGACACGATCAAGGTCAAGTACTGGAGCTTCATCCCGCGACGCGGCTCCGGCCGCACCGATCCTCCCGCGCCGATCCGTCCGAGCCTCGTTCCCCACGCGATCGAGCGCGCACGCGACGGGCGTCCTCTCAGCCCGCAGGAGCTGACCGCGATGTTCGCGGAGACGAGGCCCGAGGCGATCGAGGAGATGCGCGCGGCCGCCGACGAGCTGCGCTCGGAGCTCGCCGGCGAGCTCGTGACCTTCGTGGTCAACCGCAACATCAACATCTCGAACGTGTGCATCGTCGGCTGCGCGTTCTGCGGCTTCGGCCAGGGCAAGCGCTCGCCGGATGCCTACGAGCACGACGAGGCCGACTTCGTCTCGCGGATCGACGAGGCGGTGAAGTACGGCGCGACCGAGCTGTGCATCCAGTCGGGCATCCACCCGGACTGGACGCTAGAGGACTATCTCGGGTGGCTGCGCCTGGCGAAGGCGACCGCCCCGCAGCTGCACCTGCACGCCTACAGCGCGATGGAGATCGCGCACATGTGCGACATCTCCGGGCTGCCGCCGTCGGAGGTCTTCGCCCAGCTCAAGGAGGCCGGGCTCGGCTCGACGCCAGGCACGGCGGCCGAGGTCCTGCACGACGGGGTCCGTGCCCGGATCTCCCCGAACAAGCTTCCCGTGGCGCGCTGGGTGGAGATCATCGAGGCCTCGCACCGAGCCGGACTGCGCTCGACCGCGACCGTGATGTTCGGGCTCATCGAGGAGCCGTGGGAGCTCGCCGAGCACATGCGCGTGATCCGCGAGCTGCAGGAGCGCACCGGTGGGATCACCGAGTTCGTGCCGCTCTCCTTCATCCCCTTCCAGACGCTGCTCGGCCGCACCCATGGGGTGGAGGAGATCTCGCGCGAGGAGAACCTCAAGCACACGGCCGTGTTCCGGCTGGCGCTCGGCCGCACGATCGGAAGCCTTCAGGCGAGCTGGGTGAAGATGGGGCTCGACGCGGCCACCGAGGCGCTGCGCTGGGGCGTGAACGACCTCGGCGGCACGCTGATGGAGGAGTCGATCAGCCGCCTCGCCGGGAGCTACCACGGCACGAGGCTCGACCCCGACCAGCTCGTTGCCGCCGCGCACGAGGCCGGACGCCCGGCGGCCGAGCGCACGACGCTGTATGAGATCCGCCGCCGCTACGGGCTGCCGGTCGCGGCCTGACTCTCCAGAAAGCGCTCCATAGCCTCGAGCAGCATCCTGTTGTAGGCGACGCCGACCTGCAGGCTCGCGCGCGCGCCCTCCCAGGCGGGGTCCGCTCCGGTGAGCGCCTCGAGATATCCCTCGAGCTCGGCGAGCTTCGCCCGGTGCCAGTCGCATCGCGCTCTGAAGACAGGGATCGGGTCGGCACCGGCGAAGATCTTCAGCACGCCTTCCTCGCGCAGCTGGGGAGGGGTGAGCTCGGGGGAGCTCCTCCAGGCCTCGAGTGCGCTGCGTCCCGCGTCGGTCAGCGAATAGACCTTGCGGCGCCGGCCGCCGGACTCCTGTTGCTCTGACAGGAAGCCGCCCTTGACGAGGCGCGTCGGCTCGGCGTAGAAGGTCGTGTGCGGAACCATCCAGAAGTTCGCGATCGACCGCTCCAGCGCCTGCTTGAGGTCATACGGCGTGGATGGGCCGAGCAGCTCGATCAGCGTGAGGACCGCGAATGACGTGCCTGTGAGGCGGGTAGCGTCGTCGCTCGCCGTGTTCGCATCTGGGGGCTTGACGTTCATAGTTCAATCTGTATAGTACGAACCGTACTATAGCTGAGGTAGGCTTCGTGAGCTGATCGACCAGGCGTTAGACGCCGGAGGTGAGGACATGAGTCAGGCGAAAGTCAACGGCAACGTAGCGGCTGACGAGGACTACGACGCGGTCGTGGTGGGGGCCAGCCTCGCCGGTTGCGCCACGGCGATCATGCTCGGTCGGGCGGGAGTCCGCGTGGCGGTGGTCGAGCAGCGGCCGGATGCGAGCGCCTACAAGAAGATCTGCTCTCACTACATCCAGTCCTCGGCCGTCGGCACGCTCGAGCGTCTCGGTCTTCTGGAGCCGATGATCGACGCCGGCGCCGTGCGCTCGCGCGTGCGCCTGCGCACGCCTTGGGGCTGGATCGACCCGCCCGCCGAGCCGCTGGTGCCGAGCGGCGTCAACCTCCGCCGCGAGCTGCTCGACCCGCTGATCCGCGAGACAGCCGCCCTGACCCCGGGTGTCGACCTGTTCCTTGGCCACACGGTGAGCGGGCTGCTGCGCGACGGCGACGTGGTCTGCGGCGCTCTGGCACGCAACAGCGCCGGCGAGGAGCTGCGCCTGCGCTCGAGGCTGCTCGTCGGCGCCGACGGGCGCGGCTCCCGCGTGGCGAAGCTCGCCGGCGTCAAGAGCAAGACCGTGCCTCACGGCCGTGTCGCCTATGGCGGCTACTTCGAAGGGCCGCCGCCGTCCGGCGCGCCGGACGCCTCCTTCTGGCTGCTCGACCCCGACATGGCAGCCGCCTTCCCGACCGACAGCGGTCTCACCTTCTACGCGGCGATGCCCGTCAAGGAGCACGCCGCCAAGTTCCGCGAGGATCCCGTCAAGGCGCTCGTCGAGCTGCTCGGCGGGGTGCCCGACGGCCCGCCGATCGGCGCGTCGCGGATGGTGCAGCCCGCGCAGGGCAAGCTCGACATGACGAACGTCGCCCATACGCCCACCGCCCCCGGCCTCGCGCTCGTCGGCGACGCAGCGCTCGCGATCGACCCGCTCTGGGGAGTGGGTTGCGGTTGGGCGCTGCAGTCGGCGGAATGGCTCGCCGACAGCGTCTCCCCGGCGCTCGCGAGCTCCGAGCCGCTGGACGCCGGGCTCAGGCGCTACCGGCGCCGTCACGCGCGCGCACTGCGGGGCCACGCGGCGATGATCTACGACTACGCCGGCGGCCGGAAGTTCAATGCGCCGGAGCGGCTCCTGTTCTCGGCCGCTACCTACGACGATGGCCTGGCCGCGGTGATGGAGGCATTCGGCACCCGCAACATCGGCCCGGGCCGGATGATGATCACCGGCATGCCCCGTGCCCTGAGGGCACGGGCGCGTCGCAGCCTCTGGCGCCGCCGCGCGAGCGCCCCGGGCTCGCTCCCGGTGTCGACGCCCGCCGGGGGGTCCTCCTCCTCGCGAGGCGGTCGATGAGCGCGCTGCGCCACGGTCGCGTCGAGGTCGGCGGCACGAGCTCGCCGCTGATCGAAGCCGGGCCTCAGGATGCCCGTGAGGCGGTCGTGTTCGTGCACGGCAACCCCGGCTCCTCGAGCGACTGGACGGCGTTGGTGGGGGCCGCGGGTGAGGTGGGGCGTGCCGTCGCGGTGGACATGCCCGGGTTCGGCAGGGCACAGGCGCCGCCCGGCTTCGGCTACGACGTTTCTTCGTATGCCGACTTCCTCGCCGGTGCGCTCGAGCGGCTTGAGATCGAGCAGGCGCATCTGGTGCTGCACGACTTCGGTGGTCCCTTCGGGCTGCTGTGGGGGCTCGCGCATCCGCAGGCATGGGCGAGCGTCGTGCTGATCAACGTCGGCGTGATGCCGGGCTACACCTGGCACTCGATGGCCAAACGCTGGCGCACGCCGGTCGTTGGGGAGATCGTTCAGGCCTGGATTCCCCGCTCGGCCTGGCGGCGCACGATGCAGAAATCGGGCCCCAGAGGCCTGCCGGAGGACTTTGTCGAGAAGATGTACGACGACTACGATCGCGAGACGCGGCGCACCGTGCTGAAGCTCTACCGCAACACGCCCGACCCCGGGACGACCGCGGCGGAGCTCGGCGGCGCGATCGCCGAGCTGCACAAGCCGGCGCTGGTCGTGTGGGGAGCCGCAGATCCGTTCATCGGCGTCGAGTACGCAGAGCGCCAGCATGAGTTCTTCGATGTGCAGCAGGTGGTCGTGCTGAAGCAGAGCAGCCACTGGCCCTTCCAGGACGACCCGAAGGCGGTCGAGAGCGC
>JAOPZM010000055.1 GCA_025964115.1 Solirubrobacterales bacterium
TTCACCGATTTGGTGGGCTCGACCGAGCTATTGGATCGGCTGGGAGACGATGCAGGTGATCGCTTCATGCGGGAGCACTTTTCCATACTGCGCGAGGCCGTAAGCGAGGAGCGTGGCCGAGAGGTGAAGAGCTTGGGGGACGGGCTCATGGTCGCCTTCCCGAGTGCATTGAGCGCCGTTGCGTGCGCGGGGAAGATGCAGGAGCGGATAGCTGCGCATACCGTCGGCCCCGGCGGCGGAGCAATAGGTCTGCGCATCGGCTTGAACGCCGGTGAGGTTGTCAGCGCCGAGGAGGACTATTTCGGCACTCCGGTGGTCGTGGCCAAGCGGCTATGCGACCGGGCCGGTGGAGCGCAGGCGCTCCTGTCCGACGTCGTTCGGGTACTGGTTGGCAACCGGGGGGACTACCGGTTCATCGCCCTTGGCGCGATGGAGCTGAAGGGATTGACCGACTCGGTCGAGGTGTTCGAGTTGGACTGGCGGAGGCACGGGCGGGATGCGCCGTCAAGAAGCTCATGATCTGCTGCCGAGGCTGGTCGCAGAAGCCATACCCCGGGGCCCCTGGATGAGCCCTGAGCTCGCTACTCTGTCGAGGCGAGTTCGCGTGTCCTGCTATCCGAAGCTCCCACCCGAAGCATTCACACCGAGGCTCGTGAAGGCCCCTGGGGCCACATCCAGAGCCTTCACGGCAAGGTTGGCGAACAGCGTTGCCGGCTCGATGTCGTCCTGTCGATAACTGCCTCCATCGCGTCGGTCGAGAATCGACAGTGCTCCGATAGCCCGCTCCCCCCGCCGCAGGGGTACCACGAGCATCGTGTACGGCACGTATCCGGTTCCGGTGGCAATACCGGCCGCGAAGCGCGGGTCGACACTGCAATCAGGGATCGCCTCGCCTGTTCCGGTATCAACCACCATTCCGGCGATACCGGCGCGAGGTGGCAACCTGACACCGACGATCTCTCGCGCGCCCGCACCCCAGGCAGACTGGTAGACGAGCTCGCTCGTGGTTTCGTCGATCAGGCAGAGAGAAGCCGCGGCGGCGCCGAACACGCCGGCAGCGGTGTGTGCGACCGCTTCGAGCAGGGTGCGAGGAGCATCGGTATCGGCCAGCGAGACGGCAAGCGAGATGCCGGTATCCGTCCGCAGCGGCGCTCCGAGCGCCTTGGCGAATGCCGCGACCGACGCGACCCGACGCTCGGGGATCATCTCGAGCCCCGCGGATATGGTCCGCTCGAGCTCGGCCGTCACGCCCGGAACGGTGTCGCACAGCTTGGTCGCATCGGCGTACATGGGTGCACGACCGGCGAGGAGCGTCCACAGCGTCGCGGCGACGCCGAACACGTCGGTCCGTGGGGAGATTGCCCCGCCGGCGAATACCTCGGGCGCCATGAATCGGGGAGTGCCGATCCCGACGGTCGCCGACGCTTCGCTCTTATCAAGGACGCGCGCGATTCCGAAGTCGACGAGCACGATTCCCTGCTCCCCGAGGATCATGTTCTGGGGCTTGACGTCACGATGCACTATCTGCTGGTCGTGCACGTATTGCAGGGCCTCGCACGCTTGGCGGACGTACTCGATCGCGTGGTCCACCGGGAGTCCAGGGTCGCCGCGTTGCTTGAGCAGGGCTCCCAGGTCGATGCCGCGGACCAGGTCCATCACCACGTACCGACCCATTGGTTCGGAGAAGTGGTCGACGATCTTGACCACGCGTGGATGACTGAGGCTCGCCAGGAGACCTGCCTCGATTTCGAAGCGATGGTCGTGGTACGGATGGCTTGACTGCTTGAGCGCGACGTCGGTGCCCGTGTGTAGATCTTCGGCGCGGTATACAGCGCCCGTCGCCCCGGCGGAAATCGGCTCGAGCACGCGGTAGCGTCCGGCCAGCGTGCGGCCGAGCACCTGCGACGCCGTCCTCGGCGCGGCTGCGCGATCGGACGCAATGCCAGAACTCGGCTCGACGACCGAATCGAGCGCGACGATCGGGGCAATCTCCGCCATCCTCTTAGCCTTACACCCCCCCCTTGCTATCTAGGTGCCGACAGTGTAGCCCAGCCCGGAGAGGCCACGCAAGGCTCTGGTGAATGCGGTGGAACCTGCAACGACCTCCTGGCCTGCCGACCGGTAAGCTCCGGCGTTGCCGGAGTGAGCCGCGACGGCCGCACGAGAGTACCCGCTGGCGATCTGGCGCAGAGCGCCGGTCAGCGCGTTGTGGACTTCTCGCACCATCGGGGAGACCACAGCGCCGCTCAGGTCCACCGCAGCTTTGGAGAAGGCCATTGCCAACCGCTGCTCTGCCTGTGCCTGTCCGGAAGCGCTGCTTGCGGCTGGCAACCGGGCAAGCGGGCTGCTTGTGGCGGCATGCAACCGGGTAAGGGCCGCCGACAGCAGGCTCGCGTAACCAGCGTCAGGTCCGAGCGGATAGGACTTGGCGCCGGCAAGCCGCAGCGTTGCGGCGACGCGCCCGCATTCCGCCTGGCCGGCGGGCGCCGCACTCGCCGCATCCCAGCAGGCAAGGGTTGCCACACCGGCCGAGGTAGGAGCCGCGTACACGGTCAGCGTTCCGTTGAGGCCGCGAACGTGGAGCCTTTCGTATCGATACGCGTCAAGACCGCCCAGCTTGACGGGATCGCCGGGGGGCAGCGCGCCGCCAAGCCGGCCGCGGAACGAGGCAGCTAACAGCGTTGGCCCCTCGGCGTCAGCGATCTCGCCCGCAGTCAAACCGTAAAGGGACGGGGTCGGACCGAGCACGAGGGGTTCGTTGAAGCTCATGCCGGGCACGGCTGGCAATCCCGCGCCGACCTGCCAGCCTGACGGGTAGCGCAGCTGAAGATGTCCAACGGTCGCTGAGTTCGTGAAGCGGGCGGAGACGGCTTTCGTGCCCGAGTGCCCAAGGAGAAAGCCGCCGGCGATGGCAATTGCGGCGAGTGCGCCAATGAGTCCGGTGAGGGCGCCGGCGCTGATACGTGGTTCTGCGGAAGTGGGTCCAACGGCAACCTCGGCCGCGACGGCCCCTGGCGGCGGTGGGGCAGCGGCCGTCTGGGCCAGGCGCGTTGCGCCGGCTGGCACTTCCAACGCTGGGGATCCTCGTGCGGTGACCGCCGCGCGTGCGTCGGGAACGCGGGTGGTCTGGGTTCCCCCGCCCCCATCGGGGAGCGGGCCGTGCCTCGTCGGCTGCGCTCGCGAGCTCGGTTGCGGCGACGTCGAGGCGAGCGCCTGCGCTGCCGCCCTGAGCAACTTGGTCGCCGACGATGGCCGCGCCCCGGGATCCTTCGCCATGCCGACGGCAATAACCTCGTCCATTGCGGCGGGTAGCTCTGGGCGCACCTCGGTGATTCGTGGCGGAGGCTTAACGACATGGGCGTGCAGAACGGCGGCCTCGTTGTGCCCGGGGAACGGCACCTGACCCGCCAGGCACTCGTAGAGCACCGCGGTCAGCGAGTAGCAGTCGCTCGCGGCGATGGGGGGCTCACCCTGGATCTGCTCGGGAGCCACATAGTCAATGGTGCCGAGGAACTGGCCCGTGCCCGTGAGACGAGTCGTGTCGTCGAGCGCCTTGGTCAGGCCGAAATCGGCCAGGTAGACGTGGTCATTCCTATCGATCAAGATGTTCTGCGGCTTAACGTCGCGGTGGATGAGTCCCGCCTGATGGGCGACGTCAAGTGCTTGGGCGACCTGCGCGAGCAGGCGCACGCTGCGGCGCGGATCGAGCTGTCCGCTCAGAATCAGGTCCTTGAGCGTGGGACCGGCGATCAGCCGCATCGCGAGGAACAGCCCGTGCTCGCTCTCACCCGCCTCATGGACGGGCACGATGTGCTCGTGGTCCATGGCGGCCTGGAGCTGTCCTTCGCGTTTGAAGCGGGCGCGGAAGCTTGGATCGTCGCCAAGCTCGGGTGCAATCACCTTCAGAGCCACCACGCGGTCGAGGGACAGCTGGGTCGCACGGTAGACGACCGCCATGCCACCCTCTCCGACGACGCCGTCGACGCGATATCCGGCGACAATCGTGCCCCGCTCGAGCAAAGTCTGCCGATTCTACTGCGGCCGCAGTCGACGCCAAGGATCGTCCGAGGACCGACGCGTATGCGATTGGCACAGCGGCCAAGCTGCGAGAAGGGAGCGGGGCTGTGGGCACTCAGGGCCGGCACTCTGGCTTCGCGTGCCTAGAGCCCGTCGGCCCGGTGGGCATGAGCCAATACCCCTAGAGGGAGACAGAATGGTCGTCGCCGGGGACCTGGAGCCGCAGGCGACGAGCCGCTCAATTCGATCGCGCTTGTTGACAATCACACGGGGGTCACCGTGGAGTGCAGGCAGGCGCGACCGTCTCGGCCCTGCGAACGCCCAAGGTTGGGCCGCGTGCCGGGCGTGCTCGGATCGCAGAGCGTAGGAGTCTCCCGAACGGGGCCGGCTGTCGCCGAGCACTCGGGTCGTGAGCAGCCGGCCGATCCCATCGTGCTCCTTGACAATCGCCCGGACCGACCGTAGTCTCGGCACGGCGCAGCGAAGTCGCGCGTAACACGGTGCCAAGAGGGGGGAGGTCTCTGTGGTAGCGAAGTGTCTCGATGAGGCTGATGAGACGATAGTCGTGACTGGGTGCCTGCCTGCTCGCGGCCGCGCAACCGCGCGCGCGTCTGCCGCGGCCTTGCTCGCCGCCGTCGGACTGCTCGTCCTCACGTCAAACGCGTTCGCGGGCAACTTCGTCGCCACTGGCCACGACATGGACTTCCACTGCGCCAGTGGCACCCCGGAAGAGTGTCAGTACCTAAAGATCGTCGTTGACAAGCTACGCAACGGATCGTCACTGCCGATCCTCGCGCTTGACCAGGGTACCGAGGTCGGCACTGCTCTCGCCGCTGCGGGATTCACCGGAACAGGTGAAGTGGTCACCGTCGACCCGAGCAATGCCGAAGCGCTCAATGCGACGGCCTTCGTCAACGGCAGCAGCCAACCTTCCTACTCGGCGATCATCAACGCGTCGGATACGACGTGCGGGGGCTGCGACAACACCGCAGCCGGAGAGGCCAACATAAACGCGCGCGCCACGGACTTCGAAACCTACTTCAACGCGGGCGGGGGGATCCTCGCCTTGGCAGGTGCGGAAGAATTTGCCACCTACTACAACTTCATACCGCTCCACCTAGGGGCGACCTTCGTGGCGCCGCCGTTCACCGTAACACCGGCCGGCGCCGAATTGGGAATAACAGAAGCGATGGTGAACTGTTGCGCGACGCACAACAGCTTCAGCCCCCCGCTCTCACCGTTGGCGGTTCTGGAGAGCGACACATCAGGCAACGCCGAGACGATCGCGGCGTTCGGCACGACGATCAACAAAGAAGGGTTCGGGGCGGCGGCCACCACGCTTTCGACGGCGCTTACGGGCGGAGGCCAGTCGGGATCGGCGGTGACCGTCCCGCAAGGCACGGCTGTGGCCGACACCGCGACGCTCGGCGGCGCCAACGCATCCAAAGCGACGGGGACCGCCACCTACGCCGTGTACTCGGATGCGAAATGCGAAGCGATTGTCACAACGGCGGGAACGGCGGGAGTGAGCGGCGGTGCTGTCGGCGGCTCGGAAGCTAAGGTACTGGTCCCCGGGACCTAC
>JAOPZM010000070.1 GCA_025964115.1 Solirubrobacterales bacterium
GATCGGCCTGCCGGCATGTCGAGCACGATCGCCGGCAGCTGCAGCAGCTCGAAGTCGCCCTCGAGCGCTCGACGTATGCCGTCGGCGCTGTCCTGGCGCTCGACGGTCGCGAGGAAGCCGATCTCGCCGAAGTTGATCGCGAACACGGGCACGCCGGTGCCCGAATAGCGCTGCAGCGCGCGCAGGATCGTGCCGTCGCCCCCGAGCACGACGCACAGCTCGACGTCGTCCTTGACCGGCGCGTTCAGCTCGAGGCCCGGCGCCGGTGAGATCCGATGCTTCTGGGTCTCCTCCTCGTCCAGGCGCAGCTTCACGCCGGCGCGTGAAGCCTCGCCTGCGAGCTGCTGGAGCGTCGCCGCGGTCTCCTGCCCGTGGCGGTGGGTGAAGACGGTGATCTCCCTCACGGCTCGACCTCGCGCGCCATCGCCTCGAGGTCCTGCTCGCCGCCGGCGCCGACGCCGACGCCGACGGCGGCATCGGTGATCCAGATGAAGGTCTCGCGGTTGCCCTTGGGGCCCGGGAGGCCTGAGGAGTGGTAACTGCGCACCGCGGCACCGAGCGCGAGTGCCGCCTCGCCGACGGACACGAGCGCGGAACGTCGCTGGTCGGCATCCCTCACCACTCCTCCCTTGCCCACCCGCCCGCGGCCCACCTCGAATTGGGGCTTGACCAGGGCGAGCACGTCGTGGGAGGTGCCGAGGCAGCCAAGGACGGCCGCGAGGACCTTCTCCAGCGAGATGAAGGACACGTCGACGGTCGCGAGATCGGGCAGGTCCTCGCCTGGGCCGGCTGGCCGTGGCAGCATCGCGGGCGTGAGCGTGCGCGCGTTCGTGCGCTCGAGCACCGAGACGCGCGGATCGGTGCGCAGGCGGTAGTCGAGGATGCCGTAGCCAACGTCGACTGCGATCACTTCGCGGGCCCCCCGCTGCAGCAGGCAGTCGGTGAACCCGCCCGTCGAGGCGCCCACGTCGAGCGCGCGCCTGCCCTCCACGTCGAGGCCGGTCGCGTCCAGCGCGTTGGCGAGCTTGATCCCTCCGCGCGAGACGTAGGCGGGGCGGCCTTCGACGGTCAGCTGCTCCTCGACGTCGACGAGCTCGCCGGGCTTTGCCGCCCGGCGACGGCCACTGCCCAGCCGCACCTCTCCGGCCATGACCGAGGCCGCGGCGCGGCTGCGGGAGGGAAACAGGCCGCGCTCGGCCAGCAAGGTGTCGAGGCGGCGCTTTGCCATCGAGGCGAACCGTTACACATCGGCGCGCTGGCCGGCGGCGATGCAAGCGGTCGCCCTCTCTGTGATCGATGTCACACAGAGACTCCCAACCCGTGGGCAACATAGAAAGCGATCGAGAGGTGCAGCACTATCTCTCCTGAATCCCTCCTCCCCTGAGACGGCCCGCTTCCCCGGCGGGTCGTTTCTTTTAAGGATGGGCTCAGGCGCCGACGATCGCCGAGCCGGCTCCGCCTCGCGCGGGCTGCCCGCGGTCGGAGATCGCCGCGGCGACCCGCTCGGCTATGCGCTTGCCCGTGAAGCCGACCTCCTCGTGCAGGAGCGAGGGCTTGCCGTGCGTAACGTAGCGGTCGGGAAGGCCGACCCTCAGGATCCGCGGCGTCGTGCCGGCCTCGTTGAGCGTCTCCCACACGGCGGAGCCGAAGCCCCCCGCCAGCACGCCCTCCTCGATCGTGACGAGCAGGTCGTGCTCGGCGGCGAGCTGCGCCACGAGGCCCGCGTCGATCGGCTTGGCGAAGCGCGCGTCGGCGACGGTCACGGCGATCCCGTTGGAGGCCAGCTCCTCCGCTGCCTCGAGCGCCTTGCCGACGCCGCTCCCGTAGCCGATCAGCGCGACGCGCCGACCGGCGGCCGCCGATGCCTGCGCCTCGTTGGCCTCGCGGAGGATCTCGCCCGTGCCGATCTCGATCGCCTCCGGAACGGCGGGCAGCGCCACGCCTGTGCCCTCGCCGCGGGGATAGCGCAGGGCGATCGGGCCGTCGTCGTAGCGGAGCGCCGTATGCAGCATGTTCACCAGCATCGCCTCGTCGCGCGGCGCCATCAGCACGATGTTGGGCAGGCAGCGCAGATAGGCGATGTCGAAGATCCCGTGATGTGTGGGGCCGTCGTCGCCTACCAGCCCGGCGCGGTCCAACGCGAGAACCACGTTGAGGTTCTGCAGGCAGACGTCATGCACGAGCTGGTCGTAGGCGCGCTGCAGGAACGTCGAGTAGATCGCTGCCACCGGCTTCAGCCCCTCGAGCGAGAGGCCGGCCGCGAAGAGGATCGCCTGCTGCTCGGCGATGCCCACGTCGAAGTAGCGCTCGGGCATCGCCTTCTGCAGGAGGCTGAGGCCGGTGCCCGAGTTCATCGCGGCCGTGATGCCGATCACGCGCGAGTCCCTTTCGCATTCGCGCACGAGCGATTCGCCGAAGACCTGCGTGTACTGCGGCGGCTGCGTCTTGGCGCTCTTGGCGACCGAGCCCGCTCTGCTCGGGACGGTAGGTGTGGGAGAGCCGTTCGCGATCGAGTTCGGCTTGGCCGCGTGCCACTTCTCCATGCCCTCGAGGCCGCCGTCCTCGGCTGGCGCGAACCCCTTGCCCTTGACCGTCGCGATGTGCACAACCACGGGCCGTTCGGCCGCGAGCGCCTCGCGCAGCGCCTCTCGCAGGGCGCGAACGTCGTGACCATCGACGACGCCCATGTAGGCCCAGTCGAGCTCCTCCCACCAGAGGCCTGGCGCCCAGAAGGCCTTGATCGACTCCTTCAGATGCGGGCCCAGGCGCTCGAAGGCGGCGCCGATGCCGCCCGGCAAGCGCGTCAGGCCTCCCTCGACCCCCGCCCGGGCGTGCCAGAGCTTGGGGTTGAGCCGCACGCGGTTGAAGTACCGCGAGAGCGCGCCGACGTTCGGCGCTATCGACATGCCGTTGTCGTTGAGCACCACGACGATCGGGGTACCGAGGCCGCCCGCCTGGCTGATCGCCTCGAAGGCCACGCCACCGGTCATGGCTCCGTCGCCGATCACCGCGACGACCTTCGCCTCGCTGTCGGCGCCCGCGTGGCGCATGCCCTCCTTGATGCCGACGGCGTAGCCGATCGAGGTGGACGCGTGCCCGGCGCCCATGATGTCGTGCGGTGACTCGGCGATCGAGCAGAAGGGTGCCAGCCCGCCGTACTGGCGGATCGTGCTCAGCCGCTCGCGGCGGCCGGTGAGGATCTTGTGGGGGTAGGCCTGGTGCCCGACGTCCCAGAGGATCTTGTCCCGCGGAGAGTCGAGCAGCGAGTGCAGCGCGACGGCGAGCTCGCACGTCCCGAGGTTGGCCCCGAAGTGCCCGCCGATCTCGCCGACGGTGTCGATGATGTGCTCGCGCACCTCCTGTGCGAGGTCCGCGAGCTCCTGCTCGGACAGGCCGTGAAGGTCCTCGGGACCGTTTATCTGATCAAGGAGGCTCATGAGGTGCGGGTGTAGATGAAGTCTGTGATTCCCTCGAGCTCGCCGGTGTCGCGGGACCGGCCGGCGGCTTCGGCGAGCGCGTCGAGGGCCATCCGGCGGGAATCCGCGGCCAGTTCCCTCGCTCGATCGATTCCGAACTCGCTCACGTATGTGCGCTTGCCGTGACGCTCATCGCTGCCTCGTGGCTTTCCCAGTGCGTCATCCGTGCCTGTCACGTCGAGGATGTCGTCGACGATTTGGAACAGTACGCCAAGCTCGGCGGCGAAGCGACGGAAGGGCATTGTCTCAGGTCCATCTGCAATCCCACCCAACAGTAGTACGCAGAGCACCGACGCGCCAATCAGCCGCCCGGTCTTCAGCTCGTGCAATCGTCGCAGGGCCGGCGGACCCGTCGGCGTCGAGGGGCTGACGTCCGCGTACTGTCCGCCGACCATCCCATTGACCCCCGTCGCCGCCGCGAGCTCGGCAGCCGCCGCCAGGACACGCTCGGGCGCCGAGCGCTGCTGGGTCAGCAGGTGGCGGAAGGCCTCGGCGTAGAGTCCGTCGCCTGCCAGGATCGCGACGCCCTCACCGAACTTCACGTGGCAGGTGGGCTGTCCACGGCGCAACGCGTCATCGTCCATCGCCGGCAGGTCGTCGTGGATCAGCGAGTAGGTGTGAATCAGCTCGATGGCACCCGCCAGCGGCATCACCTCGTGCCGCTCCATCCCGATCGCTCGCGCTGTCGCAAGTGCGAGGACGGGGCGGATCCGCTTGCCGCCCGCCAGCAGCGAGTAGCGCATCGCCTCCTCGAGCCCGGCCGTGATCGGCTCCTCGGAGAAGCGCATCTCCGCCAGGTAACGCTCGACCTCTTCGCGCAGGCTCTCCGGATAGCTGGGGTCCACGGCCTGCGCGGCCCTAGAGCAGCGTGTCCTGGCCGGGCGCCGGCGCGGACACCTCGGCACGCGTCAGCTGCTCGAGCTCGGCCGCCGCCTGGGTGGCCAGCGACGCGCAGTCCTCGACCATCGTCGCCGCAGCGTCAGGCGAGAGCTCGCCCGAGCGCAGCTGCTCGGCGGCACGCTCCAGGCGGCCGATGAGATCCTCCAGATGCTCGACGGTGCTCATGAGATGCCGGCATTCTCTCGTACCTCGCGGAGAACCGCAGCCAGCACCCCGTTGACGAACCCGGGAGCCTCGCTGCCACAGAACGTCTTCGCCGTCTCCACGGCCTCCTCGATCGCACCCTCGGGCGGTATCGGCTCATCCGCTGGGGCGGCGTCGGGGTGCAGCATCTCGATGAGCGCGACCCGCATGATGCTGCGCTCGAGCGGTTGGATGCGCTGCACCGACCAGCCGTGCGCGTGCCTGTCGATGACGGCGTCGAGCTCCTCCGCGCGATCCACCGCGGCGTGGGCCAGCGCGCGCTCGAAGAGCGAGGCATCTGGCCCGAGCGTCTCCACCAGCGGCTGACCGGTGAGATCGTGCTGGTAGACGGCGATCACGGCCGCACGCCGCTGTTCGGAGCGGCGCATCCTAGGCCCTCGCCACGTAGTCGCCCGAGCGCGTGTCGACCCGGATGCGCTCCCCCTGTTCGACGAAAAGCGGCACCTGGATGACCGCTCCCGTCTCGAGCGTCGCGGGCTTGGTGCCACCGCCCGACACGGAGTCGCCTCGAACGCCGGGATCTGTCTGGGTGATCTCGAGGTCCACGGCGCTGGGGAGCTGCACGTCGGCAGGCTGGCCGTCGATGAACAGGAGATCGACCTCGGTGCTCGGCTTCGTCCAGCGCAACATGTCCTGCACCGCGCCCTGCGGCACCTCTATCTGTTCGAAGGACTCGGTGTCCATGAAGTGCGCGTTGCTGCCGTCCGTGTAGAGGAACTGCATCTTGCGCGCTTCCGTGCGCACCGCGCGAAACTTCTCGCCGGCCCGGAACGTCCGGTCGATCACGTTCCCGTCGCTCGCGCGGCGGAGCTTCGTCCGCACGAAGGCCCCTCCCTTCCCGGGCTTGACGTGCTGGACCTCGAGGATCTTGAAGACGGTCCCGTCCACCTCGATGTGGTTCCCGTTCTTGAATTGGTTTGTAGAGATCGCCATTTCTTGCTTCCTTCCTGCCTCAGCAACAGCCTAGACGGCGGCGAAACCTAGCGGACGATCGGGCGAACACCTGGCTGCGGCCGACGGCGCGCCGCCGAGCACGCCCGTGGCGGCTAGGCTGCGCCTTGACGTTTCTCCTGGGGGGGCATGGCCGACCGTAAGGACATCGACTTCACCTACTCGCTGACCGACCGGGTCTTCCGGCTCAGCCTGGGAGAGCTCGCAGACTTCAGCGGAGCCAAGTACGACGGCGACTTCTCGTTGAGCCTCGAGCAGGCCCAGCAGCGAAAGCACGAGTACGTGGCCGAGCAGATCGGCATCGCGCCCGGGCGCAGGATGCTCGACCTCGGCTGCGGCTGGGGACCGCTGCTGGACTTCGCCCGCAGCAGGGGGGCGTCCGCGCTCGGTGTGACGCTGTCGCGGGCCCAGCTGGCGGCCTGCCGCCGTCACGGCCTCGACGTCCGCCTTCATGACGCGCGAGCCGTGGACCGCGACACGTTCGGCCCGTTCGACGCCGTGGCGAGTCTCGGCGCCTTCGAGCATTTCTGCTCGCCCGAGGAGTACCGGGCGGGACGCCAGGAGGAGATCTATCGCGAGCTCTTCGCGCACATCGCAGGCGTCCTGCCTGACAGGGGGCGGTTCTACCTGCAGACGATGGTCTTCGGACGCAACATGATCCCGCTGGACGAGGTCGACATTCAGGCGCCGCGGGACTCCGACGCCTGGTATCTCGCCCTCATGGGACGCCAGTTCCCCGGCTCGTGGCTCCCCCTCGACCGGGAGCAGATCGTCCGCTGCGCGCAGCCCGGCTTCCGGCTGGTGGAGAGCTCGAACGGCCGTCTGGACTACATCCAGACGATCACCGAGTGGGGAAGGCGCACCGGCGCGCGCAGCCTCAGGAAGAGCCTTCTCAAGCTCCGGCTCGTCCCCCGCTGGCTGACCAGCCGCGATTTTCGGCTCGCGTTCACCTCAGGCGTCAGCGCCAACAAGGTCTGCTTCGAACGCGAGCTGCTCGACCACCACCGGCTGGTGTTCGAGAAGACCTCCTAGGACGGTCTAGTAAAACGGCTGGAGAAACTCAAGCTACAGCGCTGCTGCGATGCGCTCGCGCTCTGCGCCGCTCGCAACGGCCCAGCCGAGGCGCTGCATCAGCTGCTCGGCCGAGTGGCGGTCCTGCAGGTGCTCGGGCTCGACTTCCTCGTCGAGCAGGATGGGCGGCTTCACATCTCCGTCGCCCACATGATCGATGGTCACGGTTATGCGCATAGGAATTCCTCTCTCCTCGGGAGCCTCCGCCCGACGGCTTGCGTGCCTTCTCAGGTTCTACTCCTTAATGCGCAGCGTGCGAGCTTGTGGGTGCAGACTTCTCGCAAACTGCGGGATGCGCGGCGCCCTGCCTAGGCCGCTGCCGCCAGAGCGGCAGGATCGATGCCGATCACCTTCAGTCGCCTGTTCAGCGCGTTGAAGGCGAATGTGTTCGTCTCCTCCATCGTGTAGTCGAGGATCGCGTAGTCGTCGGGGTCGGCGCCCGGCGGGACCAGCACCCCCGCCGCCAGCGGGATCAGCTCAGCGAGGCACTCCGCGATGCGCCGCCTGAGCGCCGGGTCGGCCGCCTTCTCCCGCAGGAACCACGTCCCGTACGCAACATGCCTGTGCTCGTCCTGGGAGATCAGCTTGAAGCCCTCCACCCAGCCGGGCAGGATGCTCATCCGTTCCATGTAGTCGGTCAGGAACCATTGGCCCGTGAGAGCGAGCGTGCCCTCGATGATCATGTGGTAGAGCGTCACGAAGTCGACCTTCGCCTCCATGTCGTGCGGGCTTTCGATCAGGCGCCGGCCCCAGTCGACGAGCACGCCGTCGAACATCTCGATGAATGCCGGGTTGAGGTTCCTGCGGGCCTGCTGCAGCCGGTCCTCGAACGTCCCGTCGATGCCGAGCACCTGCTCGTAGAAGCGGTTGAAATGCTGGGCGTGACGAGCCTCGTCGACCTGCTGGGTCGTGAGGAACGCCTCTTCGCTCTGTGTCTCGTAGGCCATCACCAGGCCCGAGAACTGCGTGGTGACACGCTCCTCGCCGACGAAGAACGAGGAGAGGTTCCACGACATCTGCTCCCGCAGCTCGACGGGCATCGTCGCCCAGTCCCGCTGGTCCTGGGAGAAGTCGATCGTGTGCGACTGCCAGTTCTGGCGCTCCCACAGCTCATACAGCTGCTGCGGGTCCATGAGCGTGACGGATGACAGCTTGGATTCGTCGGAGATTGTTCCGACATCCCCCTGGCTTGTGAGATCGAGCAGCGACGGCATGGCGAACCTGCACCTCCCCGGGCGGTGTGGCTGGACGGCGGCTGACGCGACGCTCGGACGATACTCCGTGTCGGCGCTCGCGTCCGCGCTCTGAAGCCTCGATCAGTCGACGACCGTCAACGACTTCGGCAGGCTCGTGAGGATCTCGCAGCCCCCCTCTTCGACTACCACAAGGTCCTCGATGCGCACACCCAGATCGCCGGGCAGATAGACCCCTGGCTCGACGCTCACGACATTTCCCGCGAGCAGCGGCTCCTCACCGGCTGTGCGGGACAGGCGCGGGGCCTCATGGATGTCCATGCCGACGCCGTGACCGAGCCCATGCCCGAAATGCTCGCCCTGGCCGGCCTGGTCGATCACCTCCCGCGCGACGGCGTCGACCTCCCGTCCGCTCGGGCCGGCCTTCACTGCGGCCAGTCCCTGCTCCTGGGCGCGTAGCACGAGCGCGTAGATCCCGCGCGCCTCGACGCCGATCGCCTCGCCGGTTGCGAAGGTGCGCGTGCAGTCCGAGCAGTAGCCGTCGCTCAGCGCGCCCCAGTCGATGGTGAGCAGGACGTCCGGCGGGATCGGGAGATCTCGCGGTTCCGCATGAGGAAGCGCAGCATGCGGGCCGGCGGCCACGATCGACGGGAAGCTGGCCGCCTCGGCCCCGAGGCGGCGCATGCGCAGCTCGAGCTCGATCGCCACGTCACGCTCGGAGCGACCGACGACGCCCGCCTCGAGCACGGCCTTGAGCGCCTCATCGGCCAGCTCGCAGGCCGCGCGGATGAGGCCGATCTCCCCGGGCTCCTTGACGGCCCGCAGGCGCTCGACCGCGCCCGCGCAGGGCACGAGCTGCCAGCCCTCCGGGAGCAGCCCCACGAGCTTCCGGTGCCGGGCGACGCTGAGGCTCGCCTCGTCGAACCCGAGCCGCCCGCGCGAGCCGGGAAGCGAGCCCGCGGCAGCGTCGAGCAGCTCGCCCGCGACGATCTCGCGCTCGAAGGCGTCGGGCACCTGTTCGCCCGACTGCGTCGCGTAGCGGAAGTCGGTGAGGAAGCGGTGCGGGCCCAGCCTCGAGCCGTCGGCCTGATCGCCTGAGAGCAGCGCGAGCCCGTGGCTGCCCGTGAAGCCGGTGAGATAGCGCAGGTTGATCGGCGTCTCGACGAGCAGCACGTCAACCTCGCGCTCGCGAAGCTCCTGCGCCAGTCTCGTGGCGCGGTCCACAGCCGCCTCTGCGGGCGCGCTGCCCGTCATGCGCGCACACGATCGAGCTCCTCTCGCATCTGCGAGAGCGCATCGAGATAGCCGTCCGGGCCGCGCCCGGAGATCGTCGTGAAGCAGAGATCGCGGATCACCGAGACGCGCCGCCAGGGCTCCCGGTGCTCTACGTCCGAGAGGTGGATCTCGATCGCTGGCAGCGCGGCGATCTCGAGCGCGTCGCGGATCGCCCACGCGTAGTGCGTCCACGAGCCCGGGTTCAGGATGATCGCGTCGGCCTCCTCGCCGAGCCCGTGCAGATGCTCGACGAACGCCCCCTCGTGGTTGGTCTGGAAGAAGCGCGTGCCGAGCTCCAGCTGCTCGGCCTGCCCTTCGATCTGCCGCTCGAGCTCCGGGAGGGTGAGCGTCCCGTAGAGAAGCGGGTCGCGCCTGCCGAGCTGGTCCAGGTTGACGCCGTGCATCACCTCGATCGTGTACCGGCGGCGGGTCATCGCACGAGCTCCTCGAGAGCTGCGCGCAGCTCATCATCGCCGACCTCACAGCCGATCTGCACGTCGCCCGGCGCGGTGAGCAGCACGAAGGGCACGCTAGCGCCCACGCGCTTCTTGTCCCGTGCAACTGCCTCCATGAGGCGCTCGACGGTCGCGTCCGACGCGGCGAGCGTCACCGGAAGGCCGTGCGCTGCGAGCAGCGCGCCCACCTGTGCGCGCAGCTCATCCTGCCCCGAGAGCCGTAGCGCGGCGAGCAGGCCGAGGCCGACGGCCTCGCCGTGGCGGTAGCGGCCGTAGCCGGTTGCGCTCTCGATCGCGTGCCCGACAGTGTGGCCGAGGTTGAGTGCCTGGCGTCGACCTGCGTCGCGCTCGTCGGCGGCCACCACCGCCAGCTTCGTGCGCGCGCACGCGAGAATCGTGCGCTCGCCGACGGGCTCGCCCGCGGACACGCTCTCCCACAGCTCGCCGCCTGCGATCAGCGCCGTCTTCAGCACCTCGACCCAGCCGGCCGCGAGCTCCGCCGCGGGCAGCGTCGCGAGCGCGTCAGGGTCCACGAGCACGCCGGCCGGCTGGTGGTAGGCGCCTACGTAGTTCTTCGCCTCGGGCAGATCGACACCGGTCTTGCCGCCGTAGGCCGAGTCGACCTGGGCGACGAGCGTCGTCGGTACGTGGACGACCGGGACGCCGCGCTGGTAGGTCGCCGCGCAGAAGCCCGCGAGATCGCCGACCACGCCCCCGCCGAGCGCGACGACGTGGTCCGCGCGGGTCATGCCCGCCTCGATCAGCCCGTGCCAGACGCCCTCGGCGCTCGCGAGCGTCTTGCTCTGCTCGCCGGGGGAGGTGGTGATGGTCGCCGCCATCTCTCCGAGCCGCTCGCCGTAGAGCGGGCCGACGTTCGCATCGGTGACGCAGAATGGGCGCGAGGAGGCCCTGTCGAGTGGCCAGATCTGCGCCAGCCCCTCGGGTGCCGACAGCAGGCCGCGGCCGACGAGCACCGGATACTCGCCAGAGGCCGACGTCGCCCACAGCAGCCGAGTGTTCGAAGGAGAGGACGAGAGGGAACGCAGTGCGCTCGCCGCTCTCGTCGCGGTTCCGTGGCCGTTGCCCGGCAACACCGCGTCGGCCAGCTCCTCATAGAGGGCGCTGCGCTCGGCGGCGAGCGCGCGAAAGGCGTCGCGGTCGCGCGCGAGGGGCCGGTCGATGCCCGCGGAGCGTACGCGCTCCCATGCGCGCTCGGGGTCGACGTCGAGCAGCACCGTGACGTGCGGCGAGAGGGCGCGGCGGACGCGCTCTGAGAGGACGCTTCCGCCGCCGAGGGCGATGACGGTCTCCGCGGCTGCTCCGTCGAGCAGCTCGCACACGAGCTCCTCCTCCTTGGCTCGGAAGGCGGACTCGCCGTGCAACTCGAACTCATGCGCGACGGTATGACCCAGGCGCTCCTGCAGCAGCCGGTCGCTGTCGAGCGCCGCCGTGCCGAGCGCTCCGGCCAGCTCGGTCGCGGCGGTCGACTTGCCGGCGCCCATGAACCCGATCAGGACGAATGCCACCCGATCCGTTCCTCGTAGGCGCCTACCGCCTGGCGCACGTCATCGATGTGGTCGCCGCCGAACTTCTGCCTGTAGGCGTCGGCGAGCACGAACGCGACCATCGCCTCGCCGACGACGCCGGCCGCGGGCACGGTGCAGGAGTCGGTCCGCTCACGCAGCGCCTGCGCCGGCTCGTGGGTCTCGGTGTCGACCGATCTCAGCGGCTTCGTGAGCGTCGGCAGTGGCTTCATCGCGCCGCGAACGACGAGCGGGCAGCCGGTCGTCATGCCGCCCTCGAGGCCGCCCGAGTGGTTCGTCTCGCGGTAGTAGCCGCGCTCGGTGGAGTAGAAGATCTCGTCGTGGGCCTGTGAACCGGGCACGCCCGCCACTGTGAAGGCGTCGCCGATCGCGACCCCCTTGACAGCCTGGATCGAGCAGATCGCCATCGCCAGGCGCCCGTCCAGGCGCTCCTCCCACGACACATGCGAGCCGAGGCCGGGAACGAGTCCGAAGGCCTGCACCTCGAAGACGCCGCCGGCCGACTCGTTGGCCCGGCGCAGCTGGTCGATCTCGCGCACCATCGCCTTCGTCGCGTCCGCGTCCAGG
>JAOPZM010000015.1 GCA_025964115.1 Solirubrobacterales bacterium
GGTTGAGCTCCACCACCGGGGAACCGGTGAGTGCCGCCAGGCCGTCGTACAGCGCGACGATCCGCGGCCAGTCGGTCTGCTCGACGCTCCGGGCCCGTGCATGGCAGGCAGCGATCGCGGCCTGCAACGTGTACGGCCCCAGGGCGCCGCTGAGCTCCTCGGCCCGCCGCAGCCCGGCGAGACCGCGCTGCACGAGCAGGTGGTCCCAGCGCGCTCGGTCCTGATCGGCGAGCAGCACGGGCCCCCCGTGCGGCCCGACCCGCGCCCGCAGCCGCGAGGCCTGGAGCTCCATCAGAGCCAGCAGGCCGTTTACCTCAGGCTCGCGGGGCATCAGCGCGGCCAGGATCCTTCCGAGGCGCAGGGCGTCCGCGCACAGCGCCGGCCGGATCCATTGCTCGCCGGCCGTCGCCGCGTAGCCCTCGTTGAACACCAGGTAGATCACCTCGAGGACCGCAGAGAGACGCTCGGCCAGCTCGTCGCGACTGGGGACCTCAAACGGCACTCGTGCCTCGGCGAGCGTGCGCTTGGCGCGGACGATGCGCTGCGCGACCGTCCCTTCGGAGACGAGGAACGCCCGCGCGATCTCCGGCGTCGACAGGCCACCGAGGAGGCGCAGCGTAAGCGCGACACGCGCCTCCCGGGACAGGACCGGATGGCACGTCATGAAGATCAGGCGCAGCACATCGTCTTGCACGTCTTCGACCTGCGCGGCGAGATCGGGCTGATCGAGCTGCTGGAGGATTTCCAGCTCGCGCCCGATCAGCTCCCGCTTGCGCTCAAGCACGACGCGCCGGCGCAGTGCATCGATGCCCCGGCGCTTGGCGGTGGCCATCAGCCATCCGCCCGGATTCTCCGGAATGCTTGACTCAGGCCACTGCTCGAGCGCCGCCACGAGGGCGTCCTGGGCCAGATCCTCGGCCACCGCCACGTCGCGCACGATGCGAGTCAGCCCGGCTATCAGCCGGGCTGACTCGATCCGCCAGACGGCGTCGATGGCACGATGGGTGGACGACGTCACGTGCCTAGTTTTGCGTGGCCTGCTCGCGCAGCCGCTCGTTGGCCTCGCGCAGCTCCGGCGTCAGCTGCTCGCCGAAGTCGTCGGCCTCGAAGATCTGGCGTAGCTCGATCTCGACACCGCCGTCGAACGGCGCTCGCTTGAGCCACTCAAGCGCCTCGGCGCGCGACGCGCACTCCCAGACCCAGTAGCCGGCGACGAGCTCCTTGGCCTCGGTGAACGGACCGTCGACGACGGTGCGCTCGCTGCCGTTGAAGCGGACCTTTGCGCCCTTGGAGGTCGGGTGCAGGCCCTCGCCGGCCAGCATCACGCCTGACTTGACGAGCTCTTCGTTGTACTTCGTCATCGCCCCCAGCATCTCGGTGCTGGGCATCTCGCCCGCCTCGGACTCGGGGCTCCCGGGGACCAGAACCATGAAACGCATTGGTGTCTCCTTGTGGTGGATGGGTGGTTTCTACCCGCACGTCGAACGAGGTCGGTCGAAATCGACACCGCCCGGAATTATTTTGGTCGACGTCTGCCGCTGAGCCGCGCTACGTGTGGGCGTGCCTGAGCTTGCGCTAAAGGCCGAATGGGCGGGCGGCCCAACGAGCGTTGCCTTGCGAGCGCCGGCCAGCCCCGGCCCGACGATTGCGCAAGGAACGGACCCCAGGCCTGTACGACTGTGGCGCGTGGTCGCTACCGTCAATGCTGTGGATGCGGTCTGCGTGATCCGCGAGGGATCAGGGCCCGAGGTGCTGCTGGTTCATGGTGGCGCGAGCCCGCGCACAACGTGGAGCACACTCGATTCGTTGGCGCCACGCTGGACGCTGGCGCTCGTGCACCGGCGCGGCTATCCGCCCAGCCCCTCGCCACCGGGCGCGGGTCACGACTTCGACATCGACGCTTCCGATCTTGCCCCTCTGCTCGACTTGCGCCCACACGTCGTCGCACACTCTTACGGAGTGCTCGGGACGCTCATCGCAGCGTCGCGTGTGCCCACGCACGTGCGCTCGTTGACGCTCATCGAGCCGCCGCTTTTCTACCTAGTCCCCGGCGACGCCGACGTGGCGCACCTCGAGCAGATGGGAAACGCGGTGCTGACCCACGGCCTCGACGCCGACGCCGCAACGTTGCGTGAGTTCCTGCGCCTCGCCGGGGCACCAGACGTTGACGAGGGGCCGCTCTCGGAGGAGGTTGCCAATGGGGTTCGTCGTGCGCACGGCGGCCGCCTACCGGGAGAGGCACGACCGGCGCTAGCCATCCTTCGCGATGCGGGGGTTCCGGCGCTAGTGGCCTCAGGTGGCCACGCGCCCGCGCTGGAGCGGATTTGCGACGCTCTCGCCATCGAGCTGAACGCCGAGCGGCTGGTCGCACCGGGCGCCGGGCACTTCGTCGCGGCTGCGCCGGGCTTCGCAGATAGGCTCGAGGAATTCCTCGTGTCGGTGAATTGACGGCACCGCCCTGGAGACCGCGCCGCTGCTCATGGCTCCATCCCGGACGTTTAGGGCGTGCCTCGTCTCAGCCCGAAAGTTCGCGGTCGTGCCTACCCCTTCGCGGGCGGCTGCTCTCCATCGTAGTAGTCGACGTTGTCGCCCATGCGGAACACTGCACGCAGGCCGCTGCCGTTTGGCAGACGCTCATAGGCCCCGAGCGTCCCTGAGTCAGGACGGATCACGATGTCTGGCTCGCCGCTCGTACTGAACGCCAGGAAACGCACGGTGTTCTCCGTGTGATTGACGAGCTGATGAGCGCCATGCTCACCCCGCAGAAAGGCCACTACCTCTCCCTGCTGCAGATCACGCCATCCATCCGGTGTGCGCAAGCTCGGCCGGCCGTCGAGTACTAGGAGCAGCTCCTCCTCGGCGAGATGGTAGTGATACGGGTAGGCTGCCTCGCCGGCCGGTAGCTCCCACAGGCTCAATCCCAGCCGCTCGCACTCGGCCTGGTGACTCAGGTGAGCGCGTAGCGAGCGAAACCCCGGTTGCTCGCGCGGCTCGTCAAAGACGGGATCGTGAATGTTTGGCACGCGCGGAGCGTATGCGCTGCGTCGACGGAAATACGCGACGCACGCCGTCTCCCTTTGCCCTTCTGCTGATGCTGGACAGCATTGCGGGCCGACCGGGTGCTTGTTCAGTCCCGGTCGGTCTGGACGAGATAGATCGGTCGGGGAGGCTGCAAACGACACTTCTGCTGTCGCGGGCGCCAGCCACCCCATGATCTCTTTTCCGCCTAGGCGGTAGCCACTGCATCCATGAACCGCCGTACTTGCAGGAAAAAGTGCCCCCGCCAGGAGTCGAACCTGGATTTACCGCTTAGGAGGCGGTCGTCTTATCCATTGGACTACGAGGGCGAGGCCGCCGTCGAATGATCGAGGGGCGCCTGCAAGGCTAGCGGCGCCCGCCGTCGCCGGGAGCGTTCGACTCGGCGGCGAGGCTGCGCAGCGCCTCGCCCACCAGGCGGTGGGTGACCCATTCGTCCATCCGCTGCGCTCCGAGGCCGCGGTAGAAGCCGAGCGCAAGCTCGTTCCAGTCGAGCGCGGACCATTCAAGGCGCTCGGCCCCGCGCTCGCGGGCGCGCGCGGCTACGGCCGCGAGCAGCGCCCTGCCGGCGCCGGACTTGCGCTGACTGGGACGCACGAAGAGGTCCTCGAGCCAGATCCCCTGGATGCCGAGGAAGGTCGAGAAGGTCGGGAAGTAGAGCGCGTAGCCGACCGCCTCGGCGCCCCGCTCGGCGATCAGCGCCTCGGCGGCCGGACGCTCCGAGAAGAGGGCCCTGTCGAACAGCTCCTCCGTTGCGCGCACCTGATCGGCCAGGCGCTCATACTCCGCCAGCTCCCGCAGGAGCTCGAGCAGCAGCGGCACGTCCTCGGGCCGGGCGTCCCTGATCAGCAGCGGCTCGGTGCTCTGCTCGCCCGCCGTCGGCTGCTCGCCCGCCATCGGCTGCTCTCCCGCCATCGGCCTCAGCCAGCTCGCGCGTGGGGGCGCTCGGGGTAGATGTCGTCGATCGTCGTCAGCGCGAGGTAGGGGGCGCCGGCCGCGCGCTCGATCGCGTCACCGCCGCCCGCCAGCCGGTCGAGCACGCTGATCACACCGCAGATCTCATGTCCGTCCTGCTGCAGGGCCTCGATCGCGGCCAGCGTCGAGCCGCCCGTGGTGACGACGTCCTCGACCACGACGCAGCGATCCGCTCCGGTCAGAGGGGGGCCCTCGATGCGCCGCTGCAGACCGTGGGTCTTTGCGTCCTTGCGCACGAAGAACGCCTTGACCGGCGCGCCCGCCGCGAGAGCAGCGCAGGCGACCGGGTCGGCGCCCATCGTCATGCCGCCTACCGCCGTGGCACCCCATTCCGAGACCTGCGCGGCGAGGAGCCGGCCGAGCGCGGCAAATCCCGCCGGCAGCAGGATCGCGCGCTTGGCGTCCACGTAGTAGTCGGCCTTGGCGCCGCTCGTGAGGGTGACCTCGCCGAGGACAAGCGCGTGCTCGCGCAGCTCTCCCACGAGCAGATCGCGTGCTTTCGCCAGATCGCTCGTATTCTCGTCCACGACGTCCACGGGGGGATCTAATCTACCTGCGTGTACCCGGCGATCGTGAGATTGGTAGGCCTTGGCTCGATCGTGACGTGCACGATCGTGATCGCATCGTTCGGCCTGTTCGCCGTCAACCAGACGAGCCAGGCGTCCAATAAGCAGACGCGGACGCTGAGCGGCGAAGCGAGCACCGAAGCGGGGGCCTCGGGCACCCAGGCGCCGGCGAAGCCGCACAAGGGCGGCGTGCGCAAGGCGATCGACGAAGCCTCGGAATGGCTCACCTCGCCATTCGACAGCCTGACGTCGGGATCACACAGCGAATGGGCGATCCACGGCATCGACCTGGGTCTCGCGCTCGTCGTCTACGGCTTCGGCGTGGG
>JAOPZM010000131.1 GCA_025964115.1 Solirubrobacterales bacterium
GGTTGTGCATCTCCTGCTCGAGCAGCACGATCGTCTTGAGCCAGGCATCGAGCTTGCCCGCCACGATTTTCTCGCGGACGTTCTCGGGCTTGTCGGCCGCCTCCTGCTCGTAGATCCGCGCCTCGGACTCGCGGAGCTCCTCTGGGACGTCCTCGCGGGTGACGAAGCTCACCGTCGGCGTAGCGGCGATCTGCAGCGCGACGTCGCGCGCGAAGTTGACAAAGTCCTCGTTCGTGGCGACGAAGTCCGTGTTGCAGTCGACCTCGATCAGCACGCCCACCTTCGCGCCGGCGTGGATGTAGGCCTGGACGGTGCCCTCGGTGGCCGCTCGCTCGCCGAGATCCTGGATCTTCTTGCCCTGCCTCACACGCAGGATCTCGATCGCCTTCTCGATGTCGCCCTCGGCCTCGGTGAGCGCCTTCTTGCAGTCCATCATCCCCGCGCCGGTGCGCTCGCGCAGGGCCTTGACGTCCTTCGCTGCGATCTCCGCCGTGCTCATTTCGCGCTCGTCTCCGTCGTCTGCTCGGCGGTCTCGCTGCCTGCATCCGGCGGCGAGCCATTTGCGTCGGGCGGCTCGGGGGCCTCCGTCGGCTCTGGCTTGGCGGCCTCCGCCGTCTCCGCCGCGCGGGCGCTCTCCTCGGCGGGCGCTGCCCCAGCGAGGCGCTCCTCGGCCGTTTGGGCAGCCGCAGCCGCGGGCGTCTCGGCAGGCTGGGTCTCGGCAGGTCCCGCCTCGCCGAACTGCCCATCACCCTCAGCGCTTTCTGAGATGGTCTCGGCGGGGGCAGACTGCGGGTTGGCCGGCTGGCGGGCGTCGGCGCCGGCACTGATCGGCGTGACCGTCTCGCTGCCGGGCTCGAGTGTTGCGGGGTCGGCCGGTGCGGGTGGCACCGGCGTCGACTCGGGCGAGGTCTGCTGCGTGGCTGCCGCCGCCACGGCACGTTCGGCCGCTGCTTTGTCCTCGGCGTCCTTCTTCGCCTGCTCCTCGGCCTCGCGCTTCGCCTGCTCCTCCGCTTCGCGCTTGGCGCGCGCCTCGGCCTCGATGCGGGCTCGCTCCTCGGCTTCCTGGCGGGCGCGTTCCTCCTCGGCGCGGAACACCGAATGTCCCTCCGCCACGACCTGGCCGATCGCCTGCGTGATCAGCGCGCAGGAGCGGATCGCGTCGTCGTTGCCGGGGATCACGAAGTCGATCCCGTCGGGGTCGCAGTTGGTGTCGACGAGGCCCATGATCGGGATCCGCAGGCGCTGGGCCTCTTTCACCGCGATCACCTCGGTTTTCAGGTCGATGACGAACATCGCGTCGGGAACGCGCTGCATGTTCTTGACGCCACCGAGGTTCGCCCTCAGCTTCACGAGGTCGGCCTGAGCCGACATCCGCTCGCGCGTCGGCAGCAGCTCCAGCTGGCCCTCGGCCTCGAAGCGTTCGAGGTCATGCAGGCGCCGTATGCGCTGGCTGATCGTCTCGAAGTTCGTCAGCAGCCCGCCCAGCCAGCGATGGTTCACGTACGGCATGCCGGCGGCCTCGGCGACATCGCGAACGGTGTCGCGTGCTTGCTTCTTGGTCCCCACGAACAGCACCGTGCCGCCACGATGCGCGAGCGTCGATGCGAACTCCTGTGCCTGCGCCAGCAGGGCGGAGGTCTTGAGAAGGTCGATTATGTAGATGCCGCCGCGCTCGCCATAGATGAAGCGGCGCATCTTTGGGTTCCAGCGACGCGTCTGGTGGCCGAAGTGGACGCCGGCCTCCAGCAGCTCCGCAATGCTGACATCAGCCACGGGCTACTCCCTTTATTTGTGTTCGTTTATCTGCCGTGCGGACGGAGCGGACCCGGATCAACATGTGTGTCGTTTCCGGGCAGGGCCGCGATCCTCTACCGCACGGGTCGAAGATCCGATTGGCCGATCAGGATAGCTGTTCGGCGCGCTCGAGGGCGCTTTGCAGGTCCGGCGGCAGCGGCGAGTGGACCTCCACTCGTTCCCCCGTCACCGGGTGGTCGAACGCGAGGCGCGTCGCGTGCAGGAACTGGCGCTCGAGCCCGAGCAGGCCCGCGGTCCCGTACTCGGGATCTCCGACGACTGGATGGCCGATCGCCTGCAGGTGCACGCGGATCTGGTGCGTGCGGCCCGTCTCCAGCCGCAGCCGCAGCAGCGAGGTGCCCGTGAGAGCCCGCTCGAGCGTGAAATGGGTGCGCGCCTCGCGCGGGCTGACGCCGCCGACCGCCATCCGCGTGCGCAGGCGCGGGTCGCGTCCGATCGGCGCCTCGATCGTGCCCGCACGCGCCGGCGGGCGGCCCTCGACGAGCGCCAGGTACTCGCGTTCGATCTTGCGCGCCGCGAGCGCCGCCTGCAGCCGCCGGTGGACCTCCTGCGAGCGCGAGACGACGAGCAGACCCGACGTGTCGCGGTCGAGCCTGTGGACGATCCCGGCCCGTTCGGCCTCGCCTCCCGCGGTCAGCGGTGCGAGCAGCTGGGCGAGCGTGTCCTCTCGGTGACCGCGCGCCGGGTGCACGACAAGGCCGGCTCCCTTGTCGACCACGAGCAGATGCTCGTCCTGGAAGGCGATCTCGAGAGCGGGCCTGTCCGTCACTGGACGCTGCGGCGCGAGCGGTCGATGAGCACGAACAGGATCAGGATGCCGAGCGTGATCGAGCTGTCGGCGAGGTTGAACGGCGGCCACCCGAGTGGCAGCTTGATGAAGTCGGTGACCGACCCGTGCCGCAGGCGATCGGCGATGTTGCCGAGCGCTCCGCCGACGAGCATCCCCGTGGGCAGCCAGATCCACGGCAGCTCCGCATGGCGGGCGAAGTAGACGAGCAGGGCCGCGAGCGCCACGCCGATGAGGATCGTCACCGCCACGTGGCTCCCGGGCAGGAAACCGAAGGCGACGCCCTTGTTGCGTGTGTTGACGAGCTGGATGCCCGGCAGCAGGCCGCGCTCGTCGCCGGGCACGATCGAGCTCTCGATCGCGCTCTTGCTCAGCTGGTCGACGGCGACGACGGCAGCTGCGACGAGGACTGCGCGGGCCCACGCGAGTGACGCCGGCGGCGCGCGGCGTTCCCGATCTGCGATCGGCTGCATCGAGCGTTCAGCCGTGGATGAGGCCTTCGACGAGGATCCGGTTGATGATCTGCAGGGTGAATATCGCCAGGATCGGGCTGAAGTCGAGGCCCCCGAAGGAGGGGATGACGCGCCGGAAGACGCGCAGGAACGGTTCGCAGATGTCGCGCAGGAATCCGAGGATCGCGTCGATCGTGCGCGAGTAGGGCGGGCGGAGCCCGACGGAGAACAGCAGCTGGATGACCACGTAGAGGATGATCAGCAGCGTGTAGACGTAGATCAGCGTCGCCAGGAAGTCGGCGATCTGGGTCCGAGCGCTGGCGAGCACGAGCATCATCGCGCGCCATCCTCGAGCACCGCGTCGAGCGCGTCGCTGAAGGCTGCCCGCAGGCCTCCCTGCTCCAGGGCGGCGAGGCCCCGCGCGGTGAGCCCGCCCGGCGAGGCGACCTCGCGGCGGACCGCCAGCGTGTCGTAGCCCCTGCGCCTGAGCAGCTCCGCGGTGCCGGCGAGCGTCTGCACGACGAGTTCGGCTCCGTGTGGGGCGGGGATCCCGTGTCGCACGCCGGCGTCGACCTGCGCCTCCGCGACGAGCGCCACATAGGCGGGGCCGCAGGACATCAGGCCCATCGCCACGTCGAGCAGCCGGTCCTCCAGGACGACGAGCGTGCCGAGCTCGGCGAACAGCTCCCGCACGGCGGAGTCGCGCGCCTCCTCGTGGGGCGGGCCGGCCGCCTGCACGACGGCCCCCTCTCGCACCTCGACCGGCAGCGAGGGCATGAAGCGGTAGACGGCCCGTCCCGCGTAGGCGGCTTCGAGGGCCGCCAGCGGCGTCACCGCCAGGATCGAGGCGATCGCCTCCGCGTGCGGCGCGATTTCCTGCGCGACGTCCTCCAGCTGGGAGGGCTTGTGGCAGAGCACCACGAGTTCGGCCCGCCGCGCGACCTCGGCGTTAGTCGCGAGCGCCTCGCCCCCGACCTCGGCTGCGAGGCTGCGCGAGCGCTCCGCGATCGGGTCCGCGCACAGAACGGGGCGCCCCCATCCGCGGGCGAGTGCGCGGGCCATGTTCCCGCAACCGATGAGACCTATCTGCATGAGTGGCTCAGGCTATCGGTCGAGTGGACCGGCGCCGCACCCTGCCGCCGTGAGGCGTCAGGACTGGTTGAAGAAGCCCTTCTCGATGAGGCGAGCACGCTCCTCGGCGGAGATCTCCACGTTGCGCGGGGTGAGCATGAACACCTTGTCGGCGATGCGCTGCATTCCGCCGTCGAGCGCGTAGGTCAGTCCGGAGGCGAAGTCGATGAGCCGCTTGGAGAGATCCGTGTCGGAGCTCTGGAGGTTGAGGATCACCGGGATCGACTCCTTGAACTTGTCGGCGATCTGCTGGGCGTCGTTGAACGACTTGGGCACCACGAGGTGCACCCGCACGTCACCGTTGCCACGGCTGCCGACGGGTTTGAGCACCGCTGTGCGGCCGCGGCCACCCCGCGGGCCTTCGGCCTCCTCGTCCTCGGCGAAGATGTCGTCGAACTCGTCGCGCCTGCGGCGCAGGCGGCGGACGTTGGGCCGCTCGCGGTAGCGGTCCTCGATTTCGGCCTCGGGCGCGGGCTCCTCGTCGTAGCCGTCGTGGTACTCCTCGGCTAGGCCGAAGTAGACGAGCGCGCGGTGCCAGGAGTCGCGGAAAGCCATAGGTCTAGTGCATTTTCGCCCGGCGAGCCGGATTCCCTGCTGATGCTAGCCACTGACGGC
Organism: Solirubrobacterales bacterium; assembly: GCA_025964115.1. GTDB lineage: Bacteria > Actinomycetota > Thermoleophilia > Solirubrobacterales > Solirubrobacteraceae > Palsa-744. The sequence continues at coordinate 4,801 of JAOPZM010000131.1, forward strand.
CAGCGCCGCAGGGCGGCCGGGCCCTCGTCAATCATATAGCTTCGTGCCGATCCGCACGATAGTTGCTCCCTCTTCGGCCGCCACGAGGTAGTCCTGGGAGGTGCCCATCGAGAGCTGCTCGAGACCGCGCTCGTCCGCGAGCTGCCGCAGCGCGGCGAACCAGCGCCGGCTCTGCTCGGGGTCCGCCGCGAGTGGCGGCATCGTCATCAGCCCCGCGACTGGCACGGGCGAGCGCGCGATGAAGGCGTCGAGCTCCTCGGGCGCGACGCCCGCCTTTCCCTGCTCGCCCGCCACGTTCACCTCGATCAGGATGCCCAGCCCCGGGCGCGCGATCCCGCTATGGCGCTCGAGCTCGCGCAGCGCAGAGTCGGAGGCGACCGAGTGGATCAGGCGCACGTGCGGCACGATCAGCCGCACCCGCCTGCTCTGCAGCTGGCCGATGAAGTCCCACTCGAACAGCTCGCCGTGCTCGGCCACCTTCTCCGCGAGCTCCTGGGCGCGGTTCTCCCCCACGACGCGGATGCCGGCCTCGGCGAGCTTCGGCAGCTCTGCCGAGGAGAGGTACTTGACGGCGGCGAGCACCTCCACCGATGGCCGTTGGGCTCCGTCGGGTTTGCCGGGGGCGAGCGCTGCCGCGGCGGTCAGCTCTCCGCCGATCCGCTCGAGGTTCGCGCGAACGCGATCGACGTTCAGGTTGGAGATCAGCTGCGCCATGCCACCCCGGCCTGGCGGCCGGCGCGCTCGCCTTCGCGCCGGTGGGAGAAGAAGCGCTCATCGCAGATCGTGCACGCCCGCGCGTCGCGCACGTCCGCCACGCCAGCCGCCAGCAGCCGCTCGCGCGCGATCGCCCGCAGGTCGATGCGCGTGCCGGCACGATGGGCCTCGCCGAAGATCGCGTGGATCTCCGGGCCGACCTCATAGCAGCAGACCCCCGCACCGGGGCCGACGACCGCAACGATCTCCTCCCCGCCGCCGAGCTCCCGCATCGCATCCAGGCCGCTCTGCAGCACCCCGGCCGCGAGGCCGCGCCAGCCGGCGTGCACCATCGCGACGGCGCTTGCGCTGCCGAGCGCGACCGGCAGGCAGTCCGCCGTCAGCACCATCGCCCCGACGCCGGTCAGCGCCGTCGCCTGGCCGTCGGCGTGGCGCCGCTCCGCCCCGGGCTCGAGCTCGTGCTCGATTCGATCCACGACGGTGCCGTGGACCTGGTAGCCACGCGCGAGCCCGGCAACGCCGATCTCCGCGCCCAGGCGCTCGCGCGCAGCCGCTGCGTCCTGCGCACCCCCGCCCGCCACGCTCGAGATGTTGCCGGCCGCACGTGTCGTGAAGAGCGCATGTGCGCCGCCGGGCAGCTCGAAGCTCAGCTCGGAGGAGCTCACCCGCCGCCCTCGAGCGCCGCTCGCAGCTCCGCGTCGCGCCCGTCCGGGAGCTCTCCGTCCAGCTTGAGGTCGAGCGTGCGCGCGAGGCGCCTGCCCACCTCTGGGCCCTCTGGGACCCCAGCGGCGAGCAGCTCATCGCCGCCGATCTCAAGGCGAACGTGGCGCAGCTCGCCGAGCCATGCCCGCGCGCGGTCCAGAAGCTCGGGAGAGCTCCTCGCGCCGAGCGCCCCCGCGATCGCGATCGCCTCGACGGGCTGCGCGGCCAGCAAGGCCCGCAGCTGCGAGGGCCGCTCCGCCCGCCGCATGCCCGCCGCCAGGGCCGGAGCGTCGAAGGCGCCGGCGAGCACCCGATCGCGCGTGTCGGCGAAGAACTCGAAGCTGTCCATCAGGCGAGCGGCCGCCTGCCGCGCGGCGTCGGTGGGCTCGGCCCGGGGGTGGAACAGGACGGCCATTTCCAGGATGCTCGTCGTGGCATCGGGCGGCAGCAGCGAGCAAGCGTCGCGTAGGAGCTGCTCGTCGAACCGGGAGGGCAGCGACAGCGACTCCAGGATGCCGAGCTCTCCCAGCGCGGTGAAGGCGGCCCCGCGGTTGGCTTCTTCGGTCGCGAGCCACAGCTCGGCGGCGACGCGCGCGCCGGAGACGGTGCCCAGGGCCTTGGCGGCGATTGCGCGCTGGGCCAGGAGCGCGGTCTCGGGATCGACCTCGAAGCCGAGTCTCGCGTGGTAGCGGGCGAGCCGCAGCAGGCGGATCGGATCGTCCAGGAAGCTCCGCTCGTGCAGCACGCGAAGGCGGCCGGCGGCGAGGTCCTCGAGCGCGTGATCGACAGCTTCCACCTCTCCGGATCGCGGCCCGCCGAGCGCAACCGCGATGGCGTTGACGGTGAAGTCGCGTCGCTCGAGGTCCTCGGCGGCCGTGCCCGGGCGCACCTCCGGCAGGGCGCCTGGCCGCGGGTAGGACTCCGCCCGTCGCTCGGCGACGTCTATGCGCCCGTCGACCCACTCCACGACGGCGGTTCCGAAACGCTCGTGGAGCTTGGCTTCGGGCGTGCGCGCGTCGTTTCCCGGGAGCCGGGATGCGAGCTCGGCGGCGAGTTGCTCGGACGCTCCGGTGGCGACGACGACGTCGAGCTCGCGCGGCGTGCGGTCCAGCAAGAGGTCCCGCACGGCGCCGCCGACGAGTGCGATGTCCTCACGAGAGCGCGCCA
>JAOPZM010000142.1 GCA_025964115.1 Solirubrobacterales bacterium
CGTCACGCAGCTGAGCGCCGAGAGCGCCACCGCGGCGGCGTCGCCGGCGAGGCCGCCGCGGTCCGCCCAGGCCAGCGCGAATAGCGGCACGACGAGCAGCGCCCTCGCCGGACGCGCCCCTCGTGAGAGCCACCCGAGGGCGAGCGCCGCGAGCGGCGGTACCGCGCACAGGGCGAGGTAGGTCAGCCCCTGGGCGCTCGCCTGTTCGGCGGCCCGGGCGATCAGCACGAAGCCGATCACCGAGAGCGGTGGGAGCAGCGCCCAGCGGCGACCGCGCAGGTAGGACAGCCGCGGCAGGACATGTCGGCGAGGAAGCGCCACCAGTGCGCCCTGGGCGAGGGAGAGCAGCGCGATCGAGATCCAGAAGGGCAGCACCCACCGTCAACATAGAGAGGCCCGGCGTACGATGAGCCCTGTGAGCACGACGGCCACGCAGGCGCCCCCGATCCTCCACCTCTCCCAGGTGGTCGGCAGTCCCCTCCGTGACTCCGACGGCGAGCGGCTCGGGAAGGTGCAGGACGTGATCGTACGCCTGGGTGGGACCGGTTATCCGCCGATCACGGGCTTCCTTGTCAATGTCGCCGGACGCACCGCGTTCGTGGGGGTCGATCGGGTCTCGGACGTCGGCCCCGACGGGGTCGTCCTCCGCAAGGCCCAGCTCGACCTCCGCCACTTCGAGCGCCGGGCCGAGGAGGTGCTCCTCCGCCGGGACCTGCTCGATCGGCAGCTGATCAACGTGGAGGGTGCACGACTCGTCCGGGCCAACGAGATCGAGCTCGCGCTGGTCGGTGGCTCATGGCGCGTCGTCGGCGTGGACACCGGCGCACGCGGCGGCCTTCGCCGGCTGCTGCCGAAGCCGCTCGGGGAGCGCATCGGCACCGGTGAGTTCCTCGACTGGGCATGCGTCGAGCCCTTCGTCGGGCACGTGCCGACCGTGCGCCTTCGCGTGCCCCACCCGAAGCTCGCCAAGCTCCACCCCGCTCAGATCGCGGATCTCGTCGAGGCCGCTTCGCGGCGCGAGGGCGAGGAGATCATCCAGGCGGTCGGGGACGACGACCGCGAGCTCGAGGCGGACGTGTTCGAGGAGCTCGACGATCAGCATCAGCGCGAGTTCCTGGAGGACCGGCCGGACGCGCAGGTCGCCGAGATCCTCGCGCGGATGGCACCCGATGACGCCGCGGACATCATCGGCGAGCTCGATGAGGATCGCCGCGAGACGCTGCTGACGCTGCTGCCGGCGAGCCACCGGGTCAAGGTGCGCGTGCTGCTCGGCTACGACCCGGCCGAGGCCGGCGGTCTGATGAGCCCGGACTTCCTCCTCCTGTCGGGATCGACGACCGTTGGAGACGCGCTTGACGCCGTGCGTCGCAGCAGCATCGAGCCTGAGCTGCTCAGCACGGTGTTCGTCTCCTCGCGGCAGGGCTCGCCGCAGGGAAACGTCCCGGTCACCTCCCTGGTGCGTGCCGAACCCGGCCAGCACCTGGACTCCCTGCTCAAGCACGAGATCCCCTCGCTCTCGCCCGACACCTCCTTCGAGGAGGTCGCGAGGCTAATGGCCGACTACAACCTCACTGCGATCCCCGTCGTCGATGAGCATGAGCGCATGGTCGGCGTCGTGACCGTCGACGACGTGCTGGAGGCGATGCTGCCGCGTGGCTGGCGGAGGCGATTCGGCCTCCTGGGCGAGGACTGAATAGACTGCCCGGCGTGAGCGTTCCAGGCGGAAAGTTCGATGGCGGTCCGAGTACCGTCCGTCATGCGTCGGGTCCGGTCGGCCGTACTTGGCCGGCCCCGCCTGCCTGCCCGGCTTAGCGCGCGCCGCACACGCATCTTCGTCCTCCTGGGCCTTCTCGGGCCCGGCCTGATCGCGGCCAACGCCGGCAACGACGCGGGAGGCGTCGCGACCTACTCCCAGGCCGGCGCGAAGTACGGCTACGACCTGCTGTGGACGATCGTGCTGATCACGATCTCCCTGGCGATCGTGCAGATGCTTGCCGCGCGGATGGGCGTCGTCACCGGCAAGGGGCTGGCCGAGCTCATCCGCGAGGAGTACGGGATCCGCTGGTCGGTCCTCGCCACGACCGCGGTCCTGATCGCCAACCTCGGCATCTGCATCTCCGACTTCGTCGCAATCGGCGCGGCGTTCGGCCTCGCGGGGGTCCCCGCCCAGGTCTCCGTGCCGCTGGCCGCGGTCGCGATCTGGCTGATCATCATGCGAGGCTCCTACCGAACGGCCGAGCGCATCTTCGTCTGGTTCACGATTCCCTTCTTCGCCTACCCGATCGCAGCCATCCTGGCCCACCCCCACTGGGCATCGGTTGGAAGAGCCATCGTCACCCCCCATCTCCACACGAGCTCCGCATATCTGCTGATCCTGATCGCGACGGCCGGCACCACCATCACCCCCTACATGCAGCTGTATCTGCAGTCGGCGGTGGTCGAGCGGGGCGTGCGAGTGGACGAGCTGGCGCGGGAGGAGCGCGAGGCGGTCCTGGGCTCCGTGTTCGCCGGCATCATCGCCGCCTTCATCATCATCGCGACGGGAGCGACGCTCTTCACGCACGGCATCCACAGCATCTCCTCCGCAGCCGATGCCGCCCGTGCGCTGCATCCGTTCGCGGGTCGCTACGCCGAGGCGCTCTTCGCCATCGGCCTGCTGGGCGCGAGCCTGCTCGCCGCCGCGATCCTCCCGATCGCCACCTCCTACGTCGTGTCCGAGTCGCTCGGCTACGAGAAGGGCATCGGGCGCAAGCGTCAGGAGGCGCCGGTGTTCATGAACGTGATCATCGGGATGATCGTGATCGGCGCGGTCGTGGCGATGATCCCGGGCGTGCCGCTGATCCCCCTGCTCGTGGGGGTCCAGGTGGTCAACGGGCTGCTGCTCCCGATCAACCTCTTCTTCATCTGGCGCCTCTCACGCTCACCCCAGATCATGGGCGAGCGACGCAGCCGCGGGCTCCTCGACGCGGCAACAGCGGTCACGGTGGTCGTCCTGTCGGCGCTATCGATCGTGCTCGTGGTGGTCACGATCGGCGAATTGTGAGGCGGCGCGATCGCCTCACGGTGCTGTTAGCCTAGCTTCGCCGCAGCAGAGGAGGGGACGTGGGAGCAGTCATCGCGACCAACGAGGGAAATGCATGAATCGACGTCAGCGCACGGGCAAGGCCGCATCGACGATGCTGGTGATTCTCCTCGCGGGCCTGCTGCTGGTCGCATGCGGAGAATCGTCGAAGGGCACGTCGACGAGCGCGGCCGGGGCATCGAGCTCCACGCCGTCCACGGAAGCGTCCAAGGCCCCGACGACGAGCTCGACGTTCAACCCCGCACTCGAAGATCGGCTGGCCGCATTTCGCGAATGCATGAGCAGGAACGGGATCCACCTGCCTCAGACCAAACCCGGCCAGAGCGTGCAGGTGCCGAGCGGCGTCAGCCATTCACGGTATGAAATCGCCAGCCTGAAATGCCGTAACGAGCTGGGCTCCGTTGCGCCACCCGCCGCCGCGTCGAAGCCGATCACTCCCCACGGGCGCCAAGCGCTCATCAAATTCGTCGAATGCATGCGCGCGAACGGGATAAAGCTGCCAAAGCCCACACCGAGCAGGCCGCTCTACTACCCGGGCGGACTGAATCTCGCGAGCCCGCAGTTCGCAGCGGCGGAGCGCAAGTGCTTCCCGCTGATGCACTAGAGCGCTCGGTTCACACTCTCAGGCGCGCCCGCTCCGGGCCCGGCCGTTACGCCTCACTCCGCACGAGCAGCGCCGCCCCGATCGCGCCCCCGAGGTCGCCCAGGGCCGCGACGTGAACGTGCGGCGGGTGCGAGTCGGCGAACAGGTGGGGCTGCATCGCCTCGGCGATCCGCTTGGCGTATGGGTGACCGAGCCGGACTCCCAGCCCGCCGCCGATGATCACCCCCTCGACGTCGAGGAGGTTCTGCGCGGAGGCGATGCCCGCGCCGAGCGCCGTCACGGCGCGGTCGAGCATCTGCGCCGCCAGCTTGTCGCCGTGGTCGAGCGCACGCGCCCAGACGCCGCTGGTCAGGCGCGTCCGCTCCCGCTCTCGCATGAGCTCGAACAGCTTCGTCTTGCGCCCTTTGTCGACGAGCCGCTGAACGTGCCTTTCCATCGAGGCCCGGCCGGCATACGCCTCCACGCAGCCCTTGCGCCCGCATGTGCAGCGCGCGCCGTCGATGACGACGACCATGTGCCCGATCTCGCCGGCGCCGCCGCGGCCCCTCCATGGCTTGCGCTCGAGTATCAGGCCTCCGCCGACTCCCGTCCCCCAAAAGACCCCCAGCAGCGAGTCGTACAACCGGCCCGCGCCCAGCCTGAACTCTGCGACGGTGGCGACCATGACGTCGTTGCCGAGCTTCACGTTTACCCCGAGCGCCCGCTCGAGCGTCGGGCCGAGCGGGAAGCTGCCCTCCCACCCGGGAAGATTGCGCGCCTCGGTCACGTTGCCGTCTTCGACGCGGCCGGGCGAGCCGACACCGACCCCGGCCAGCT
>JAOPZM010000149.1 GCA_025964115.1 Solirubrobacterales bacterium
CAGGGACGTCACGCGGCCGAGGCGGTGCTCGCCATGGCGCGGCTGCGAGTGCAGCTGACGAGCAGCTAGACTGCCGCCGATGGCACGCGTATGTCACAGCTGCGGAAAGGGCCCTGCGTTCGGTCAGAGCCGCAGCCACTCGATGGTCGCGACCAAGCGGCGTTTCGACCCGAACCTGCAGAAGGTGAGGATCCTCGTGGGCAAGGCGCCGCGCCGCGTGTACGTGTGTACGCGCTGCCTCAAAGCCGGCAAGGTGACGAAGGCTCTCTGAGCCTGCAGGACCGAACCGTTGGGCGATGCCCCACCGGCGTAAGGTGATAGAGGTGTCGCAGTGACCGATCCCAATCTGGTCCGCTTCCGGGCCGCCGTCGCTGGCGCACTCGCCCATCTCGAGTCACGGCGCGAGGAGGTCAACGAGCTGAACGTCTTCCCGGTCGCCGACGGAGACACCGGCGACAACATGGCGCTCACGCTGCGGGCGGTGCTCGAGGAGCTCGATCGGCTGCTGGGCTCCGATGGCGACCGCACGATCGACGAGATCGGGCGCGAGGAGATCGTGCAGTCCGTGGCGCGCGCGGCGCTGCTCGGCGCCCGCGGCAACTCCGGCGTGATCCTCTCGCAGCTGATCCGCGGCGCAGCGGAGGAGCTCGTCTCGAGGCCCGGCCAGCTGATCGATGTTCCGCTGCTCGGCGCGGCGCTGGCCAACGCCGCCGACCGTGCCTACTCGTCCGTCCGCGATCCGGCCGAGGGAACGATCCTCACGGTCGCGCGCGAGATGGCGCACAAGATCGTCACCGACGTCGCCCACAGCACCGAGAACCCGCGTCTGGAGCCGGCGACCGAGCCGCGGGAGCAGGACGTCGCGATCGCCGAGGCGCTCGAGAGCGCCGTCGCAGCGGGTCAGGAGTCGGTCAAGCGGGGGCCGGAGCGGCTGGCGGCGCTGCGCGAAGCGGGGGTGGTGGACGCCGGCGGCTACGGGCTGACGATCATCTTCGCCGGCGTGGTCGCGGCCCTCCGCGGCGACGAGCCGCCGGAGCTCGACCACCACGCGCCGGCGCGCATAACGCATCCCGAGCACAGCTCCGCGACCTATCGCTTCTGCGCGAACTTCGCAGTCACCGGAAGCGGGCTGAGCCCGGGCCGCTTCATCGCACCGCTCGAGGCGCTCGGCGACTCGGTGCTCGTCGTCGGCGACGAGACGACCCTGAAGGTCCACCTGCACACGGACGAGCCCGAACGGGCGACGGCGGTATTCGACGGCGCAGGCGAGGTCTCGCGGCTCGACGTCGCAGACATGCGCCTGCAGGTGGCCGCGCGCGACGGGCGCCTTACCGGCGAGCCTCCGGCGGCCGGCAACGGCAAGCGTGAGCTTGGCCTCGACGCTGGGCGACTGCGCTGCGGAGCGGTGGCGGTCGTCAGCGGCGACGGGCTTCGTGAGCTGTTCCACGAGCTGGGCGTCCACACGGTCAACGGCGGCCCGACGCTCAACCCGTCCACCTATGACCTGCTGGCCGCGATCCACGAGGTGCCGGCCGAGGAGGTGATCGTGCTCGCCAACAGCGCCAACGTGATCATGGCGGCCGAGCACGCGGCACGCCTGTCGGACAAGCAGGTGCTGGTGGCGCCCACGACCAGCCAGCAGGCGGGCCTCGCCGCGGCCGTCGCCCTGGCCCATGACCGCTCGCTCGAGGAGAACGCCCAGGCGCTGCTGGAGGCGGTCTCGCGGGTCCGCACCGGCGCCGTCGCGCAGGCGGCGCGTGACGACGCCAAGGGGCGCTTCAGCCGCGGGGAGGCGGTCGGCTTCGTGGAGGACTACGTGCTCGCGTGGGGCGATCCCGCCGAGACGCTGCAGGCGGTGCTCGCAGCGCTGTCCAAGGCACAGGATGGAGCAGCCGCGCCCGAGCTGATAAGCGTTCTCGCCGGTGAGGGCGCGCCAATCGGGTTGGGCGAGGTCGAAGCGATGGCGGGCGAGGATGTCGAGCTCGAGCTGCGCCACGGGGGGCAGACCGCCTACTGGTGGCTGCTCGCCGCCGAGTAGCCCGACGGCGCGGCGGTTATGACCGCCATGCGCATCATCATGCGCAGCCGATGCCGGCGATGACCTCTCAGGAGCCGGACAGCGTGCCCTCCGCCGCGCCCCGGGCCACCGAGCTCACGGGTCCGTGCGCTCGCGCGTTCGCGTCCGCTCACAGCCTCACGAGGGAGGAGCTCCTCGCCGCGCCGATCCGCTGGCCGCGACCCTCGCGCCTGCAGGAGAGGCTGGAGCCGGCGGGCAAGCGCATGGCGGCCGGCATGGAGGCGCTCGGGATCGGCACCGTCGGCGAGCTGCTCGAGCACCTTCCGAGCGACAGCCGGGAGGCGCGAGCGATCGGGGCGCTGCGCGAGGGAGAGCAGGCGACCGTCGCGGTGCAGGTCAGGGCGATCGGCGCGCGAGCCGTGCGCAGGCGTCGCATGCGCCCGCTCGTGGAGGCGACCGTCTTCGACGCCAGCGGAACGATGCGGGCGACGTTCTTCAATCAGCCTTGGCTGGCCGAGCGCTACCCGCCTGGAACCCGCCTGCTGCTGCACGGCAAGGCCGACGATCGTCAGGGCTTTCGCGTCTCCCACCACGCGGAGATCCTCGGCGGCGACGCGAAGGCCGCTGCCGCTCCCTCGGCCGCCGACGCGGAGCTCGAGCCCGGCGCGGGGGAGACCGTCGCCCACTACCCGGCGGCGCAGGGGGTCTCATCGACGCAGATCCTGACCCTCGTGCGCGGGGCGAGTAGCGCCCTGGTGGATGTGCTCGAGCCGCTCTCCGCGTCGACCCGCGTTAGCGAGCGGTTGCCCGACCGGGCCTGCGCGCTCGCGGCGATGCACTTCCCGCGCGGCGCCAGCGAGCCGCAGGCCGGACGCGAGCGGCTCGCCTTCGAGGAGCTGCTGCTGGAGCAGCTCGTGTTCCTGCGCCGTCGCGCCGGGCGCCGCGAGTACACCGGCGGCTGGGCGCTCTCGGAGGAGCCGTCGCTCAGCGAGCGCTGGCTGTCGGACGAGCTGCCGTTCGAGCCGACCGGCGACCAGCGGCGAGCGATCGCTGAGATCCGCGGCGATCTCGCGCAGCCGCGCCCGATGCAGCGGCTGCTGCTGGGCGAGGTGGGGAGCGGCAAGACCGTGGTGGCGCTGTATTCGATGCTGCGGGCGGTCGAGCACGGATGCCAGGCCGCCCTGATGGCGCCGACGGAGACGCTCGCCGAGCAGCACTTCGCGACGCTGCAGCGCCTGATCGGCGGGGAGCCCGTTGCCGCCGCGCTCCTCACGGGATCGACCGGCGCGCGCAGGCGCAAGGACGTTCTCGGCAAGCTGGCAAGCGGCGAGCTGTCGCTCGTGGTCGGCACGCACGCGCTGATCGAGCCCGACGTGCGCTTTCGCGCATTGGCCGTCGCGGTCGTGGACGAGCAGCACCGATTCGGCGTCCGCCAGCGCGCGGCGCTCGAAGAGCGCGCGGCCCGGCCGCCGCACATGCTGCACATGACCGCCACGCCGATCCCGCGCACGCTGGCGCTCGCCCGCTACGGGGACCTCGACGTGAGCACGCTCCGCGAGCTTCCGCTGGGCCGTGCCGCCGTCGACACCAGCCTCGTGGTCGGGGGGCAGGCACGGGCGCGCGCGTACGAGCAGCTGCGCGAGCAGCTCCGGGCCGGCCGGCAGGCGTTCGTGGTGTGTCCGCTGGTGGAGGATCCCGGGGAGGGCCCCGGAGCGGGAGACCAGGCGGCCGCCGCAGGCGGCGAGCCGGCGGAGTCCGTCCGGCGCGCCGCGACGGCCGAGCTGCTGCGCCTGCGAGGGGGGGAGCTCGAGGGATATGAGCTGGCGCTGTTGCACGGCGGCATGCGCTCCAGCGAGAAGCAGGAGGCGATGGCCGCGTTCGCATCCGGAAGGGCCGACGTGCTGGTGGCAACGACGGTCATCGAGGTGGGCATCGACGTGGCCAACGCGACAGTGATGCTGATCGAGAACGCCGATCAGTTCGGGATCTCACAGCTGCACCAGCTGCGGGGACGCGTCGGGCGCGGAGAGCATCCGGGCGTGTGCTTCCTGGTGGGTCCGTCAGGCGAATCGTCGGGAAGGCTGCGCGCGCTGGTGGCGCACTCCGATGGCTTCCGCCTGGCCGAGATCGACCTGGGGCTGCGCAAAGAGGGCGAGCTCGTCGGGACCCGCCAGTCGGGCTTCGTCCACTACCGGGTGGCGAGCCTGCCCGAGGATGCCGAGCTGCTCGAGCGGGCGCGAGCGCGGGCCGAGGCGATCATCGGCGCGGACCCGGAGCTTCAGAGCGCCGAGCACGTGCTGCTGGGCGACGCGCTCGAGCAGCGTTTCGGGGCGCGCGCTCTCGATCCGATCCAGGCGTAGGGTGCGCGTGATCGCAGGACGGCTCGGCGGCCGGCGGCTGAAGGCGCCGCGGGGCAGGACCACGCGGCCGACCTCCGATCGCGTGAGGGAGGCGCTGTTCGCGATGCTCGGCATATTGGATGGCGCGAGCGTGCTCGACCTGTTCGCGGGAAGCGGCGCGCTCGGCATCGAGGCGCTGTCGAGGGGCGCCACTCGGGTGGTGTTCGTCGAGCGCGACGCCGGCGCCGTGAGGGCGTTGAAGGACAATCTCGACGCGCTCGGGATCGAGGCGGGCGAGGCCGAGCTGCGGCGCGGGGACGCGCTCGCGGCCGTCGAGAGCGCACGCGAGCGCGCGGAGAAATACGATCTCGTCTTCATTGACCCTCCCTACAGGCGAGCGCCCGACTGGGGGCCACAGCTGTCGGCGCTCCTGCCGCCGCTGCTTGAACCCGCAGCCCGTGTCGTCGTCGAGAGCGACCGGCGCACGCCGCTGGAGCTCGACATGGACATCGAGCAACAGCGGCGCTACGGCGACACTTCCATCACAATCCACCGCCATATATGACCCGAGTTGAGAAGTCGATAGCCGTTTGCCCGGGCTCATACGACCCCGTGACGAACGGGCACCTGGATGTGATCGAGCGCGCGGCGAAGCTCTACGACGAAGTGGTGATCGCCGTCGTCAACCGCTCCGTGCGCAAGTCGGGTGCGCTGTTCGGGATCGACGACCGTGTGGGCTTCATCGAACGCGCGACGGCCGATCTCGAGAACGTGCGCGCCGAGCCGTTCAGCACGCTCGTCGTCGAGTTCGCCAAGCTCGTGGGCGCCAAGGCGATCGTCAAGGGGCTGCGTGCGATCTCCGACTTCGAGTACGAGCTCGAGATGAACCAGCTGAACCGCAGGCAGGACCCGGAGATCGAGTCGGTTTACCTGATGGCGAGCCCGCAGTACAGTTTCCTCTCATCCAGCGGCGTCAAGGAGTTGGCCACATTTGGTGGAAAGATCGATGATCTCGTGCCCGAAGAGGTGGCCAGGCGCTTGCAGGAAGAGCTCAGGCGCTGACGAAATGACAGGAGACTTGATGGCGAACCTCACCGACGGACCGCGGGACCGGATGCCCCGCCTAGGTGGCTGCTAGATGGACGTCCTCGTACTGATAGACAAGCTCGACGACTTGGTGCACAACGCCAAGCCCGTCCCGCTGACCGACCAGGTCCGCGTCGACAAGGAGGAGATCTACGACATCCTCGACCAGATGCGCGCGACCATTCCCGAGGAGATCAAGCAGGCGCGGTGGATCGTCAAGGAGCGCCAGGAGATGCTCGCCGAGGCCAAGAAGGAGGCCGAGCGCATCATCAAAGACGCCCGTGAGCGTCAGGAGCGGCTGGTCGGCGAGGAGGAGGTCACCAAGCAGGCCGAGCGCGCCGCCGAGGACATCGTCGAGGACGCCCGGGCGCGCGAGCGCGAGATCCGCCTCGGCGCCGAGGACTACGCCGATGAGATCCTCAACACCCTCGAGGTCAACCTCTCGAAGTTCATCGCCGCGGTCCAGCGCGGCCGCGAGCGGCTGCAGGGCAAGGACGAACCGGCGGAAGTCAGCTAGCGGGCTGCCGGGCCGCCGGCGGCGCGGTCGTGTCTTTGGTTAGCTTCTCCGCGTGAACCCGCAACAGGTCACGCAGCAGGTGCTGTACAAGGCGCATGTCGCAAGGACCCTGCTCGCGACCGGCATGCTCCGGCCGACGCGGCCGGACAAGGCGGTGCGCTCCGCTGTCGCCCTGCGGCGCTGGGGGCCCACGCCGGCCGCCGCATACGCGGGCGCGGCGATCCGCTACCCCGACAGGGCCGCGATCGTCGACGATCGCGGGACGCTCACCTTCAGCGAGGTGCAGCTGCGCACGAACGCCCTCGCCGCGGAGCTGGCCAGGGCGGGGATCGGCGAACACGACGGCGTGGCGATCATGTGCCGCAACCACAGGGGGTTCATCGATGCGACGGTGGCATGCTCGAAGCTGGGGGCGAGCGCGCTCTACCTGAACACCGCCTTCGCCGCACCGCAGCTCGCCGAGGTCCTCGCGCGGGAGCAGCCGACCGCGGTCATCTACGACGACGAGTTCTCCGAGCTCGTCGATGCGGGCGCCGAGGGCCGCAAGCGGTTCGTCGCCTGGCACGAGCCGGGGGCGGGCAGCAGCGATCCGCTGCTCGAGGACCTGATCGCCCGCGGGGACCCATCCGAGCGTCCGCCGCCGGCGGAGAAGGGGCGCGTGGTGATCCTCACCTCGGGCACGACCGGCGCGCCGAAGGGCGCGGCCCGCAAGGAGCCGGACTCGCTCGAGCCGATGGCGGCGATGCTCTCGAAGATCCCGCTCAGGGCACAGGGCGCGACGATGATCGCCGCCCCGATGTTCCACTCCTGGGGCTTCGCCCACTTCAGCCTCGCGCTGCCGCTCTCCTCGACGCTCGTGCTGAGACGGAAGTTCGACCCGGAGGACACGCTGCGGGCCGTCGCGCACCATGGGGCGAGCGCGCTTGCGCTCGTGCCGGTGATGCTGCAGCGGATCCTGGAGCTGGGCCCTGACACGATCGCGCGCTACGACCTGCATGCGCTGAAGGTGATCGCCCTCAGCGGCTCGGCTCTCCCAGGCGAGTTGGCCACCCGCGCGATGGACGCCTTCGGGGACGTTCTCTACAACCTCTACGGCTCCACGGAGGTCGCGTGGGCGACGATCGCGACCCCGGAGGACCTGCGTGCCGCTCCGGGGACCGCCGGGCGACCGCCCCTGGGGACTGTCGTGAAGCTGCTCGACGATGACGGCAGGGAGGTCGGCCCTCAGCAGGCTGGACGCATCTTCGTCGCCAACGAGATGATGTTCGACGGCTACACCGGCGGCGGCGGGAAGGAGATCATCGGGGGGTTGATGAGCACCGGCGACGTGGGCCACTTCGACCCCGACGGGCGACTGTTCGTCGACGGTCGTGACGATGAGATGATCGTCAGCGGAGGAGAGAACGTGTTCCCGCGGGAGGTCGAGGACCTGCTCGCGGATCACGAGGCGATCGAAGATGCCGCCGTCGTCGGGGTGCCCGACGAAGAGTTCGGGGAGCGTCTGAAGGCGTTCGTCGTCAGGCGAAACGGCGCAGAGCTCGACGAGGAGGCCGTCAAGCACTACGTGCGGGACAACCTCGCCCGCTTCAAGGTCCCCCGGGACGTCGTGTTCGTGGCGGAGCTGCCGCGAAACGCGACCGGGAAGGTGCTCAAGCGGGTGCTCCGGGCAGAGGAGTAGGAGCCTCCGGTTCGCGTCGCTAGCCTGATGGTCATGGCGGCAGCGACGCATGACTTCGACCTCGCCGGCATGCGAATGAGCGCAGGCGAGGGACGGCGACTGAAGCTCGAGGTGCCCATCGAGCCGCTCGTGCTGGGCGCGGAGCGCTACACGGTCGAGGCGGCCGACGGGGCATCCTCCAGCGTGCCCGTCGCGGTCGACGTCTCGCGGATGACCGGCGGGGGCTATGCCCTGCGACTGCGTTTCGCGGCGAGGCTCCGAGGCCCGTGCATGCGCTGCCTGAACGAGGCGCTGCCGCGCGTGGAGGTCGAGGCTCGCGAGGTGGACAGGCCCGGTGGCGGCGAGGAGCTCGACAGCCCGTACGTCAACGACGAGACGCTCGACCTGGCCGCCTGGGCCCGCGATGCGTTCGTGCTCGCGCTGCCCGTCAAGGTGCTCTGCCGCGAGGACTGCGCCGGCCTCTGCCCGGTGTGCGCGGCCGACCTCAACGTGGAGGGCCCCGATCACCATCACGAGCAGGCACCCGACCCCCGCTGGGCGAAGCTCAGGGAGCTGAAGCTCGAGTAGGCAGCCTTGTGGCTGGTAGCCTTGTCGCCGTCCGATGGCCGTCCCCAAGAAAAAGCAGTCGCACAGCCGGACCGCGAAGCGGCGGGCCCAGCACAAGATCGGGGTACCCGCGCTGAACGCGTGTCCCCAGTGCCACAGCCCCCGCAGGCCGCACCGGGTGTGTCCCGTCTGCGGCACCTACGCCGGCCGCGAGGTCGCGGTGCCCGGAGCGCACGATCACGATCACGAGCACGGCGACGAGTAGCGCCGACGTGGCGCCGTGGGCCTCGCCCGGGGCGCCGCCCGCGCAGCCCCAGCGTTCCGGGGTGGTGACGGTGGCCGTCGACTGCAATGGCGCGGATCTCGGTCCCGCCGAGGTCGCGGCGGGCGCCGCGATCGCCGCGAGGCAGGGCGCGCGGGTGATCCTATTCGGGCCCGCGGCAGAGCTGGGCGAGCTCCCGCCCGAGGTCCAGGTCGTCGACGCCCCCGTGTCGATCGCCAAGAGCGCCGATCCCGCGAGCGCGGTGCGGGCGACGCCGGAGGCGTCGATCGTGCAGGCCGCCCGGGCAGTCGCGCAGGGCGCGGCGCAGGCGCTCGTGTGCGCCGGCGGCACCGGCGCGGCGCTCGCTGCGGGAACCTTCAACATCAAACGCGCGCCCGGCATCTACCGCCCGGCGCTGGCGATCCCGCTGCCGGTGCCCGACCGGCCGGTGACGCTGCTCGACGTGGGGGCCAACGCCGAGTGCCGCCGCGAGCACCTCGTCCAGTTCGCGTTCATGGGCGCCGCGCTGGCCCAGAGCGTGCTCGGGATCGCGCGCCCCCGCGTCGCGCTGCTGTCGAACGGCGAGGAGCCCGAGCGAGGCAGCGCCCTGCTCCGGGAGGCGCATGCGGAGCTGCTCGAGCGGACCACCGGGGGCGCCGCGCCGTTCGCGTTCGTGGGCAACGTGGAGGGTGGCGACGTCGTCGGCGGGACGGCGGACGTGATTGTCACCGACGGCCTCACCGGCAACATCGCGCTGAAGCTGACCGAGGGCGTATCGAAGCTGATGCTGGGCGCCGTGAGGGATGCGGCGATGTCGTCCCCGCGGGGAAGGCTCGGCGGCCTGCTGCTGAGGAGGGCGCTCAGGGGCTTTCGCGATGAGCTCGATCCGGAGGCTCAGGGGGGCGCCTACCTGCTCGGCATGCGCAGGCTCGGCGTCGTTCCCCACGGAAGCTTCACCCGCAAGGGCTTCGCGCAGGCGATCCTCCGCGCGGAGCGCGGAGCGCGCGAGGACCTCGTCGGGCGGACCCACCGCGCGCTCGAGCAGGCGGGAGCGCTCAAGCAGGCTCCGGTGTCCGCGCGGGCCGCTAGCCTGCCGCACACAGGATGAGGGTCCAACCTGCGCCAACACGGATGCTGCAGCCTCCCGTGGCCGAGTCCACGCCCGTCGTCGAGCCCCCGGCTGCGCCGGAGCCAAGATGACCGCACGCGCGGAGATCTTCGAGCTGATCCGCGACCATCTGGCCGACGAGCTCGACGTCGATCTCGCCGCGATCGGCGAGGGGACGCGTTTCAAGGAGGACCTCGACGCCGACTCGCTCGACCTCTACACGCTCGTGCAGGAGCTCGAGGACACCTACGGCGTGCAGATGTCCGACGAGCAGGCGGCGCAGATCCTGACGGTTGGTCAGGCGGTGGACTTCGTGCTCGCCCATGACGGCAGGACCGATGACGCCAAGCATGTGTAGCGCCGGCGAGGCGGCGGACGGAGAGGACCCCGATGAAGCTGGCCGACCTGCTCGACGAGCTGCCCGAGGAGCTGGCCCGCCAGGTGTTCACGCACGCCTCATGGAGCGAGCGCCGCAGCGACTCCTACGCGCGTCTGGCCTTCCTGGGGGACAGCGTGCTGGGGCTCGCGGTCACGGCATACCTCTATCCGCGCCTGGAGGCGGAGCGCTTCGGCGCCGGCCGGCTCACGAAGATCCGTGCCCAGGCCGTGTCGGGGGTCTCCTGCCGAGCGGTCGCCGAGCGGCTGGCGCTTCCCGAGCGCATGCGTGCCGCGGCTCCAGCGGCCGTGCGGGAAAACGCGGCGGCGCTTGTCGAGACCGAGCGGGTGCTCGCCTCGGTGCTCGAGGCGCTGATCGGAGCCTGCTACCTGCACGCCGGCTACGAGCGCACGGCCGAGGCCGTCGTGGAGGCGTTCGCGCCGGAGATCGAGGGAGCGCTCGAGCATCCCGTCGATTTCAAGTCCGCGTTGCAGGAGCTGCTGGCCCGTCGTGGCTCGGAGGTCAGCTACGAGATCACCCGCGAGGAGGGGCCGCCCCACGAGCGGGTCTACGATGTGACGGCGGTGGTCGACGGTCGCCAGCTCGGCAGCGGCAGCGGCAGGAGCAAGAAGCACGCCGAGCAGGAGGCCGCGCGCGAGGCGTTCGACCTGCTCGAGAGCGGGACAGGGTCATGAGCAGGGGTGCCGGGTGCGCCTGAAGTCGGTCACGTTGAAGGGCTTCAAGTCCTTCCCGGGACACACCCGCCTGGACTTCGGGCCAGGGGTGAGCGTCGTCGTCGGGCCGAACGGCTCGGGCAAGTCGAACGTCACCGACGCGGTGCTGTGGGCGATGGGCGAGCAGTCGCCGCTGGCGGTCCGCGGACAGTCGATGCAGGACGTGATCTTCGGCGGCGGCAGGGGCGTGCAGGCCCGCAGCTCGGCAGAGGTCGAGATCGTGCTCGACAACTCCGATGGCACCATCGACCTGCCCGTCGGCGAGATCTCGATCGCGCGACGACTCGATCGGAGCGGCGAGGGCAGCTACCGGCTCAACGGCGCCCGCTGCCGTCTGACGGACGTGATCGAGATGCTCTCCGACACGGGTCTCGGCAAGGAGACGCACTCGGTGATCTCGCAGGGACGGGTCGACTCGATCGTGACCTCCAAGCCGCGAGACAGGCGGCTGCTGATCGAGGAGGCCGCCGGACTCGGCAAGCACCGCAAGCGCCGGCGCCGCGCGCAGCTGAAGCTGGAGCGCACCCAGGAGAACCTCGATCGCGCTCTGGACGTCGAGCGCGAGGCGCGAACGCGGCTGCGGCCGCTCAAGCGCCAGGCCGAAGCGGCGGAGCTGCACGAGCGCTTGGAGCACCAGATCCTGGAGGCGCGCCTCGAGCTCGCCCGCGACGCCTGGCGCGCCCGCGGCATCGAGCTCCAGACGGCCGAGGAGCGCGTCGCCGAGGCCAGGAGCGCACGCGCCGCGGTCGAGGCCGAGCTGCAGTCGACGATCAGCCGCCGCGGACTGGCCGAGCGGGCGCTCGGCGAGCGGACCGAGCGCCACGACGCGCTCGCCCGCAGCGCTTACGATGCGCGCTCCGCACGCGAGCGCCTCGGGCTGCGCGCGGAGCAGGCGGGCACGAGCGGCGGGACGCTGCAGCGGCGAATCGAACGCGTCGAGCAGGAGCTCGGCGCGCTCGGCGAGGCCACCGAGCAGGCCGGCGACGGCCCGCAGGAGGGCATGATCGAGGATCGCATCGGCGCTCTGCAGGCGAAGCTCGCGGAGATCGAGAGTGGGCGCGAACAGGAGACCGAGCGCGAGATCGCCGAGCTCGGCCGCACCCGCGAGCAGCAGCTCGCCCGCATGGATCAGCTCGAGGGCCAGCTCACGGGGGCCCGTGCGGCTCGTGAGCAGGCCGAGGAAGCGGCCGAGCAGGCGCGCGAGCGACTGGCGGGCGCCGAGCGTGAGCTGCAGGACGCCCGGCGCGAGAGCGCGCGGGTGGGATCGGAGCTCGCGGCGGCCAACCAGTTCCTGCGCA
>JAOPZM010000150.1 GCA_025964115.1 Solirubrobacterales bacterium
GCCCGACGAGCCCGGATACGACGCGGCCGAGATGCTCTACATCGACCCCGAGGAGTGCATCGACTGCGACGCCTGCGTCGAGGCCTGCCCGGTCGACGCCTGCTTCGCCGAGGATCAGCTGCCCGACGAGTGGCAGAAGTACTCGCAGATCAACGCCGAGTACTTCGCCAACCTGCGCTAAGCGCTCCGGGCGGCGCGCTCCGCCGACAGGTAGTCGCTATGGAGCACGTCGAAGATCGGCACGTCGTCGATCTCCTCGCTCAGGGCGCTGCGCAGCGCCACCGAGTCGAAGCTGTGTGACTGGGGGGCGACCGGATTCACGGTGATCGCCTCCAGGGCAATCGAGTCGAGCGTCCGGATCGCGAGGCCCTGACGCTCATACCACTGAGCGCTGCGCTCCGAGAGGAAGACATGCGTGCTGTCGGCGACGACGAGCACGAGCACACCCCGGTGCCCGCGCCGGAAACGCAGCAGCCCGCTCATGAACGCCTCGGGCAGCGCGCCACGCACGATCACCCAGCATGCGGGCGGGCTCGCGCCCAGGACAGCCGCAATCTGCTCGGCGTCGCTGCTCAGGACCAACCGCGGCGGCAGCTCGACCGCTTCGTAGTCCTGGCCGACGAGCACGCTCGCCGTTCCGTCGGCTGAGGCCGCGAGCGCGCGAACCTGCGGGTCCTCGAGCTGCGGCAGGCGCACTAGCTCGACGGCGTCCGCGGTCAGCGTGACCACCTCCTCGAGCTCTGCCCCGAGCACCGCCCCCGTCGACATCAGCAGGCCGTCGGTGACCGCCGGCGAGGACGCGGCCCGGCGGTCGATCGCGCCGTCGACGAGCACCTGCTCGGCGCCGTGGTCGAGCATCGCGTCGCTCACCGCCCTGACATCCTCGGCCGCGCTCGGCCCGGCCACCTCGATCGTCCCGCGATCTCGCAGGCGGGCGATCAGCACGCGGCCGAGCGGCGTGCGCACTCCGGTGTTCTCCAGCACCGTGTGCGCGATGCCGCTCGAGCTCAGCAGCCCGTCGGTGGTCGCGACGAGGCTGCCGGCGCCGAGACGCACGCGCGGCTTCTCGATGCGCGAGTCGATCACGTCTCGCTCCTCCCCGTCACGGCCGACCGAGGTCACCCCGACCAGCGTTCCCTCCGCCTCGAGCTCCCGCAGCAGCGCCGCCAGCGTCTCCGTCTTGCCGGTGTTCTTGGCGAGTCCCACAAGCGCGAGCCGCCTCACCGAGGCGGTCAGCTCGGAGAGGAGCACGCCTCAGGTGGTGCTCGCCACGCGCGCGGCGAGCTCGCGGACGATGAACGTCGCGAGGTGGTGGGGGTAAGTGCCTTTCGAGAAGCCCGCGTCGTAGCCCAGCTCCTTGGCCAGCTCGCCCGAGACCCGTGGGCCACCGCACGCGAGGATCATCTCGCGACGCCGGCCCTCGGCCTCGACCATCTCCACGAGCTCGGTCAGGTTCTGCACGTGAAGGTTCTGCTGGGTGACGGTCTGGGAGACCAGGATCGCGTCGGCGTCGACCTCGATCGCCTTGGCGAGCAGCACGCTGTTGGGGACCTGGCTGCCCAGGTTGTATGTCTCGAACGAGCGGTAGCCCTCCAGGCCGTGGTGGCCGTGGTAGCCCTTGAGGTTCAGCATCGCGTCGATGCCGACGCTGTGCGTGTCCGAACCGGTGCTCGCGCCCACGACGACGATCTTGCGGCCGACGTGCTCGGCGGCGAAGCTCTCGATCTCGTCCTCGGTCATGTACTCGATGTTGAAGCCCTCTCCCTCGAGCGCTGTGAAGTCGACCGTATGGGCGCACGCCCCGTACATGACGAAGTAGGTGTAGCCCTCGGTCAGCTGCTCGTAGTGGACGACCTCCGGCTCGTCGAAGCCCATCTTCCCGGCGAGCTCGAGCGCCGCCTTGCGCGCCGCCAGCGAGTACGGGACCGGCAGCGTGAAGCTCAGCTGCACGAGGCCGTCGCCGCGATGGTCCGCGTAGGGCTTCACGGCGGTCAGGTCGATCTCCCTAGGCATAGCTGGCCTCGTGCATCAGCTCGACCACGGGATTGAAGTAGCCATCCTCGGTGGTGACTATCCCCTCGATCCCGCGACCGTCGTCGACCCGGCGGCTCACATCGCCGAAGGTCGCTCCCTCGATCGCCTGCAGCAGGCCCGTCTGTGCGATCCGCTCCAGCAGCTCCTGCGCCCCGGCCAGCACCCGCTGGGCGTGTGTCTGGATGATCCCTCCCGGCTTGAACTCGACCTCCTCGCCGAGGTCGCGTGCGGCGTTGAAGACGTAGTCGACGTTCTGCAGGCCGAGCACGCGATCGTGGATGTGGGGGGTGAAGATCCCCTCCGTCGGCACCCCGATCGTCTGCACGCCCTGGCCCGTCGCGATCGTCACGAGGTTGAAGAGCGTGTCGGCCGCATGCGTGCGGAAGAGGTTGCCGTCCATGTGACGCGTCGGCGGCATGTACTTGACCGGACAGTCCGGGAAAAGCTCGCGCGTCAGCTGGGCCTGCGCCCACTCATAGAGCAGCCCGTTGGTCACCGGTATGTCGATCTCGAACGCGTCGCCGAGGGCGATCTGGGCGTCGGGCACGCCCGAGGCGCGGGCAAGCTGGTGGTTGATGAACTGCGAGGCCGTCACCGAGGGCGCCGCCTCCAGCGCGTCGGCCGTCCGCAGGTAGTTGTCCTCGCCCGTGTTGATGACGACGCCGAAGTACCCGTTGATCATCCGCGAGATCCGCTGGTCGATCAGGCCGCGCACGATGTTGATGTCGCGGTAGAGGATCCCGTAGAGGGCATCGTTGACCATGTTGTCGAAGCCCTCCCACGCGCCCATCACCGCGATCTCCGACATGCACAGCCCCGAGCAGAAGCTCGACAGGCGCACGTAGCGCCCATGCTGCTCGGACCACTCGTCCATCGCCTCGCGCATGATCCGGAAGTTGGCCTGCGTGGCGAACGTCCCGCCGTAGCCCTCGGTCGTGGGCCCGTAGGGCACGTAGTCGAGGAGGCTCTGGGCGGTCGAGCGGATGACCGCGACGATGTCCCCGCCCGCCTCGGCGACGGCCTTGGCGTGGACGACGTCCTCATACACGTCTCCCGTGGCGGTGAGCACGTAGCGCAGCGGCGCCGGGGCGTCTCCGAGCCGCTCGCGCATCGCGCGCCGCTCCTCGAAGCGTCCCGAGATCTCCCTCAGGCGCGTGCCGCACTCCTCGGTCACCCGCTCGCGGATCGCCTCCTCGGCCGCGAGCTCCAGACCGCACAGATCGAGCTCTCCGGCGCTGACCGCCTCGGCGATCTGCTGCGGAGTGCGGCCCGTCTGGATCATGGCGTTGCCGACCCAGTAGGCGATCCCGCGCCCGAGGCCGCCGCGATCATGGACGTGGTCGACGAGCACGTTCGGCAGCGGCGCTTCCAGCGCGTCGGCTCCGTCGACCCCGAGCAGCCGCGTGACGCCGCGCTCCACGGAGACCGTCGTGTGGCCGGCGATCCGCTCGGAGACCTGATCGGCGATCTGCTTGGCCGCCTGGCGGCAGGCGGCGATCACTCCCGGATCGAGGTCCAGCTTGCTGTGAGCCCCGGGGGTAGAGGTGCTCATCGGAGCTCTCTCACGATCGGGAAGGGGATCACCTCACGCAGCGTGTCGCGTTCGGTGAGGATCATCACGAGCCGGTCGACGCCCATGCCGCCGCCCGCGGTGGGCGAGTAGCCGTACTCGATCGCCCGCGCGTACTCCTCGTCGTTGGGGTGCGGAACGTCGGCGTCGTCGACCAGCCGCCGCTTGCGCTGGTCGACGAACCGCTGCCACTGGTCGACCGGGTCGTTCAGCTCGGTGTCGCCGCTGACGAGCTCGATGCCGCCGATCACGGCGTCGAAGTGCTCTGCGAGCTCCGGGTGCTTTGAGTGGCGCTTGGTGATCGGGAAGGGCTCGAGCGGGAAGTCGAAGACGTGGGTGGGCTGGTTGATCGTGCTCTCGATTTTCTCGGAGTAGATGTCGGCGATGACCTCTGCCCAGGTCGCGGCGGGGTCCATCGGCTCGTCGAGCACCTCGGCGAGCTGCTCGCGCGTGGACTCCATGAAGTCGAGGCCGAACCTTTCCTGGATCAGCTCGCGCATCGTCACGCGACGCCATGGCTTGGCGAGGTCGATCTCCTCGCCGTTGCGCATGATGAGGGTGCGCCCCAGCGCCTTCTGGGCGACGTCCCGGAACATTTCTTCGGTCACCGTGGCCACATCGTTGTAGTCGGAATAGGCGCACATGAACTCGATGATCGTGAACTCAGGTGAGTGCTTCGGGGAAATTCCCTCGTTGCGGAACACCTTGCCCATGTCGTAGACGTTCTCCATGCCGCCGACTATGCAGCGGTTCAGGAACAGCTCGACGGAGATGCGCAGGTACAGGTCGCGGTCCAGCGCGTTGTGGTGGGTCGTGAAGGGCCTGGACCCGGCGCCGCCCGCCAGCGACTGGAGGGCCGGTGTTTCGATCTCCACGAAGTTCCGCTCGGCCAGCCATTCGCGGATCGCGAGGATGATCTTGTTGCGCGTGATGAACAGCTCGCGCGTCTCCTCGTTGGCGAGCAGGTCCAACTCGCGATAGCGATAGCGCGTGCCGGTGTCGCCGAGCCCGTGGTGCTTGTCGGGAGGCGGGCGCAGCGTCTTGGTGAGCAGCGTGCACTCGCGGACGGCCAGCGCGAGCTGTCCGCGCTGGGTGACGTACACGACTCCCTCGATCCCAACGATGTCGCCGATGTCGAGGTTCAGGATTCGGTTGTAGGTCTCCTCGCCGAGCGAGTCGACGCGAACGACCGCCTGGATCTGGCCGGACAGGTCGCGCACGTCAAGGAACGCGGTCTTGCCATGCACGCGACGGGCGATCAGCCGGCCGGCTATCTGGTAGCGCAGATCTGGGTGCTCTCCCTGCTCGAGCGCCGCCGCGTCGTGCGCCGAGAGCACGTCGGCGATGAGCGTGCGGCTCTCCCAGAGGCTGACCGGCGGGTAGGGGTCAATCCCTTCGGCCCGAAGCCTTTCCATCTTCGCGCGCCGTTCGTCGAATTCGACGACGGCATCGCGCGTATCCGTATCGCCGGTCTGGGACCGGTCGTCCTGCTCCTCCTCCTGCTGATCCTGTACTGGCATTTTGAAGACGATCCTCTCAGGTGGCACGTTCTTGTCAAGCGAGGGGCCGCCGAGTCGGTCCGTGCGGACGTATCGACTCAGGCCGGCTCGGCCTGCGAGTCTGGGATGGGCATGTCAGCTGACGCGTGGGCCCGAAGCTCAGGCCATCGGCAGCGACATGCCCACGGGTTTCGGGCTGGCCGCTTGGTCTGCGACCGTGACGACCTCATCGAGGGTGGGCAGCACCGGAAGCTCCAGTGGAGCCATCGCGATCAGCCCGCGCGCGACCTGGTGTATCGCCTGTGACGCGGGGTCATCGGGATCCTCGATCACAAGCGGCGTGCCACTGTCGGCGTGCTCGCGCAGCGGCATGGTCAACGGCACCCTCCCGAGCAGGGGAACGTCGAGCTCGTCCGCGAGCTCCTTGCCGCCGCCCTCGCCGAAGATCGTGAAGCGCTCGCCCGAGGGTGTCGTGAAGCTGGACATGTTCTCGATCACGCCGCCTATCTCGAGCGAGACCTTGTCTGCCATCTGCGCGGCGCGACGGGCGACCTTCTGGGCGGTCTGCTGCGGGGTGGTGACTATCAGGAACTGCGCCTGCGGCAACAGTTGCGCGAGCGTCATCGAGACGTCGCCCGTGCCGGGTGGCAGGTCGATGAGCAGATAGTCCAGCTCGCCCCAGTCGACGTCCTTCAGGAACTGGCTGAGCGCCTTGTGCAGCATCGGCCCGCGCCACACGACGGCCGCGTCCTCCTCTACGAAGAAGCCGATCGACATCACCTTCACGCCGTGCGCCTCGAGCGGGATGATCTTTCGCTCGGCCGAGACCGGCGGGCGGGTCGAGCCGAGACCGTACATGCGCGGGATCGAGTAGCCCCATACGTCGGCGTCGAGAATGCCGACGCGCTTGCCCTCTCCAACGAGCGCAGCGGCGAGGTTCGCCGTGAGCGTGGACTTGCCGACCCCGCCCTTTCCCGAACCGATGCACAGCACGTTGGAGACCTGCGCCAGCGACCCGTCGGGCAGGCTGCCGCGGCCGAGCTTCTGCTGCAGCGCGGCCTTCTGTGCGTCGTTCAGCACGTCGAAGTAGACGTTCACATGGGTCACGCCGTCGAGCGCCGAGACGGCCTCGGCGACGGCGGTCTGGAAGTGGCCCTTGATCGGGCAGCCGGGGGTCGTCAGCGAGACGGTCACGTCGACGACGCCGTTGCCGCTCAGCTCGATCGAGCGGACCATGTCCAGCTCGACGATCGACCGATGGAGCTCGGGATCGATGACGACCTCGAGCGACTTGAGGATCTCATCCCGGTTGCTCACCAGCCCATTGTGGCAAACGCGCGACCAACGGCAGGCGACTGCGAGGTGACCGCCCCGCGAACAGCCCAAAAAAAGACCCGCGGACGGTGGGGACCGCCCGCGGGTCGAGGGAGGAGAGGGTGCTACTACTGCCGGCGGGATATGAGGCCGGCAGACTCTCCCGTGCACCGCCTATCGCGGTGCCCCCGGCCCTCTCCAGGCCGGAGTGGGGGAAGCTCGTGGCTCAGACGAGGCTCAGGATGCGCTCCTGGACTCGGTTGGCCAGCTCGGGGACGCGGTTCGCGATGTCGGGGACCTGCTTGGCCACGTTCTCGCGACGCGAGTCGAGGTCGCTCACCGACTTCTCGAGCTCGCGACGACGCTGGCGCAGTTCACGCTCGAACCGCACGCGCGCTTTGCGCACCTCACGCTCGAGCCGGTTACGGGCCGTGACGCCGCGGCGCTCGAATCGGCGCAGCTGCGCCTGTGCCTTGGCGGGCGAGGAGTAGGTCGAGATCGTGTCGCTCACCGTCGAGACGACTTTGTCGCGGGCGACGAGCGCCGCACCGACCGGGATCAGCACTGCGCGCTCGGCGTAGTCGCCGAACACGTCGGCCGTCTCGCGCGTCGCGGCCTGCGTCTGGCGCACGGCCGACTCGGCCTGGTGCGTGGCACGCGTGCGAGCGGCCTTGGCGCGAGAGGCCCTGGCTTTGGTCGCTTTCGCGCGGGTCGAGGCTTTCGCCGAAGCGGTTTTGCGGGCCGCTTTTTTTGCGCGCGGTTTGGCGCTGCTTGAAGATGTTTTGCTGACGGGTGGCATCTAGGAAGTTCTCCTCTTCTCTCCCCGCTCCAACTGGCGGGGACTTTGTCGGGTCGCCTGCTACGAACACCTGTTTGTAACCCGTGTGCAAGAGATTGTTACACCGGGATCCTAGCATCCCGTGAATACCCTGTAATCACGCCACTCTAAACGGCGGAGCTTGTAACACCAGGAACATGCGTTCGATGGCAACGAACCGCACAAGGGGCGCCGGGGGCCTGTGGCATGGGGAAATGTCCGGGACTTCGGTCGGGGAGGCCGGCCTTGGCGCACTCGGGGCCCGAACAGCGAATTGGCTGCTGCCCGCGTTTGCTTCCGGCCTATGCCCCCGCCTGCATGGGCTCACTCATCCGCGCGAGCCACTGTGCCGGCGCCCGCAGCTCGGCGGTGCTGGGCAGGGCATCCGGTCCGCTCCAGGCGCGCGCCAGGGCCTCCCGGCCTCCCTCTCGAACGACGGCGTCGCAGAACCGCCTGCCTACCTCGTACTGGCGCAGCTTGAGCTCGAGGCCGAGCAGGCGCTCGAGCACCCGCCACGGCAGTCCACGGGACTCGCGCCGGCGGGTCATGGCCGCCCGCAGGCGGGGCAGCGAGGGGAGGAACTCGGCGCCCACGGCGTCCATCGTGTGCTCGGCGTGGCCCTCGATCAGGGACATGGCAGCCTGCATGCGCTCGACCAGTTGCCAGCGCTCCTCGCCAAGCGTCAGGCGCAGCAGCTCGCCGCGGCGGGCACGCTCGAGCATCTCCCGCAGCTCGCCCGGGCCGGGCACGCGCGGGGTCCGCGAGCGCGGGGACGCCGCCCCGTTGGGCCCGGACCCGTTCGATGACCGGCCGGTGACCGACACCTGCAGCCCGTCGATCAGCTCGCCCAGCATTCCGCCGAGATGGTCTCGCAGCCATGGCGCGCCCGAGAACTGCACGGCATGGGTGATCTCGTGGATCGTCACCCACAGGACCAGCTCGTCGCGATCGACGCCGAGGTTGCGTGCGGCCTGCGCGAGGTTGGGTGCGAGCATCAAGAGTCGCGGAGGCGCCGAGGAATCGAGCAGAGCGAGGTCGTACTGGCCGAGCACCCGCTGGGAGAGCATGCCGGTCAGCGCGCCCACCTGCGCGCCGAGCAGGAATCCCGAGGCCGCCCGCAACGGACCGGACAGCACGCTGCTCTC
>JAOPZM010000154.1 GCA_025964115.1 Solirubrobacterales bacterium
CCTCAACCTGATGTTCGGGCTGGATGAGACCGAGGGCCTCTCATGAGCACCGAGCGCGGCGCTGGACCGGTGCCGATGGTCTCTCCCCAGCCGTTCTTCCGCTCGCGCTGGGTGCCGACGCCCGCGCATGTTCGAGAGCTAGGGACCGACGCCGGCCTGCCCGCGGGCTTCCGCGCTGCGGGCGTGGCGGCGGGGCTCAAGGCGAGCGGCGATCCGGATGTCGGCATGCTGGTCTGCGACGTTCAGGAGCCCGTCAGCGCCGCGCGCTTCACCGCGACCGGCACTCCCGCGGCTCCCGTGCTGGTCAGTCGCGAGCGATGCCGGCTGGGGGCCCTGCGGGTGGTGCTGGCAAACGCCGGCTGCGCGAACGCCGCCACGGGCCGCCGCGGGCTGGACGACGCGGCCAAGACCCAGGGTGCGGCGGCCGCCGCCACCGGCGTGGATCCGTCCGAGGTGGTGCTGGCCTCGACCGGCGCCATCAGCCATTTCCTGCCCGTCGACGCCGTCGTCAAGGGCATCCTGCAGGCGCGCTCACGCCTGCATCAGAGGGGCGACGCGGAGTTCCAGCGTGCGATCCAGACGACCGACGCATTCGAGAAGCGGGCGAACCTGGAGGTGGAGCTTCCGTCCGGTCCGGTCCGGCTGAGCGCCCAGTGCAAGGGGGCGGGCATGATCTCGCCGCGGTTCGCGACGATGCTCTGCTTCCTGCAGACCGATGCCGCGCTCGCCGCCGAGACCGCCGACCTGCTGCTCGGTGTGTGCGTCAAGCGCAGCTTCGACCGCGCTTCGGTCGACGGGCAGCTGTCGACCAACGACACCGCCGTCCTGATGTGCTCCGGCTCAAGCGGCGTCACCGTCGCGCCCGAGAGCGAGGATGAGCTGCGCCTGGGCGAGGCGCTCGATGCGCTTCTGCGTCAGCTGGCCATCATGATGGTCGCCGACGGGGAGGGGGCCGGGCGGATCGCGCGGGTGGCGGTGCGCGGTGGATGTCCCGAGAGCGTCGAGGTGGCGGCGCGCGCCGTGGCGAACTCGCCCCTCGTGAAGGCGGCGCTGCACGGCGGCGACCCCAACTGGGGGCGCATCGTCCAGGCCGTCGGCGGCGCCCTGGGTGGCGGGGGATCGGGTCACCCTCCCCTGGCCGTTGACGTGACGATCGAGGGGATCAACGTGTGCTCGGAGGGCGCGGCGATCCCCTTCGACGAGCAGGCGCTCGCACAGGTGGTGCAGCGCGATGAGGTCGAATACGAGGTCGGCCTTTCCGGCGAGGGCGCCGAGACCGAGGTGTTCTTCTCCGACCTGTCGCACGAGTACGTGACGATCAACGCCGACTACACGACATGAGGAGACGCCGATGCGCGACGTAGGCACGCTGCTCGAGGCGCTTCCCTACATCAGGGAGTTCCACGGCAAGACGGTCGTCATCAAGTACGGCGGTGCGGCGATGGAGGATCCTGCGCTGCGCGAGGAGTTCGCACGGGATGTCGTGCTGCTCAAGTACGTCGGCCTGAACCCGATCGTCGTTCACGGAGGCGGCCCGGAGATCACCGCCTACATGGAGCGACTCGACATGCCGGTCGAGTTCGTCGGCGGCCTGCGCGTGTCCAGCGAGGACACGGTCGAGGTGGCGAAGATGGTGCTGATGGGGAAGGTGAACAAGGAGATCGTGCTGCGCCTCAACCGTCACGGCCAGCCCGCCGTCGGGCTCTGCGGCGACGACGGCTCGCTGTTCAGAGTCGCCCGCCGCGCCGCTCCCGGTGGGGAGGACATCGGCTTCGTCGGGCGCATCGAGCGGGTCGACATCGGCGTGATCGAGCACATCTCGAGCGATTACATCCCGGTGATCGCGTCCGTCGGCGCGGACCGCGAGGGGCGGTCATACAACGTCAACGCGGACGAGGCGGCCGGCGCCGTCGCGGGAGCGATGGGTGCGTACAAGGTCGTGTTCCTCACGGACGTCGCCGGCTGGCTCGAGCAGCAGGCCGACCCGCAGAGCCTGATCCGCCAGGCGACCGTGGGTCAGGTGCAGGACGCGGTGGCGCAGCTGGACGGGGGCATGCGTCCCAAGCTCGAAGCCTGCGTCGGCGCGATCAACGATGGGGTCACCGCCGCGCACATCCTCGACGGGCGAATCCCGCACTCGCTGCTGCTCGAGCTGTTCACGGACGCAGGGATCGGCACGAAGATCGAGGCCGCGCCGTGAGCGTCAGCGAGCTTCAGGAGCTCGAGCGCACGAGCGTGATCGCCTCGTACGCGCGCTTTCCGGTCGAGTTCGTGCGCGGCGAGGGAGCGCGTCTGTGGGACGCCGAGGGGAACGAGTACCTCGACTTCCTCTGCGGCATCTCGGTGACGAACCTCGGGCACTGCCACCCGCGCGTGGTGGAGGCCGTGCGCGAGCAGGTCGGACGGTTGATGCACGTGAGCAACCTCTTCTACACCGAGCCGGCGATGCTCCTGGCGCAGCGCCTGTCCCGGTCGAGCCTCGGCGGCAAGGTCTATTTCTGCAACTCCGGCGCCGAGGCGAGCGAGGCGGCGATCAAGCTGGCGCGCAGGGCGCGGGCGGGTGGGGATGTCGTGGTCGTGTACGGCGCCTTCCACGGACGGACCTACGGCGCCCTGTCGGCGACCCCGCAGGAGGCCAAGCAGGCGCCGTTCGCTCCGCTGGTCCCCGGCTTCCGCGCGGTCGAGCCGACGCCCGGGGCGATCGCCGCCGCGGTCGACGGTCGCACGGCCGCCGTGCTGCTCGAGCCGATCCAGGGCGAGAGCGGGGTCAACGTGCTCTCCGGGGAGCTTCTCTCCAGCGCGCGGGCGGCCTGCGACGAGCATGGAGCGGCGCTCATCTTCGACGAAATCCAGTGCGGGATGGGCCGCACCGGCAGCCTCTGGGCCTACGAGCAGACAGGCGTGCGTCCGGACGCGATGACCGTGGCGAAGGCTCTCGGCGGCGGGCTTCCGATCGGGGCGCTGATCACCGGCGAGCGCCTCGCCGACGTCCTCAGGCCGGGCGACCACGGCTCGACGTTCGCCGGGGGCCCGGTGGTCGCCGCCGCCGCGCTGGCAGCGCTCGAGCTGACCGACGATCCCGAGCTGCTCGGGAGCGTGCGCGAGCTCGGACAGCGGCTCGCCGCGGGCCTCCTGCGGCTACCGCACGTGCTCGACGTGCGTGGCCGGGGCCTGATGCTCGCGTGCGAGCTGGACGTGTCTGCTCCATCGGTGGCGCGCCGTGCGCTGCTCGACCAGCGGCTGGTCGTGAACGCGACCGGGCCGACGACACTGCGGCTGCTGCCTCCGCTGACGATCACCGAGGGAGACGTGGACGAGGCGCTGTTGCGCCTGACGGCCGCGCTGGAGGGCTGACGCTTGCGCCGCACACTTGCCGGTGGGTTCGAGCTCGACGACGACCGTGCGCGGATCGACGTCGATGCCGTGCATGCCTTCATCAGCGAGCAGTCCTACTGGGGGCGAGGCCGCTCGCGCGAGCTTCATGAACGCGCGATCCGCGGCTCGGCTCGTGTCGTCGGCCTGTACATGGGCTCCAAGCAGATCGGCTTCGCGCGTGCCGTCTCCGACGGCGCGACCGTCGGCTATCTCGCCGACGTGTACGTCCTGCCGGACTATCGCGGTCGCGGGCTCGGACTGGAGCTCGTGCGCGAGATCGTCGACGGCGGCGGGAGCGCATCCGACGTGCGTTGGCTGCTGCACACCGCCGACGCCCAGGGTCTGTACTCGAAGCTCGGCTTCACCGACGGACCTCCCCTCTACCCGCTGATGGAACGCGGACGCGGCGGCGGGGCGTCCGTCCCCTCGCGCGATGACGCGCCGGCCGCGGCCGGCGCGCACCCGGCGGACACCCCGCCCCAGCAGTAGCCTTC
>JAOPZM010000152.1 GCA_025964115.1 Solirubrobacterales bacterium
GCGCCTGCAGCGCATGCAGCGGCTGCGGATGCGCGAGCACGGCGCCGGCGGGCGCGTCTTGCGCCAGCTGCTCGGCGTGCTCCAGCCCCACGAGCGCTCCCCACGCGCCCGCCGCCAGGGCGCCGGCCGCATACCCGCCGCCATCGGCTCGCGAGCCGCGCAGGCCGATGAACAGATCGCCCGCTGCGACGTCGCGAGAGTCGATGCTCACGCCCCACGGGCCCGGCTCTTCGGCCGCCGCCGTCGGCGTCCGCACGAGCGTCGCCCCGGCGGCGCGCGCGACGCGCTCTGCATCCCACGCCCTCATGCGGCCGCGCCTTCTCCCGGTCGCGCCCGTGGCGCGGCTGCAGCGACGCTCACGCCCTCGCTCCCGCCGGGCGGCCTTCGCTCGGTGCAGCCTCGCGGGCGCGCAGCGCTTCACGCGCGACCGTGGCGTCGTCGAAGGGCACCTTGCGTCCATCGGCGAACTCCTGCCCCTGCTCATGGCCCTTGCCGGCGATCACGACCACGTCACCCCGCTCGGCTCCGGCGACCGCCTCGGCGATCGCCTTCGCGCGGTCGGTTATCGAGCGAACGAAGGCAGCACGCGAGCCCGCTCGCTCGACCCCAGCCATGATCTCGGCGATGATCAGATCGGGATCCTCGGAGCGGGGATTGTCGGAGGTCACGACGATGCCGTCGGCGAGCCGCGCCGCGATCTCCCCCATCAGCGGGCGCTTGCCCCGATCGCGGTCGCCTCCGGCTCCGAAGACGCAGATCACCCGCCCCCGCCCCCGCCCCCGCTCGCCCGAGCCGATCAGCTCGCGCGCCGAGCGCACGACGTTCTCGAGCGAATCCGGGGTGTGTGCGTCGTCGACGAGAACCGCGAAGTCCTGCCCCTCGTCCACCGGCTCGAAGCGCCCTGGAACCCGTACACCACGCTCGAGGGTCGCCACGAGCGCGTCGAGTCCGACATCGCCATCGGCGACGGCCCGGTCGTCGGCGACAACCCGGTTGTCGGCGACGACCCGGTCGAGCTCGTCGACGGCGGCGAGCGCCGCGAGCGCGTTGGCGACGTTGAAGCGGCCCGGCATCGGCAGGGCCACCTCGCGCTTGCCGTAGGGGTTCGCAAGCGTGAAGCGGCACCCTTCGAAGTCGCAGCGCAGCTCACTCGCGCTGTAGTCGGCCGGCGCCTCCACCGCGAACGTCCGGACGCCCTCGATCTCGGCGGCGAGCCGGCGCCCGTGGACATCGCCGACGTTCACGACGCTGACTCCCGGGGGTCCGACGGGTGGCAGGAAGAGCCGCCGCTTCGCCTGGAAGTAGTCCTCCATGGTCGGGTGGAAGTCGAGGTGATCCCTACTGAGGTTCGTGAAGATCGCGGCGGCGAAGCGAACCGCGTCGGCGCGACCGAGCTCGAGCGCGTGCGATGAGACCTCCATCGCACAGGCGCGGTCTCCGCCGTCGAGCATCGCTCGGAAGTCCGCCTGCAGGTCGATCGCCTCCGGCGTGGTCCGCTCCACCGCGCGCTCGCGCCCGCCGACGACCGACTTGACCGTCCCCAGCAGCCCGCACTGCACGCCCGAGCCCTCGAGCAGGGCGCGCACCAGGTAGGCCGTGGTGGTCTTCCCGTTGGTGCCCGTCACGCCGATCACCGCCAGCTCGGATGTCGGGTCGCCGTAGAAGCGCGCCGCGATCGGGCCCATCGCCGAGCGCGCGGAGTCCACCACGAGCTCGGGCACGCCGAGTCCCAGCGGCCGCTCGACGACGAGCGCCGCGGCGCCGCGCTCCACCGCCCCTGCCGCGAAGTCGTGCCCGTCGGATCGATATCCGCTCACGCAGAAGAACAGGTCGCCGGGGTTCAGCTTGCGGCTGTCGTAGGCGAGTCCCGCGATCTCCGTGGCCCCGGCGTTCCCGATGACCTCGGCGGCGGCTAGCCGCGCGCCGCCGGTCAACTCGTCGAGCCTCATCCGGCTGATGCTACCCCGGCGGGATGCGGAGGTACGGCAGCGCGAAGCTCATGATCTGGCCGAAGGCGGGCGCTGCGACCCTGCCTCCGTAGATCGATCCCGTCTGCGGTTCGTCGACGACCACGGCGCAAAGCAGCTTGGGATTCGACGCCGGGGCGAAGCCGATGAACGACGCCACGTAGGCCGTCTTCGAGTATTCGCCGGTGGCGTGGTCGATCTTGCTGGCCGTGCCGGTCTTGCCGGCCAGCTGGTAGCCCGGTATGGAGACCTCGCTCGCGGTTCCCCCCGGGGCGAGCACCCCTTCGAGCATCTGCCGCAGGGCGGCTGAGGTTGCGGTGGAGATCACGCGATGTCCAGCCGCCCGCGTGCGCGGGCGCCCGCCCACCGAGCTCACGATGTAGGGAGGCCGCAGGATGCCCCCGTTGGCGATCGCCGAGTAGGCCGAGGCCATCTGGATGGGCGTGACGAGCTCGCCCTGGCCGATCGGCAGGTTGCCCATCGAGGAGCCCGAGTAGCGGTCCAGCGGCAGCGTGACGCCCATTTCCTCTCCCGGCAGCTCGATTCCGGTGGGCGCGCCGAACCCGAAGGCGTGCACCCAGCGGTTGAAGCCGGCCGCCCCCTCGACCATGCCGATCTTGATCGCGCCGACATTGCTCGATCTTGCCAGGATCTGCGACGTGGTCAGCGTTTCTTCGGCGTGTTCTGTGTCGTCGTGGATCGTCCTGTCCGCGACGTGGATCAGATCGGGGACGTTGAACGCGGTGCTCGGGCTGACCAGGCCCTGCTGGAGCGCGCCGGAGACGGTGAACGCCTTGAACGTGGAGCCGGGTTCGTATGCGAAGCCGACCGCGCGGTTCTCGATCGCCGCGGCGGCGGACGTGCCGGGTTCGTTGGCGTTCACCTGCGGCCAGTTGGCCATCGCGAGGACCGCCCCCGTGCCGGGGTCCATCACGATCGCGGTTGCGTCTTTCGGGTTGAAGACCCTGCCGACGGCTCCCAGAACGTCTTCGGTGCGCTGCTGGATGTTCGCGTCGAGCGTGAGCGACAGCGACGGTCCGGGCACCTCGGGGTGCACTTCGGTGATCGACACCGGCTGGCCGATCGCGTCGCTTACGACCTCCCGTCTGCCGGAGTGCCCGCGCAACAGGGCGTCGCGAGAGTACTCGAGGCCCGCCAGGCCCTTGCCTTCGGTGCCGACCATCCCAAGCACCTGGGCCGCGAGCGTGCCACGCGGGTAGACGCGGCGCATCACCTGCGCTCCGGCGATGCCGGGGATCTTCAGCGCGAGGACCTGCTGCGCGGCCTTGGCGGGCAGCGCTCGTGCGAGGTAGACGAAGCCGCGGCGCTCTGAGAGCTTGCGCAGCACGCTCGCCTGGGGCACGCCGATCAGCGGGGCAAGTCGCTGGGCGGCGCCAAGCGGGTCCTTCAGCAGGTAGGGGTCGGCGGAGATGTCCTGCGCCGGCTCGGAGACGGCCAGGTCGACGCCGTTGCGGTCGCTGATCGTGCCGCGCTGGGCGGTGACGGTTTCAGCGGTGAGCTGCTGGTTGCTCGCGACCTGGCGCAGGCTCGCGCCGTGCAGCACGCCGAGGTAGAGCGTGCGACCGGCCGCGAGGAGTAGCAGTAGGAAGAAGAGCCCGAAGATCCCCCCTATGCGGCTTTGGACGGCGGCCACTGTCTATCTGCCCGTGGATCCGGCTTGAGTCCCGCCTGAGGGTTCGGTGGAGCCGCCGCCGGTGCTCGGCGCCGCTGCGGCTGCGGGCGACGCGCTCGATTCACCCGGCGGTTCCGCGCTGCTCGGCGCGGCGCTCGATTCGCTGGCGGGCGCCTTCGCTTCCTGCGGTTCGGAGCCGGCCGAGGTGGCAGACGTCTGGGATTCGCTCGACGGCGTCGAGCTTTCGCTAGCGGCGGAGGAGGAGGAGCTGGCCGGCGAGGTCGGCGACGTGTTGGCGGCTTCCGGGGCCTGCGCCGGAGGCGATGCGCTTGAGACCGGCGTGCCGAGCGCGCCAGCGGCACGGTGGGCGTCGCTCCCCGGACGGGCTGTGAGGAAGCGCAGGGCTCCCACCGGGACCACTTCCATCCCCAGGCGCCCGGCGCTTGACTCGACGACGTCACCGGCGGCGAGTTCGGAGTTTTCGATGCTGAGAGCGGCGTTTTCGCGTTGCAGCGAGGCCTCCCGCTGGAGCGCATGACCGATGCCAGCGTTCAGCTTGAGCAATCCGAGCTGGAGCGTCACGATCCCGATCAGGGCGAACGCCACGAGGGCGATCCACAAGCGCCCGCGGATCAGCCGATCGAGCATCGGATGCGTCGAGACGCGCTTGAGCGCCTCGATCAGCCCGACGGCTATGCCGGCATACTCGGGCGAGCGCCGGCGCGCCGAGCGGTCCTCGAGCGGCCTGCGTGCCGGGCCGGAGACGCGGCGGGGCCCGGGG
>JAOPZM010000167.1 GCA_025964115.1 Solirubrobacterales bacterium
CGGCGCGCCGCGTCGTCGAGCTCGGCTGGTGTCAGCCGGGACAGCGGGTGGGCATCACCGCAGGGCTTCCCTCCGGCAGGCCCGGGACGACGAGCCTCGTCCAGATCCAGACGCTCTGACGGGGCCGTGGGGATCTGCAGGTGGTTCGGGTGGTTCGGACCCCTGCCGCCATGATGCGCGGGATACTGGGCAACGTGATGTCGCAGCAGAACGTCGAGATCGTGAAGCGCGTTACCGACGCCTTCAACCGGCGCGAGGTCGACGCGGTCGTCGATGTCGCCATCCCGGACTGTGTGATGTCGTCGCAACTGCTGGACGCGACGGCTGACTTTCAGGGGCGTGAGGGCCTCGAACGCTTCTACTCGATGCTCAGCGAAAGCTGGGACGACTTTCAATCGGTCGCTCAGGAACACGGCGAGGCGTTGCGAGCCGTCGGGCTGGCGCAGTAGCCGATGTCACAGGAGTCCACGACCCCCGACCTGGTCGAGCTGAACCGCCGAGCCATCGAAGCTGTTAGCCGCCGAGACTTTGATGCGGCCATGGCCTCATACGGCCCCGAGTCGGCGTGGGACACGTCTGCGCTGGGCCTCGGCACGTACCGGGGTGTTGACGTGATTCGCCGCGCCCTCGAAGAGTGGACCGCCATCTACGAGGACTTCGAGGTCGAGATCGAGGAGAATCTTGACCTCGGTAATGGCGTGATCCTCTCCGTGACCCGCCAACGCGGCCGGATGGCTGGCAGCAGCGGTTACCTTGAGTTGCTCTATGCGTCCGTCACCGAGTGGGCAGGCGGCTTGATAGAGCAGGTCACGCCGTTCACAGACATCGATCAGGCCCGCGCTGCCGCCGAACGCATCGCCGAGGAGCGGGCGTAAGCGATCTCGCACGACAAGCGAGCGCGGGCGACGGCCGTTCAGCAGCCGATCGAGGCGAGCGTCTGGTTGTAGGCGCCGGCAAGCTGGCTCAAGGCCGCCGTGAACTGGGTCGCGGCGTTGCCGCGCGAGAGGTGCGCCGTCAGGCCGGCCGCGATCGCGCCGACCTGCGTGACGAAGTCATGCGTGGCCGCTTCGACGGTTTTCCTGTGGGAGGAATCGAGCTTGGCCTGAGCGGCTTTGATCGTCGTGACGTCCCTGCCGATCGCTTCGAAGCTCCCCTTGGCATTGCTCGCGGAGCTTGAGCTGAGCGTCAACCCGGTGAGCGTGCGGATCTGCTTGGAGATGTCGCTGCGGGCGGCGCAGACCTGCTTGTAGGCCTTGGCCTGCGACGACTCCCCACAGCCGGCGAGTGCCAGCAGGGCGACAGCCAGCACGAGGACGGCGGTGAGCCTCGAACGCGCGCGGATGACCTTCCTCATGGCTGTCAACGTCGGGGGATCCTTGAGTTCTCACGTGCGGCGGATCGGGCCCGTCGCAGTGTTCCAGATCACCGGGCCGCTCGTGCCGGCTCAGCCCGTGGGCCGGGCGCTGGGGGACCGCATCAGTAGCCGTGGGCGACGACGTTCGCCAGCGGCTCGCGTCGCATGTAGCGGCGCACCTGTTCGCCGACGAGCTCGAAGGCCCGTCGCTCGCCGGCGAGCGTATCCCCTGCAAGGTGCGGAGTGATCAGAACGCCCGGCGCATCCCACAGAGGGTGCTCGGGCGGCAGCGGCTCGGGGTCGGTGACGTCGAGCACCGCTCGAACGCGTCCGCTCTGCAGCAGTGCGAGCAGAGCCCGGGTGTCGACTATCTGTCCGCGTGCGGCGTTGACCAGCAACGCCCCGGGCGCCAGCAGGGAGAGCAAGCGCTCGTCCAGCATGCCCGTCGTGGCGGGCGTCAGCGGAAGCAGCACGACGACGATGTCGGCTCGCGGAAGCAACCCCTCCAGCTGCTCCTGCGGGTGGACGCCTGGACGCGCTCGCCGGGCGACGCGGATCAGCTCCACCCCGAAGGGAGTCAGGCGCTCCTCCACCGCCGCCCCGATCGAGCCGTAGCCGAGGATCAGCACGGTGCTGCCGGCGAGCTCCGGGGTCGAGTGTGACTCCCAGCGATGCTCGCGCTGGCGGTCTCGGATCTCCGGCAGCATCTTCTGCGCGGCGAGGATCGCAGCCAGCACCCATTCGGCGACCGGCACGTCACGGCTTCCGCTCGCGTCGCAGACGGTCACGCCCGAGGGTACGACCGGCAGCAGCCGGTCGACGCCGGCCGACAACGTCTGGATCACCCGCAGGCCGGGCATTTGCGGGAGCAGCCCGAGTACGTGGCGGTCCCCAACGGGCGCGACCAGGAACTCTGCCTCGAGGATCTCGCGTGGAGGCTCAGCGCCACGCGGGATCAGGCCCACTACGACGTCGGCGGGCAGCTCACCGACGGCATCGCGGCTCACGCTGTCTGGAAGCCACAGCCTCACGTGCCGCTCGGCGTTCGGGCGCTCAGGACGGCACCCACGGCCCGTGCCACATGCCGTGACTGCCGAGCAGCTCACCGGCGACCTTGGGACCCCACGAGCCCGGCGCGTAGCCGCGTACCGGCGGGGGCGCGTCGAGCAGCGGCTGGAAGATGCGCCAGGTCTCCTCGACGCTGTCCTGGCGGGTGAAGCGGGTGCTGTCGCCGCGCATCGCGTCGAGCAGGAGCACCTCGTAGGGGGTCGGCGCCTCGCCGCCCTCCTGTGCGAACTCCATGTCGAGCGTGATCGGCTGAGGGCCCGCACCGTCGGCGCGGTGCGCGTCCAGAACGAGCCTCGTTCCGGTCGAGGGGTCGAGCTTGACGACGAACTGGTTCGGCTCGGGTAGGCGATGGCCTGGGTCGATGAAACGCAGCCGTGGCGGCGCCCGGAACACCGCGCGCAGCTCCGTCTGAGTGACAGGCAGCCGCTTGCCGGTACGGATGAACCACGGCACGCCCGCCCAGCGCCCGTTGTCGATCTCAAGCCGCATGGCGGCGTAGGTCTCCGTCTTCGAGTCCTTGGCAACGCCGTCGATCTCCCGGTAGCCCTCGTACTGACCGCGCACGTAGTGAGCCGGATCGGCGTTCTCGACGGATCTGAAGACCGCGTACTTCGCGTCCTTGAGCGTTTTCGCCTCAGCGCCCGCCGGAGCCTCCATCGCCGCCACGGCCAGCAGCTGCATCAGGTGGTTGACGACCACGTCGCGAAGCGCGCCGACCGGGTCGTAGAAGTGCCCGCGGTCCTCGACACCGAAGCTCTCCGCCATGGTGATCTGGACGCAGGCGATGTGATCGCGATTCCAGATCGGCTCGATCATCGTGTTGCCGAATCGGAGATACAGCAGCTCGTCCGTCCCCATCTTGCCCAGGAAGTGGTCGATGCGATAGAGCTGCGACTCGTCGATGTAGCTGTGGATCTCCTCGTCGAGCGCGCGTGCCGAGGCCAGGTCATGGCCGAACGGCTTCTCGACGACCACCCGCGCACGATCCGTCAGGCCCGCTTCGGCCAGCCCCTTGATCACGGTGCCGAACAGCGACGGTGGGGTCTCGAGGTAGAAGACCGGGCTGCGTGCATCGCCGATCGCGGAGGCCAGCTGCCGATAGGTGGCCGCGTCCGCGAAGTCACCCGAGTGAAACTCCAGGCGCGCGGCGAAGCGCTCGAAGACGCCCTCGTCGATCGTCTCACCGCAGGCTTCGATCGCCGTACGTGCCCGCTTGCGCAGGTCATCGACCGTCCAGTGGTCGGCGGCCACGCCGACGATGGGGCAGTCCAGGAGGCCGCGCAGCTCGAGCCGATAGAGCGAGTGGAACGTCATCACCTTCGCGAGATCGCCGGTGATGCCGAAGACGACCAGACGATCGGCGGGTCGTGCGCCCGAGCCCTCGCCCTGGCCTGGGATGCGCGTGCGAGCTTCCATCGCCGGGCATGCTCTCAGGTAGCAGACGCTCGCGGGAGTATGGTCTGCAGATGGCCACGGCCACGGAGGAGAGCGGGCAGGCACCGCACCTCACGGTCGCTGAGCGCGCGGCTCGCGGCAAGGCGGCCCGGGCGGAGGTGCCGCGCTCAAGCCATGGCGAGTTCCGGCCGCGCCCCGGGCGGCCCGACCCGGTGAAGCTCCTCGAGCGCCAGGCGAAGTCACGCGTGCCCGAGCTGGTGCCGATCCGCTACGGGCGGATGCTGTCCTCGCCGTTCGCCTTCTATCGGGGCGCGGCGATCATCATGGCCGGCGACCTCGCCAAGACGCCCCGCTCGGGGCTCATCGTGCAGTGCTGCGGCGACGCGCACCTCTCGAACTTCGGCGTCTTCGCCTCGCCCGAGCGGCGGCTGGTGTTCGACCTCAACGACTTCGACGAGACGCTCCGCGGGCCATGGGAGTGGGACGTCAAGCGTCTGGCCGCGAGCATGCTGATCGCAGCGCGCGACAACGGCTTCCCCGCCAAGGACCAGGACCAGATCGTCCTGGACACCGTCCAGGAGTACCGCACAGCCATGGCGCGCTTCGCCGGGCTGGGCAACCTCGACGTGTGGTACGCGCACCTCGACGTCGACGCCGTGGCGAAGGAACTCGCCTCCCAGCTGACGGCGAGGATGATCAAGCGCACTGGCAAGGCGCTCGCGAAGGCGCGCACGCGCGACCGGATCTCAGCGTTCTCCAAGCTGACGCGCCTGGTGGACGGCGAACCGCGCATCGTCGCGGATCCCCCGCTGATCGTGCCGATCAATGACCTGGCGCAGGGCAGCGAACGCGATCAGATCTTCGACTCCCTGAACGAGCTGCTGCGCTCCTATCGCGACAGCCTCCCTTACGAGCGGCGCCAGCTGCTCATGCGCTACAGCCTGGCCGACTTCGCCCGCAAGGTGGTCGGCGTCGGCAGCGTCGGCACGCGATCCTGGATCGCGCTGCTCATCGGACGCAACGGCCGGGATCCGCTGTTCCTGCAGATCAAGGAGGCCGAGGCGTCGGTGCTGGAGAAGCCCCTCGGCCAGAGCAGGCTCGCAAACCACGGCGAGCGGGTGGTGACCGGCCAGCGACTGATGCAGGCGATCAGCGACATCCTTCTTGGGTGGGTGCGCGTGCCCGCCGGGGTCGACGGCCCGGAACGCGACTTCTACGGACGCCAGCTGCGCGACTGGAAGGGCTCGGCGGAGCTCGAGCAGATGGTCTCCAACGGGATGGCCTCGTACGGCCGCCTGTGCGGCTGGACCCTTGCTCGCGCGCACGCGCGCAGCGGCGACCCGGTCGCGGTCGCCGCGTATCTCGGCAAGAGCCCGGTCTTCGACCGCGCGATCGTCGAGTTCTCGCAGGCCTACGCCGAGCAGAACGAGCGCGACTACAACGCGCTGAAGGCCGCCGTCGAGTCCGGTGTCCTAACCGCCGAGACGGGTCTCTGAGCCCTAGAGGCGGAACTTGCGGCCGCGGGCAGCGCGGCGGCGCTCCTGCAGAGAGGACTCGACCGCTTCGAGCAGCTCGGTCGTCGTCATGGCCTCACTCGAGGCGTTGCTCCCGGCGTCGGGGCTCTCCCTGCGCCAAAGCACGTTTCCCTGCTCGTCCTCCGCGCGCCAGTACTGGGAGAGCTCGCCGCCTTCCTCATAGATGACGAGACGCTCGGCCCGTCCCGGGGTCCTCCAGTTCACCATCGATGGAGAGTATCGGCCCCAACAGCTGGCCCGTTCGCATCACGCCGAGAGCGGCAGCTCGAACCAGACGGTCGTCGGGCTCGTGGTCTCCACGCCCCAGCGGCTCGCAGCCCTCTCGAGCAGATACAGGCCATATCCCCCTTCGACGCGCTCAGGATCGCGCCGCGAGGGGGTGAACCCTTCGCCGGCGTCGGTCACGGTCACGTGGAAAACGTTCGGTGTGACGTTTGCGGTGACGGTGATCGGCGCCTCGGCCGGCCCGCTGGAGTGAAGCACGGCGTTGCTGACCACCTCGGAGATCAACAGCACCAGCGTCTGGCGGAGGGAGCCGCCGAGGCGGAGGTCCTGGCACAGCCCCGATATGGCCGCGCGCGCGATCGCGGGAGCCTGCACGTTTCGCTCCAGGGCCAGCTCGAGGGGAGACGTCAGCCCCGTGTCCTCGTCATAGTCTCTTGACGTCGGCATGCTCAAGGCGAGGGGTCCTCGATGAAAGGCAGGTTCTCCTCGGCGCCGGTGATCTGGAACACCGAGTACGACGGGTCGGGCGGCCGGATCAGGCCGAGGCTCCACCCTTCCGCGGACGCACGATCGTTGAGGGTGATGAACATCCTCAGCCCCGACGAGTCGACGAAGGCCAGGCGGCTCAGATCGACGATCAGGCTGCGGGTGCCCTGCGCGAGCACCGTCGCGACCGCCTCCTCCAGGCGGGGGACCGTCGCGATGTCGAGCTCGCCGGTTACCGCCAGCCGAGCCGTGTCCCCCTGCATCTCGCTGTGGATCTCAAATCGTGTAGCCCTGATCACTATCCCTGAACCCCCGTGGTACTCGAGATCTTCTCAGCATCGCCGGCAGCAACCTTCGCGCCGGTGAAGCGCATGATCACGATCGCTGTGTCGTCGGCCTGTGCCCCGACCTGAAACTCCTCGAGCGCGGCGACCAGTCGTTCGCGGAGCACCATCGGTGACTCGTTCTGCGTGCGGGTCAAGATCTCCTTCAAACGGCCGAGGCCGAAGCGCTCGTCGCCCTCGCCCACCGTGTCGGTCACCCCGTCCGTGAAGGCCACGAGCGTCTCGCCCGGCTGCATCTCAAAAGGCTGTTCGGGCCAATCGACCGACGAGAACGCGCCCAGCAGCGTTCCATGACGCCCGACTTCGCTAACCCCGCGCTCGCCGACGTGGAGCGGCAGCGGATGCCCGCCCGAGGCCAGAGTCGCCTGGCCGGAGGCGATCCGCAGGCAGAGCGCCGTGCAGACCGACAGCGACGGGCGGCGCTTGAGCGCGGCATCGACACGCGAGAGGATCGCCGCCGGCCGACGGTCGAAGTCCGACGCCGCCCAGGCGGTATGGCGTACGAGCGACGTCACTGTCGCGGCGCCCACCCCCTTGCCGGTCACGTCGCCGATCATCATCAGCCAGTCGCCGCCGAGCTCCCAGAAGTCATAGAAGTCACCGCCGACCTCGCTCTCGTGCCCCGCCGGGCGGTAGAGCGCCGCTATCTCCCAGCCAGGCAGATCGGGAAGCGCCTCGGGAAGCAGGCTGCTCTGGAGCGTGCGGGCGACCGCCGAGCGCTCGCTGTAGAGGCGGGCGTTCTCGACGGCAAGCGCGGCACGTTCGGCGATCTGCCCTGCGAACTCGACGTCGCTCTGGTCGAAGGTGCGCCCAGATTCGGCGCTGACGAGCGACAGAGCCCCGATCGTGCCCGAGCGGCCGACCATTGGGACGATCAATACGGAACGCATGCCGACGGCGCGCAGGAGTCCCAGATGCTCATCGTCGACCGCGGCCTCTACCAGCAGCTCATCGGGAATGTCCTTGTAGAGCAGCGGGTCACCCGTGCGTCTGACAAGTCCAAGCCCCTGCTGCGGGTCGAGCTCCTCGGGCTCGAACGCTCGCAGGCGCTCGGCCATCTCGAGCTTGCTCGGGTCGATGTGCGCGACGGCAACCGGCTCGCGTCCGCCGTCTTCGTCGAACAGATCGACGGCGCACCAGTCGGCGATCTGGGGGACCGCCAGGCCGGCCACGTTGCGAAGCGTCTCCTGGTAGTCGAGCGAGGAGGCCAGCACCTGACTGGCGCGGGCCAGGAACTCCATCCGCAGCGACGAGCGCTTGGCCGCCGTCACGTCCTCGATGATCGTCACCGCCGCCTCGATCGAGCCCGAGCTGTCGCGCACGGCGGTCGCCTTCAGCACGACCCACTGCTCCTCGCCCGTCCCCCTGTGCACCGAGCGCAGCATCAGCGGCTCGGGCTCCTCGCCCCGCAGCGCGCGCACGGAGGGCAGATCCTCCATGCGGATCTCATTCCCGTCCTCGCCCAGCGTCTCCCACCCCGCCATCAGCATCCGGGGGTCGGCCTCGCGGAGCTCCTCGACCGACGCGAGCCCCATGCGGTCAAGCGCGGCACGGTTGGCGTGGATCAGATGGTCGTCTGGTCCCCGGATCGTCACCGCCTCTCCCAGCGCGTCGACGATCACCGCCAGGCGCTGCTCGGTGCCGCGCAGCGCAAGCTGCAGCTCATCGAGCAGCAGCTGACGCTCCTGCTCGAGCCGGATGCGCTCGGAGATGTCGGCGACGAAGGCGTGGAAGGACCAGCCGTCGGGCTCAGACAGCGCCGAGATCGTCAGTTCGACCGGGAACTCGCTCCCGTCGGAGCGAAGCGCGCTCATCTCCAGCCGCTGGTTCAGCACCGGACCCTCGCCGGTCTCGCGAAAGCGGCGCAGACCCTCCCAGTGGCTCTCCCGGAAGCGCTCGGGAATCACGGTGTCGGCGAGCACGCGCCCCACCGCCTCTGCCCGCGTGAAGCCGAAGATCTCTTCCGCGCGGATGTTCCAGTAGACGATGCGGCCTTCCTCGTCCATCGAGACGAAGGCGCTGTGCGCCAGGTCGAGGATGGCCCGTGCCTGCCCGATGTCCATTTGCGCGGATTATCACGAAAGACGGCCGGCCGCGACAAATCGCGCAATGTGGCGAGCGTCTTGCACGGCTGGACGGCCCCGGTCAGGGCGGCAAACCGCGTCAGCGCGCGGTGCCGACGCCGCTGTGACCGTAGAACTCGGCCTCGGCGCGCCCGAGCTCTGTCACCGGCTCATCGCCGTACATCCACTCGCGCGCGATCCTGTGCCAGTTGGCGCTGGCGCGCAGCTGCGAGAGGACCGCGAGCGTCAGCATCTCCATGCGGCGGCCGAACAGATGCTCTGGACGCATGTCCTGGTGGCGCATCTCGCGGAAATGGCTCGAGCGCGGGTCCGAGCTCTCGATCATCACCTGCGTGGCGATCTCCGGCGTCAGCTTGACGGTTTCATCTGCGGTCGTGTACCACCAGATCGCATCGCGGATGAAGGCCAGCAGGTGATCGGGGTCAACCCGCTCGGGCTCCGGCAGGAAGCCAGAGCGCGCGAGCAGCTCGTGAAGCGTGACGGCGTCACCCTCGACGACGGCCCGCTGGCAGGCGAGC
Organism: Solirubrobacterales bacterium; assembly: GCA_025964115.1. Classification (GTDB taxonomy): domain Bacteria; phylum Actinomycetota; class Thermoleophilia; order Solirubrobacterales; family Solirubrobacteraceae; genus Palsa-744. The sequence goes on from JAOPZM010000167.1 coordinate 9,010, forward strand.
TCGAGCTCCACCGGCTCCGGCTCCATCCGCTTGAACAGCCCGAAGTCCAGAAACGCCACGCGGCCGTCGGGCTGCAACAGGAAGTTGCCCGGGTGGGGATCCCCGGAGAACTGCCGGTGGCGGTAGAGGCAGCCGAGGAAGAAGCGGAAGATGATCTCCCCGATCCGGTTGCGCTCGGCCTGGGGGCGGCGCTTTAGCTCCTCGAAGCCCACGCCCGTCACGTAGTCGCTCACGAGCACCCGCTCGCGCGAGAGGCCACTGATCACGTCCGGGACGACGATGAACGGATGGCCGCTGAAGATGCGGGCGAGCGCACGCTGGTTCTGCGCCTCCAGCTCGTAGTCGAGCTCCTCGCCGATCCGCTCCTTGATCTCTTCGGCGATCGCCTTCACGTCCATCCCCGGCGTCATGCGCTTGAGCAGGCGCATGATCATGTCCAGGTTCTGCAGATCGGCCCTGACGGCCCCAGCCACGCCCGGATACTGGACCTTGACCGCCACGTCGCGGCCGTCGTCCTTGAGGGTGGCGCGGTAGACCTGGCCGATCGAGGCGGCTGCGATCGGCTCCTCCTCGAATGACGCGAACACCTTCGAGACCGGCTCTTCGAGATCTTCCTCGATCACCCGCTTCATCTGCTTGAACGACACAGTCGGCGCGGCGTCGCGCAGCTTGGCGAGCTCGCGCTGGAACTCGTCGCGGTGCGCCTCGGCGACCAGGCCCACGTCCAGGAAGGACATCACCTGGCCGAGCTTCATTGCGGCGCCCTTCATCGTCCCGAGCACCGCGACGATCTGCTTGGCGGTCTCGAGCTGGCGCCTGGCCATGGCCTCCTCGGAGGCCTCCTCGCCGCGGGTCACGTTCGCGGCGCGGGTCCCGAACTGCTTGACGGCCTCGGTCGCGGCGAGCGTGGCGACGGTCGCCGTGCGCCGGGCGCGCGAGGTGGGGATCTTGTCATTCGCGCGCGCCATTCCATGCATGCTACGAATCGGCGGTGCGTGTCATGCGCCGCGCTCGACGCGTGAGCCCGGCACGATGTCGTCCGAGCCGTCCTCCCAGCGCACCCACGCCTTGGTGCCGCCGTCGTAGTCCTCGCCGAGGAACACCAGCCTGGCCGGCTGTCCCAGAGCGGTGCAGGGCTCGGAGCCCTGCGGGTCCAGGCCGCGCCAGACGCGGATGAACCCGTTCGACTCCCACTCCCGCTCAACCGACGTGGCGTCGGCGTGGCCGGGGTAGATGATCGTCTCGGGCGGTAGCTCCATGAGGGTGCCCATGATCGAATCCCTCAGGTCGGTGTAGGTCGTGTGGCCTGGCGCTTTGACGCCGCCAACCGAGTTCCTGAAGAGCGTGTCTCCCGTGAAGACCACCGCCTCCCCGCCCGTGAATCCCCCGGGAGCGGAGCTCCTCGAGCCGGCGCCCGACCGTCCGCCGGCTGCCTGCGCTTCCGCCGAGCCGTGCGCCTCGCCGACGAGGAAGGAGAGCATGCCCGCGGTGTGACCCGGCGTGTGGAGCGGGCGCACTTCCAGCGCGCCGAAGCGCAGCGTCTCGCCGGCCTCGACCGTGCCGAGATCGGCGGCGGCGCCATCGGTGCCGGCACCCGTCAGCCCGCCAAGCAGATCGCGCTCGATCGGGCTTATCAGCACCTCGAGCTTCGGCCAGCGCTCGCGTAGCGCGCCGACCTCGGACACGTGGTCGAAATGGTGGTGGGTCAACAGCACGTGCGTGGGCGTGAGGCCGATACGCTCGCCCGCCTCGATCAGCGGCTCGACCGGGCCGCCCGCGTCGACGAAGAACGCCGGCCCCCCCTGCCCGTCGGCGACCAGATACGTGTTCGAGAGGAACTTGGGGTGGGTCGAGTGCTCGACGATCATCGTGGCGCCATCCTTGCAGCCAAGCCTAGAGCGCGTTTGACACCAGTGATCCCTCGCCGGTCGGCCGCCGTGGTCCCACGAGCTTGCTGAGCCCCTGCAGGTACCGCTCATCGCCCACGTCGCCGCGCCACTGGAGCAGCGGAACGGACCTTGCGCATCCGACCACGCGAGCTCTCGCCTGCTCGAGCGTCGGCGCGACCGTCGCCAGGGCGAGCGCCCTCGACGTGCCCACGCTGCGGAAGGCGTCCTCGCCGGTCTGCACGGCCGAGGAGAAGAACACATGACAGCCTTCCTGCTCGAGCCTTGACTCCTGCAGGGTGAACTCGACGGCCGGCCCCGGCCGCAGCGCGTAGTCGGGGGACACCAGGTACAGGACGAGCGAGGCTTCCGCCCGGAGCGGCACGTCGGCGGGGGTCAGGGTCCCGGCTGAGATGCTCTGCATCACCTCGGGCCAGTTCCCCTCGAACAGGCTCATGATGTTCATGCACTCGGGATCCCCGAAGCGGGCGTTGAACTCGATCACCTTGACGCCGTCGGCTGTCGCGAAGAAGCCGCTGTTCATGACGCCGCTGAAATGACGCCCCTGCTCGGCCAGCCGGGCGATGATCCGCTCGACGATCGAGCATGCCTCCTCGTAGTGCTCGGGCGTCATGAACGGCAGCGTCGTACCTGCCATCGACAGCGAGCCCATGCCTCCGGTGCCCGGCCCCTCATCGCCGTCATACCGGTAGGGATAGTCGTAGGTGGCCGGTGGAAACACCACGGTCCTCCCGTCGCTTATCGCCTGAATCGTGAACTCTGCGCCGACGATCTTCTCCTCGACGAGCACCGACTCGCCAGGCCCGCCTCGCGCGAGCAGGCTCATGGCGTACTCCTCCGCCTCGGCATGCGTGGCCAGGTGCGGGCCCATCACCTTGACGCCCTTTCCGCCGGTCAATCCCGCGGGCTTCACCACCACCGGAGCCGTGCCGAAGGCCGCGATCGCCTCGCGCACCTCTCCGTCCCCGCGGGCCACGTACATTCGCGGCACCGCCTCGGGCGCCACCTCTGCCAGCAGCGAGCGGGCGAAGACCTTGTTCCACTCGATCTCAGCTCCGGCGCGTGTCGGTCCGACGGTCCGCGTGCCCTGGGCGAGCAGCGCGTCGACGACGCCCGCGGCGAGGGGTTCGTCGGCGCTCACCATCGCGAGGTCGATCTCCCGTGACCGCGCGAACTCGGCGACCGCCTGCGGGTCGCACACGTCCCCGGTCGCGTAGCTGCCGCCGGACCCCGCCGCATGGCGCACGATCGATGGGTTCTCATGGCCCATGAAGGCGTGCAGCTCGCTGTGCTCGGCCATTCGCAGGGCGAGCGCGCTCTCCCGGCCACCATGACCGACGATCAATGTCCGCACGGGGCAAGTCTAGATGGCGCCGCGCTCGGCGTACACTCCCGCCATGGCCCTCATCCACACCTGCTACCGGATCGCCGACATCGACCGCTCGGTGGCCTTCTACAAAGCCCTGGGGTTCGAGGAGGTCGGCCGCATTCCGATTCGCGAGGAGGCGATCAACGTCTTCATGAACCAGCCGGGAGACGGCGACATGCCGCGCCTGGAGCTCACCTACAACTTCGGCGTCGACAGCTATGAGATCGGCAGCGGCTACGGGCACATCGCGATCACGGCCGAGGACCTCGATCAGACGCTCGCGCGGCTCGCCGAGCAGGGCATCGAGCCGGAGAAGCCGCCCTACTCGGTTCGCGAGGGTGGCTCGCGACTGTGCTTCGTCCGCGACCCCGACGGCTATCGAATTGAGCTGATTGAGAAGCCTGTGCCGTAGGGCCGCCGGTCGAAGATGCACGTGGTTGCCCCAACGCCAGCGCCGGGGCAACAGCGCGTCACTTCTCGAAACCGCCGAGCCGGTATCGCCGAGAAGCATTCGTGTGGAGGGTGGCATTGCCGCGCCTCCCCAGGCGCTGCTGCGGCGGTCAAGCAGAGCGGCGGGGATCGACGCCTTCGAGTGCCCAGTGGCGGACGACGCCCGGCCGCCAGTGACCGTCCTCCTCGCGCGTGACGATGAAGCGGCTGATCGTGAGCTGGCCGCCCTCGTGGTCCCCGTAGAGAAGGTCGACGGTCAGGATCCGACCGGCCAGGAACGCGTCCTGAAGGCCCTCGCGGAAGGGGTCGTCCGGCTCGCGCATCGCCCCCTGCCAGAAGCCGGTGTCTCCGGCGGACACGTACAGGTCACGTGTCTGCGGGCGGTGCTCCGCCGGTTCGGCGTGCGGGGTGTCCAGCCCCGTTTCGGCCGCCATGAGGCGCCAGGCCTGAAGCACCGCGAGGCCGTTGCCGACGTTGCGCAGCGGGATCACGAGGTAGTACCTCTCGTCCTCGCGCTCGACGGCGGCCATGCCGCCCTCGACCCTGACCATGCGCCCGTCCCCGAAGCGGACGGTCTCGGGCGGATCGGTCACGCGCGACGGGGCGAGCACCGGCCGCAGACCGACCAAGAGCGAGCGCTCGGCGATCGCCGTCGAGCGCTCGGCGATGCGCGTCGAGCGCTGGCCCGATCGCACCGAGGAGAAAGTCGCCGCGGCGAGCACGAGGGTGCCGCCCGCGGTCGCCAGCGAGGCAATCGTCGGCCAGTCGGCCATCAGCTGAGCAGTTTGCCTGACACGTCTTCGCCCGCCGGCACCGTAGCCGGTCTGTGCGCGCTCGCGCTACCCTGGCGTCGAGCGATGGCGGACACCGGCAAGATCGCGAAGAACCTCGAGCGCTTTGCGCAGGCGGTTGCGGCGCATGACCGTGAGAATCCCACGCACACCGCCTACGGCATCGGCCTTGCGCACTTCGACATGGAGCGTCTCGGGCTCGACGAGGGTGAGGAGATCCTGCCCGGCATCACGATCCAGGCCGACAACGGCGTGACGGGGAACTTCCGCGTGCTCTGCGACGGCGAGCACGACGAGAGCGAGACGGAGGCCGAGGAGGAGGTGGTCGAGGCCATCTCCCGGCAGTCGCTTCCCGTGATCGGCCCCGGCTCGGGCCCTTACGAGGGCTAGGCGCTCAGCGAGCCACGGCGGGAAGGGGAGCTCCGGCGCGCTCGGCGATCATCGCCACGAGCCGCTCGATCGTGGGGCACCGCAGGCCGTGGCGCGCAGCCGCACGCAGCACCGATCCGGGGATCGCGTCGAGCTCTGGGGGACGCCCCGCCGCGATGTCCCGCTGCATCGAGCTCCCGAGCGTCTCGTGCGCGCGGTCCAGCTCGGCGATCGCGGTCGCGGCGTCGACATCCCGGGCTCCCTCGGCCCTGCCCACCGCGCACGCCTCCTCGATCGCCCCTTCCAGGTCGGCTCGCAGCGCCGGCGTGGAGCGGATCTCACCCAACAGCTTGTCGTAGGCGCTCGTCGTGCAGGCGAGCGCGTTGAGCCGCACGAGCTTGGACCACATGACCTGCGCCTCGGAGTCGAGCACCTGGGCCGAGACGCCCGCGTCGGCGAGGGCTCGCGCGAGCTCCTCCATGCCGCCGCGAGCCGCAGGCTCGGCGCTCGCCATCTGCACGAGCAGAAAGGGGCTCGTGTGCACGATCACACCGGCCTCCGGCCTGTCGGCCTCGACGCGTATCGACCCGGCCAGCACCGAGCCCGCCGCGAAGCGCTCGCGCAGCACCTGCAGGTGGTCGAGCCCGTTGAGCAGGGGGAACACCAGCGCGGGCTCCACGGCGATCCGCCCGAGGGCCGGCTCGAGCCCGGATGCCTTGGTCGCCACGATCAACACGTCGACGGGCTGCTCCAGCCGCTCTACCGCAAGGGGATGCGCGACCCACTCGCCGAGGCTCATGCTCCTGACGTGCAGCCCTCCGGCCGAGATGGTGGCAGCGGTCTGCTCGCGCGCGACGATCACAACCTCCGTTCCCGCGCGATGCAGCGCGCCCGCGAGCAGCCCGCCGACTCCGCCCGGTCCGAGAACGGCGACCCTCATGACGCCGGATCGAACAGCACGCCCGGGTTCATCACTCCAGCAGGATCGACTGCGCCCTTCGCCCCTCGCAGCGCAGCCGCGAACGGCTCCGGGCGCTGGAGGTCATACCAAGGGCGGTGATCGCGCCCCACGGCATGGTGGTGGGTGATCGTCCCACCCTCGGCCTCGATCGCATCCGACACGGCCCGCTTGACCGCCTGCCACTGCTCGACCTCCTCGCCCCGTCGCGCCGGAGCGAGAACGGTGAAGTAGGGCGCCGGCCCGTCGGGGTAGACATGCGTGAATCGGCAGAACACGTGGCCGCCCTCACCGCACACCTCGCTCAGCGCCTGCGTCGCGGCAGCGTTGACGCGCTCGTGGAATGCGGGAAACCGCTCCCACGTGATCGCGGTCTCGAATGTCTCGCTCAGGACCCCCATGGCGACGAGCGTGTCTCGCAGGTACGGGGCGCCGAGGAACGCCTCCCGCCAAGAGGTCACGGCATCGGCGCCCGCGGCGGCCTGCCCGCCGCGCGGGGTCACCTCGCCTCCGTGCCCGGCGCAGATCTCGAGCGCACGCTCGATTGACGCGTCGACGGGGTGGTCGGTCGACTCGAAGCCGAGCACCAGCACCGCATGAGAGCCGTCCCCCGCCGAGGTCAGCCGCGCCTCGCCAGCGTCCAGCAGCCGGCAGTTGGAAGGATGAAGACCCGCCTGCGCAATCTCCCGAACGCACTCTGCGCCGAGCAGGAAGCTCGCAAAGCGAACGGCGGCCGAGTGCCTGTGCTGGGGGCGTGGCTGCACCCGCACCCACGCCTCGGTGATCACGCCGAGCGTCCCCTCCGAGCCGGCGAGCATCCGGTCGGGGCTCACGCCGGCGCCCGATCCCGGAAGCCTTCGAGACGCCCACACACCGGCCGGCGTGAGCGCGCGCACCGACTCCAGAAAGTCCTCCATGTGCGTCCAGACAGTGGCGAAGTGACCCGCCGCCCGAGTTGCGATCCACCCACCGAGCGTGGAGAACTCGAAGGACTGCGGGAAGTGGCGGAGCGTGAGCCCCTGCTCGCCGAGCTGGCGCTCGAGCGTGGGGCCAGATGCGCCGGCCTGGATGCGTGCCGAACGCGAGACGGGATCGACCTCCAGCACGCGATCCAGCGCGCCGAGGTCGATCGAGATCGCGCCGTTGTAGCCGGCGCCGACGATCGGCGTCACCCCGCCAACGACCGACGTCCCCCCGCCGAACGGGATCGCGGCCACGCGCTCGCTCGCACACCACTCCAGCAGCCGCTCGATCTCGCTCTCCCCGCGTGGCCGGGCGACGAAGTCGGGTGGATGCTCGAAGCGGCCACGGAAGCCGCGCACGACATCCGTGTAGGACTTGCCGAGTGCGTGCGAGGCCCGCGCGTGCTCATCGCTCGTGGAGATCTCCGCGAGGGCCGCCGGCGGCGCGAGACGCGGAGGAGCGAGGTGCACGGCCTCCAGGGCGACGGGCGCCTCGAGGTCCCACGTCTTGATCCCCAGACGAGTCGCCAGGGTCGACGCGAGCGCGTGCGCATCGCCTGACGGCAGCTGCTGGTCCTCGAATCCCCAGCCCCAGTGCTTGTGCCTGCGGACGCCCACGGCGCCGAGTCTATTGGCAGGCGCCGGCACCCCGGCGGCCGTGGTCGCCACCCCATCACCGTGCTGCAACAGCCCTGCTCGCGTTACCACTAGCCTTGTTCGCATATGTCCACCGCACCCGAACCGGTCACCGAGCCGCCCGTGATACTCGCCCGCGGGCCGTGGGCGATCGAGCAGGTGAGCGCGCACTGGCGCGAGGACGAGTTCGAGCCCCCGCCCGGGCACGCGGAGGCCGCGGACGCGGCGATCGAGGGCCTTCAGCGCCGTGGCTCGCCGAGTCACGACGGTGTCGCCGCGCGTCTCGTGGACTACCGGGTCGAGGGCGAGGGCATCACCATCGAGCTCCAGCCCCTGCGCTGGGCGCTTCGCCTTGTCGCCGGCGACGCCTCCCTCAGCATGGCCGCGCTCTGCGTGACGCGCTCGGCCGATGGACGTTGGCTCGCTGGACGGCGAGCCGCATGGGTCTCCTCGTGGGCCGGCCGCTGGGCGCTCGGCGCCGGAGGTGCCGTGGACCTGGGTGAGAATCCGGCTGACACGCTCGTGCGCGAGCTCCGAGAGGAGTGGGCCGTCTCACCGGATCGGGTGCGCGGCGAGGCGCTGCTGAGGCTGCCTCACAAGCTGGTCATGTTCGTCGGGCAGGCCTGGCTCCCCGAGGGCGCCGACCAGCACGTCACGCCGGACCACGAGCACGACGCATTCGCCTGGTGGCCGCGCGAGATCGACGACTGGCCCGACGAGGCGGGTGAGACGCTGCCGCTGATGGCACGCTGGCTATCGGAATGAACGCGTCCGCCCGCTCGGCTGCGGGGCCGTTGACCTTCACACGGCTGAAGTGGACCTCCTTCACCCACTCATGCGTCTATCTCGCGCTGCTGCTCAGTGCCTTCGCGGCGGGCAAACCGGAGCCGCTTACGTTCATCCTGGGCCTGACGCACGGGGTGATGTGGATCTTCATGTCGCTTGCGTGCATCACCGCAGCGCGCCTGCGGATCGTCTCGCTGAGGCTGGCCGTGGCGGTGGCGGTGCTCGGAGGGATCGCGCCCTTCTTCGGCAGCTACCAGTTCTTCCGTGAAGACCCTGGACGTGTCCGTGGACGTGTGAATCGTTCGGGCGACTCGCCGCGATAGAGTGAGGAACCGATGGCAACAGGCACCACGGCTCAGCAGACGGTAGACGTCGTGACCCCTGCTGCTGGGGAGTCGGTGAGCGAGGGAACGATCCTCGAATGGCGCGTGAAGGTCGGGGATCCCATCAAGGCCGACGAGACGATCGTCGAGATCTCCACCGACAAGGTCGACCTCGAGCTGCCCTCCCCGGCCAGCGGCGTGGTGAGCGAGATCCTCGTCGAGGAGGGCGAGACCGTGACGGTCGGCCAGGTCATCGCGCGCATCTCCCTCGACGGGGTCGTTCCGGACCACGCGGTCGCCGACGACGCCCCGGTTGCAGACGCCGCCCCGGTTGCACACGACGCCCCGGTTGCGGACGACGCCCCGGTTGCGGACGCCGCCAGCGAGGCTCCCGTAGCCGACGGCTCACCTGCTGATACACAGTCGCCGCCGCCCGCCGCTGGCAACGGCGCGCTCACCGAACGTGCGCCCGCGGGCAAGGACGCGCCCTCTGCAGCCGCCGGCGCGGAGCAGCTGATCGACGTCCTCACGCCGGCGGCCGGCGAGTCCGTGACCGAGGGGACGATCCTCGAATGGCGCGTCAAGGTCGGCGACTACATCAAGGCCGACGAGACGATCGTCGAGATCTCCACCGACAAGGTCGACCTCGAGCTGCCCTCCCCGGCCAGCGGCACGGTGAGCGAGATCCTCGTCGAGGAGGGCGCCACGGTCACGGTCGGCCAGGTGATCGCGCGCCTCTTCCCCTCAGCGGCGCCCGCAGCTCGGCCTGACGGCGACGGCGCGGGCCCCGAGAAGGAGCCCGCTGCTCCCGAGGCGGCCCCCGCCGAGCTGCCACAGGGCACGAAGGTCTCGCCCGTCGCCGCGAGGGCCGCCGCGGTGGAGGGCGTGAAGCTCGCGGACGTCTCCGGCAGCGGGCCGGCCGGCCGGATCACCAAGTCGGATGTGCTCTCCGCGGCCGAGGCGCCCACCGAGGCGCCCAGCAACGGGCGGACCGCCACGAAGGCCGCCCCCGAGGCGCAGCTGATGAAGGGCGGTGCCGCCGCGCTCGCCCGCTACATGGAGGAGTCGCGTGCGATACCGACGGCCACGAGCTTCCGCACGCTCACCGTCACGGTGCTCGACGCCCGCCGCCGCGAGCTCAAGGAGGCCGGGCGCAAGGTCTCGTTCACCCACCTGATCGCGTACGCGATCGCGCGCGCGGGCGAAGCGATGCCCGTCATGGCAGACCACTTCGCCGAGATAGACGGCAAACCGCATCGCCTCAAGGACGGCCAGGTGAACCTGGGGCTGGCGGTGGACGTCGAGAAGCGCGACGGCTCCCGCACGCTGATGGTTCCCGTGATCCGTGACGCCGGCCGCCTGCCCTTCGACGAGTTCCTCGGTGCTTATGACGCGCTCGTGGAGAAGGCACGCACGAACACGCTGACCGCCGACGACCTCGTCGGGGCGAACATCACCCTCACGAACCCCGGTGGCCTCGGCACGGTCGCCTCCGTGCCGCGACTGATGACCGGGCAGGGGACGATCGTGGCGACCGGCTCGATCGCCTATCCCCCCGGGCTGGAGAACGTCGGCGCCACGATCGGGGCAGAGAAGGTCATGACGATGACCTCCACCTACGACCACCGCGTCATCCAGGGAGCCGAGTCCGGGCGCTTCCTCGGGCGCATCGAGGACTACCTGCAGGGCGAGGAGGGCTTCTACGAGAACGTGTTCGGCTCGCTTGGCGTCGAGCTGGGACCGGCTCCCTCGCTGCCGGCTCCGGTGGCAGCGGCGCCCGCGGTCCGCGAGGCGGGAGCGCCGGTTGGCGTCGACCTGCTGCAGGCCGTCCACGCCGCCACCCGGCTCGTCGGGCGGGTGCGCAGCCACGGCCACCTCGCCGCTCGCCTCGATCCGCTCGGCTCAGAGCCAGAGGGCGATCCCGGCCTGGACCCAGAGGCGATGGGTCTGACGCCGGAGATCCAGGCCAAGCTCCCGGCGCAGATCTTCCAGATGTACGTGCCGGGCGCGACGCTCGGCGACGCGCTCCCGCACCTGCTCGAGACCTACTGCGGCACGATCGCCTACGAGGTGGAGCACATCGCCTCCCACCGCCAGCGCGTGTGGCTGCGTGAGCACATCGAGTCGGGCGCCTTCCGCCAGCAGCTCACCAACGAGGAGCGTGGCAGGCTGCTCAAGCGACTGGTGGAGGTGGATGCGCTCGAGCGGTTCATGCACAAGGCCTACCTCGGCCAGCATCAGTTCTCCGTCGAGGGCCTGGACATGACGGTGCCGATGCTCGACGAGCTGATCGAGCTGTCGGCCGCGCACGGCGGCCAGGAGGTCGTGATCGGCATGGCCCACCGTGGGCGCCTGAACGTGCTCGCGCACAACCTCGGGCGCGCCTACGACACGATCTTCGCCGAGTTCGAGGGCGCCTCGACGCTCGAGGCCGTCACGACGATCCCCCAGGGGGGCACGGGAGACGTCAAGTACCACCACGGGACCCAGGGCCTCTACAAACTGCCCGACGGCGGGGAGATTCGCGTCAACCTCGAGTCGAACCCCAGCCACCTGGAGTACGTCTCCTCGGTGGTCGAGGGCGCCACACGCGCCGCGCAGACCTCGCGTCAGGGACCTCACGCCCACCAGGACACGAACGCCGCGGTCCCGATCGTGATCCACGGGGACGCCTCCTTCCCGGCCCAGGGCGTCGTCGCGGAGACGTTCAACCTGCAGGCGCTCGACGGCTACAAGGTCGGCGGGACCGTCCACATAATCATGAACAACCAGATCGGCTTCACGACCGACCCCGACGACGCGCGCTCGACCCGGTGGGCATCCGACCTGGCGAAGGGCTTCGACGTTCCGATCATCCACGTCAACGCGGACGATGTGGCCGCCTGCGTCAGCGCCGTGCGCCTCGCGTTCGCCTTCCGCCAGGAGTTCGGCCACGACGTCCTCATCGACCTGATCGGCTACCGCCGCTTCGGACATAACGAGTCCGACGAGCCCGCGTACACCCAGCCGGAGATGTACGCGAAGATCAAGAGCAAGAAGCGCGTCGCCGAGCTGTGGGCGGATCGCCTGGTCGTCGACGGGGTCGTCTCGCAGGAGGAGGTCGATCGCCAGGAACAGGAGATCTGGGACAACCTCACGCTCCTGCACCAGCGCCTGAAGGCGAAGATCGCCGCTGCCGCCGAGCACGAGGGCGAGCACGCGACCGGCGAGTACGAACTCGACCGCTCGCCCAGCCCCGAGGTGGAGACGGCGGTGCCCGCGGCACGCCTGCGCGAGCTCGGCGAGGATCTCCTACGGGTGCCGGAGGGCTTCACCGTCCACCCGAAGCTCGTCAAACAGCTCGACCGTCGCCGTGAGGCGCTCGCGGATGCCGACCCGCCCCCGTCGAGCATCGACTGGGCGCACGCCGAGGCGCTCGCGTTCGCGTCGCTGCTGACCGAGGGCACGCCGCTGCGCCTCACGGGACAGGACACCGAGCGTGGCACCTTCAGCCAGCGGCATCTGGTCCTGCACGACGCCAAGAACGGGCAGACGGTCTGCCCGATCCAGAGCCTCCCGGGCGCCCTCGCTCCGCTCGAGCTGCACAACAGCCCGCTGTCGGAGCTCGCATGCATGGGCTTCGAGT
>JAOPZM010000168.1 GCA_025964115.1 Solirubrobacterales bacterium
GCGTCTCTTCGGCGCGCGTCTGGAACTGGATCGCGTAGTCGACGGCGAGACCGACCAGCACTGGGAGCACCGCGATCGAGGCCATCGTCAACGATGCCCCGACGAGCGAGAGCGCGGCGAAGGTGAGCGCGGTCGCCAGCAGCGCGAGCGCGAGCGGCAGCAGGCGCGGGCGGCCGGAGAAGATCAGGCCGAGCGTGCCTGCCATCACCAGCACCACGGCGATCAGGAGCAGCTCGATCGAGGAGGTGATCGAGTGGCTCAGATCGGCGACGATGACCGGCTCGCCGGTCACCAGGTAGGACCCTCCGTGCTGCAGCCGCCACTGGCTCATGGCGACCGCGCTGCGGATCAGCGCGATCGTGTGCGTGCGCGCGGACTCCGCCAGGCCGGACTTCAGCCGCACCGAGATCAGCGCCGCGTTGGCACTCGGGAACAGGTAGGCGAAGCGCTGCTTGGGCGTACCCGCGGGCTTGCTCGAGTCGAACACGAGCGTCGAGACGAATTTGGCGTTGTCGACGCTCGGCTGCGAGGTCAGGCCGTAGGTGATCGCGGCACGCAGGAGCCCCTCCTGGAAGCGTTCGATGGTGATCTTGCTCGCCTGCCGGCCGAGGCTCGTCGCTTCGGCGCTCGTGAGACCCCGCGCGAGCGCCGCCCTCCTGACGACGTCCTGTGCCTGCTTCGCCTGCGCTTCGGCCTGCCGCGTCTGGGTGAGGAGCTGTTCGTCGATCTGATTGGCGGCCTCGTTGACGAACGTGCCGGGACCGAACACGACCTTCACCGTATGCGCGCGAGCGAGCCGACCGCAGGGACCGTTCACACCTCCCTCGGAGGCGAGCGCGCTGGGCGGCAGGTTGCCCGAGAGACAGCCCTCGAGGCCGACCAGCCGCTCGATGTCGGTGCTCAGCACGAGCTGCTGCAGGTTGCCCTTGACGAGCACCTCGATGGGCTCTTCGCCGAAGCTCCGGTAGAAGCTCTGGGTGGCCTTGTAGGAGGTGCTCGAGCTCGACACGAACGTGTCGGTGGCGGCCGTTGGGCGCAGGCGCAGCGCGAGCGCCGCGCCTCCCAGCCCGAGCGCGACCGCGATGGCGATGACCAGCCGGGGCCTGCGGCCCGCGCCACCCGCGAGGGCGCTGATGATCCGGGCGGCGGTCACGGTAGTGAGGCTAGTGGGCGGTCAGGTGATACAGACGCACTGCTGGCACCGCCGGGCTCACTCCATCCCCAGGGGCCCGGCTGATTCACCGGAGAGGAACTGACGGACGAAGGGGTTCTCCGATGCGAACAGCTCTTCGGCTGGGCCCGACTCCACGATCTTGCCCTTCCACAGGACCGAGATGTGCTCTGCGACACGCCGCGCGCTCATGATGTCGTGCGTGATCACCACGTAGCAGCCGCCGTTCTCCGCGTGGATCTCCTTGATCAGCTCGCACAGGAGCGCGGTTCGCACGGGATCCAGGCCCGAGTCCGGCTCGTCGAACAGCACGATCTCGGGGTCGAGCACGAGCGAGCGCGCGAAGCCCGCGCGCTTGCGCATGCCGCCGGAGAGCTCGTTGGGCATCTTCGCGCCCTCTCCGCCGAGACCAACCTCGCGCATCCGCCGGTTGACGATCTCCCCGATCTCGTCCTCCCCCTTCTCGGTGTGCTGCCGCAGCGGGAAGGCGACGTTGTCCCAGAGGTTCATCGACCCGAACAGCGCGCCGTCCTGGAAGAGCACCCCGAATTTCTTCCGTGTCTCGAAGAGCTCGGCATCGCGCAGGCTGGGGATCGACTCGCCGTGCACGATCACATCCCCGGAGTCGGGGTAGAGCAGTCCGACGATGTGCTTGATGCAGACCGACTTGCCCGTGCCCGACGGGCCGAGGATCATCGAGATCTTGTTCTCCGGGAGCGACATGTTGAGCCCGCGCAGGACGTGGTTGCGGCCGAAGGACTTGTGCACGTCGACGAACTCGATCGCGTCTGGCTCGCCGGAAGCGCGGATCTCCCCCGTGTGAAACTCGAACTCCTGCTCCTCGCTCCCCGGCGAGGACCTCTGTGGCTCGTGAACCGCCATCTCAGCCTCCGATGGGGGCGCGTGGGTTTGCGCCCCAGAAGACCTGTGTGCCGAGCATTCCGATGAGGTTCACGAGTATCAGGTTCAGGACCATCGACTTCGCCGTCGCGGTTCCCACCCCGACGGGGCCGCCGCTGGCGTTATAGCCGTAATAGCAGGCGACGAGCACGATCGCCGTCGCCATGAACATGCCCTTGATCAGGCTGTATAAGAAGTCGGGTGCGTTCTGGAACTGCCAGAACACGAGTAAGTAGCCGCCGGCGGAGGTGAACCCGATCTGCTGCACCACCGCGATGTAGGACGCTATGTACGCGACGCCGATCGCCCCTATGTACATGAAGGGCAGCACGATCCACGCTGCCAGCAGCCGCGTCGCGCACAGGAACGTGACCGAGTCGATCCCCATCACCTCGAGCGCATCGATCTCATCGGAGATCCGCATCGCCCCGAGCTCCGCCACGATGCCCGTGCCCACCTTCGCCGCCATCATGTAGCCGAACACGTAGGGAACGGCCTCCCGCAGGTTGCACCACGCGGCGAACACGCCGGAGTAGGTCGGCGTCCCGGTGGACTGGTTGAAGTACGCGGCCTCGATGCCGCATGTCCCGAGACCCGTGACGAACACCAGCGACCAGATGACGGCGGTCGATCCGACGATCAGGATGCCCGACTGCCGCAGCGCCTCGCCGAAGAAGCGAAAGACCCGCAGCCCATAGACGTCGCGGACGATGTTGCCCGTGAACCGGCCGATCTCCCCCGTCGAGGAGAGCCATTCGCGTGGGAGAGCGAGCAGCTCGTTCACTTGATCACCAGGATGTTCGGGTGCGTGGCCAGCAGCGTCTGCGTGAACACGTAGTTGAACGCCCCGATCCCCAGGAACGAGATCACGACCGCCTCGTTGACGGCACGACCGACGCCCTCGGCGCCGCCCGAGGCCGACATGCCCTTGTAGCAGCACACGATCGCGACGATCGCCCCGAAGATCGTCGTCTTCAGGACCGACCCCCACAGGTCGGTCACGGACGCGTTGGCGAAGAGCGTCCCCCAGAACGGCCCGAGCGGCTGGCCGAAGGAGAGCGCCGCGAGGATCCCGCCGAAGATGCCGAACAGCAGCGCGTAGATGTCGAACAGGCCGGTCACGACCATCAGCGCGAGGAACCGCGGCACCACGAGGTTCTTGACCGGGTCCACGCCGAGCACCTGCAGCGCGTCGAGCTCCTCACGCACCTTGCGCGCGCCGAGGTCGGCGGTGATCGCGGTGCCGGCGACGCCCGCGACCACGATCGAGGTGATCAGCGGCCCGATTTCGCGGATCGCCGCGAGCACGAAGAAGCCGCCGAGGCGGTCGAGCGCTCCGAACAGCGTCAGGAAGTCGCCGGCCTGCAGGCCCGGCGCGCCGTAGTTGATCGCGACCGTCGAGACGAGCAGCGGAAACCACACGAGCCGCAGCGCGAACAGGAACTGGGAGACGAACTCGCCGCCGTAGGGATACGGGGGCCTCAGGGCGGACCAGATGGTCTTGCCCGTGAGGATCATCATGTCCCCGAATTCTTCGAGCACATGCCTGATCGACGGGAACGCCCGCTCGGCGACGCTGCGCACCATCTCTCTCTTGGCCCTCCCTCGGGTCGCGATTGCTGCCGCCCGGAACTCTACGCCATGCGACCCCTCGCGCGCCAGTCGCCACCGCTCCCAAGGCCACCCGCCGCCGCTCCGGGCGATCCCTCGCTGGTATCGTGGCGCGATCGTGTGGGGGAGGTGTAGAGCCGTCAGCGTCGTGCGCCGTGCCAACCGCACGCGCCGCACCGCGGCACCCATGCTCGTCGCGACTACGGGCGCAGCCGTGGCCGCCGCCCTCGTGGCAAGCGGGTGCGGCAGTGGAGCGCGCCTGGACGCCCACGAACCATCCCGCACCTACGCGCTCGAAGTCGTCAGGGCGGCCTTCCCGGCCAAGCAGTCGATCGCCCGGCCCACCGTGTTCGCGCTGAAGGTCCGCAACGCGGGGTCGGCGACCATCCCCAACGTCGCGGTCACGCTCGACTCCTTCTACTACACCGAACACTATCCCGAACTCGCCGCCAACAAGCGCCCGATATGGGTGATCGAAAGAGGTCCGGGCCCGCGCGCCAACCCGCCGGTCCAGAGCCAGGAGGTCAGCCAGCCGGGCGGCGCCCAGACGGTCTACGTCAACACCTGGGCGCTCGGCCCGCTCGCACACAACGGCACGAGGACGTTCATCTGGCACGTGGTGCCCGTGAAGGCCGGCGCGTGGACCGTCCACTTCAGGCTTGCCGCCGGCCTCGCAGGGAAGGCCACTGCGGCAGTCGCCTCGGGCGGGCCGGTGCAAGGCCAGCTGACGGCGTCGATCGCGCCACTCCCGCCGAACACGCACGTGAACCCGAGCACAGGCCGGGTCGTCCCCGGCACCTACCCGCTGCTCCCGTAGCCGCCGCACTGACCGCTAGCCACCGCGAGCCGCCCGTTTGGCCCGCTGTCCAAAGATCGTGCGGGCGATTTCGCCATCCGGTGATGCTCTGGCGCGGGCTTGGCATTACGATTGACGACGGCCCTGCGCCCGCCGGAGCCCGCGCAGCACACCCGTTCTCGAGGAGGAAGCAATCAGCCCATGCCACGGACCCGCCAGCACAACGTCACCGCCGCGCAGTGGAGCGCCAACGGAGCCGCGCTCGGCTCGCTCGATCTGACCCTGCCGGGCAATCAGGTCTTCGGCTCGAACGTCTTCTCGCCGGCCGTTCAGCGCCAGCGCCTCCCGAAGCACGTCTTCAAGGCACTGCAGCGGACGCTCGCCCACGGCGAGGCGCTCGACACGTCGCTGGCCGACGCCGTCGCGCAGGGGATGAAGGAGTGGGCCATGGAGAAGGGCGCCACCCACTACACGCACTGGTTCCAGCCGCTCACGGGCTCCACCGCCGAGAAGCACGACTCCTTCTACGCCCCCGTGGGCGACGGCACGGCGATCGCCGAGTTCTCCGGCAAGGAGCTGATCCAGGGCGAGCCCGACGCGTCGTCGTTCCCGACGGGGGGAATCCGCGCGACGTTCGAGGCCCGCGGCTACACCGCCTGGGACCCCACCTCGCCGGCCTTCATCCTCGAGAACCCCAACGGCGCGCTGCTCTGCATCCCGACGGCCTTCACCTCATGGACCGGCGAGGCCCTCGATCACAAGATCCCGCTGCTGCGCTCGATGGACGCGCTGTCGGGAGCGGCGATCCGCGCGCTCAGGCTGCTCGGCGACGACGATGCCCGCCGCGTGTTCACGACGGTCGGCCCCGAGCAGGAGTACTTCCTGATCGACGAGCAGTACTACTTCGAACGGCCCGACCTCGTCACCACCGGCCGGACGCTCTTCGGCGCCAAGCCCCCGAAGGGCCACGAGCTAGACGATCACTACTTCGGCTCGATCCCCGAGCGCATCCTTGCCTGCATGCTCGAGACCGAGCAGGAGCTCGCCAAGCTCGGCGTACCGATCAAGACGCGCCACAACGAGGTCGCGCCCAACCAGTACGAGATCGCGCCGATCTTCGAGAACTCGAACGTCGGCTCCGATCACCAGCAGCTGACGATGCAGGTGATGCAGAACGTCGCCCGCCGCTATGGCCTCGTGTGCCTGCTGCACGAGAAGCCCTTCGCCGGGGTCAACGGCTCGGGCAAGCACAACAACTGGTCGATGGGCACCGACACGGGGGACAACCTGCTCGAGCCCGGCGACACGCCGTCGGAGAACCTGAACTTCCTGTTCTTCTGCACCGCCGTGATCCAGGCCGTCAACGCCCACCAGGCGCTGCTGCGTGCGTCGATCGCCTCGCCGGGCCAGGACCACCGCCTCGGCGCCAACGAGGCGCCTCCGGCGATCATCTCGATCTTCCTGGGCGCCGAGCTGGAAAAGGTGTTCGCCGCGATCGAGTCAGGCAAAGTCGAACGCTCGAAGCCCGGGTCGTTCCTCGGCCTGGGCACTCCCGTCCTGCCGCCGATGCCGCTCCACGGCGGCGACCGCAACCGCACGAGCCCGTTCGCGTTCACAGGCAACAAGTTCGAGTTCCGCGCGCTCGGCTCCTCGCAGTCGCTGGCGCTGCCCAACACCGTCCTGAACACGATCGTCGCCGAGGCGATCGACGACCTCTCCGGGAAGCTCAAGACTGCGTTGAAAGGCAGCCAGGCCAACCTCGAGAAGGCCGTCACCAAAGTGGTGCGGGACAGCTACGCCGCCAACAAGCGGATCATCTTCGACGGGGACAACTACGCGCCCGAGTGGCATGAGGAAGCGGAGAAGCGCGGCCTGTACAACCTGCGCTCCACGCCTGACGCGCTGCCGTGGCTGGTGGAGAAAGGGACCGTCGCGCTCTTCAAGAAATACGGCGTCCTCTCGAAGCGCGAGCTCGAGTCCCGCCACGAGGTCTTCCTCGAGCAGTACTCGGTCAAGATCAACATCGAGTCCGAGACCGCGGCCTCGATCGCCCGCACGCAGATCCTGCCGGCGGCCGTCCGCCACATCAACGAACTGCGGATGGCGGGGCTCGAGGAGCTCGTCGAGGAGATCGAACCGGTCGTCAGGGAGCTGCACTTCGCGCTGCGCGGGCTGGAGGACGTCAATCTCAAAGACAACCAGGACGACTCCAAGCCGGAGAAGTGGGCGGCCTACATGCACGACCGCGTGGTCCCGGCGATGGAGGACGTGCGCGAGGTAGCGGACCGTCTGGAGAAGATCGTCGCCGACGACCTGTGGCCGCTTCCGAAGTACTCGGAGATGCTCTTCATCAAGTAGCCCGGGCGCCGCGACCTGCGTGGAAGGGCCTCGCACCCCGCCTTCTTGCCGGCCCCGTCGAAAGCTCGTGAGCGATTCGAAATGGTCCGCGTCGGTTCCGTCGCGGACCCATGCGGCGGCTCGCGGAGCGGCGGGCGCTCAACCGCCACGCGGAGCGCTCCCCAGAGGTATTAGGTAATTCCGGTTTTACAGCGCGAACTTGTATGTTTGATCCTGCGCGATCCGGGTAGTACAGCCCAATCGTCGTGCGCCTGCGCAGGACCGGGGCGCGGCGGTGGGAGGTTGCGGCGCATGCGAGGGTGGCCGGCGGCTGTGCGGTCGAACAATCGGAGACTGAGGAGGAACGGATGACCATCAGTAGTGGACGAGGGGCATTTCAGGCGAGGCGGCGCGGAGCGCTCAGGCGGGCACTGCTCGTCTCGGTCGCGCTGGCGTCGGTCGCGATGCTCGGCACGGCTTCCTCTGCCGGCGCGATAAGCGTGCAGCAGGAATACGCCAAATTCAGCAACTGCCCCGTCGAAGCACCAGGCTTGGTGCAGTGCGTATACGCCCAGACGACGAGCGGCGAATTCGTCATCGGCAGCCGAGCGGTGCCGATCAACAAGACGATCACCATCCAGGGCGGCGTCAAGGAAAACGGTGAACTCGTCGCGGCGCTCGATGGAAACACCTTGTCGAAAACCCCGCTGACTCTTCCGGGCGGCCTGCTCGGCATCCCGGGGCTTGAAATCGGCGGAGAAGTCACGGCAACTGCCGAACTGGCTGGGACCGCGTTCCTGAGCGCCTCGAACGTAATCGGGGAAAAAGGCACGGCGGCGACGCTCCCGCTGAAGGTCAAACTGAGCAACCCCGTCCTCGGGGAACAGTGCTACATCGGCTCGAGCGCAGAACCCGTGCTGTTGCAGCTCACCACGGGCACGACCAGCCCGCCGGGGCCCAACAAACCGATCAGCGGCAAAGCTGGGAACATCACCCTCGAGCCCAGCGTCATCATCCACATCGACAACAACTCACTCGTCGACAACGCCTTCTCGGCACCGGGTGTGAACGGGTGCGGCGGCCTGCTCTCGATTCTGCTCGACCCCGCGATCGACCTCGACGCCGGCCTGCCCGCGGCGTCAGGTCACAACACCGCCATACTCAACGGCACGCTCGACGCCACGACGCCGGCATCCGTCAAGGCCCACCTCGCACTCCCCCAGATCGGGAGATGCGTGAAAGTCAAAGCTGTCAGAGAAAACGGCACCACCGTGTATCACGGTGCCTACGAAAACTCCAGCTGCGTGTCCGAAACGGTATTGAAAGTGGGCCAGTACGAATGGGAACCCGGCCCGGGCGCTGCCAGGAAATTCACGGCCACGAGCGGAACAACGAACCTCACAAGCGCCGGCGGCTCGCGTATCAGGTGCCTGGCGTCGACGAGCGCCGGTGAATACACCGGCCCGAAAACGGCGAACCTCACGGTCACCTACACCGGATGCGAACAGACCACTACCAAACAGCCGTGCAAGAGCAGTGGAGGGGCGGCGGGCGAAATCGCGACCAGCCAGCTCGAAGGCCACCTGGGCCTCATCCAGGACACGTGGACGAAAGAAGAAGGGCTCCACGTCTCGGTTGGCCTCGACCTCAAGCATGAACCCACCCTGTTCACGGCTGAATGCGGAGGCACCTCGGTGTCGGTGGGCGGCTCGGTCATCGGGACGTTCACCGCGTTCGACAAAATGGGCCTGAAATCGGCGCTGAAGTACGTCGTGACCGGAGGCAAGCAGGTACCCGAAGCGTTCGAAGGCGCAGCAAAAGACACGCTGACCACCACCCTCGGTGGCGGATCAGCCGAACAGGCTGGGCTGACAGGTGCCCAGGCGATCACCAACGAAGAACGCCTCGAGATCAAAGCAGAGGCCGAATAGGGCTCGGCGCTCGGCCATTTGGGAGTTCCGCCGTGCGTCGGGCGCAAGCCCCGACGCGCGGCGGCGCAGCACGCTCTCGCGCCGCTAGCATGGCTGGATGGCACGCGATTACCTGCAAGCGATCCAGAGCCGCGTCGTCGTCTACGACGGCGGCATGGGCGCGACCCTCGAGCAGTTCGACCTGACGCAGGAGGACTACGGGGGCCTGGCCGGCAAGTGCCACGAGGCGCTCGTGCTGAACCGCCCGGACGTGATCGAGGGGGTTCACTCCTCGATGCTCGAGGCGGGCGCCGAGGTGCTCGAGACCGACACGTTCCAGGCCTCGCGAATCAAGCTCGACGAGTGGGGCCTCGCCGACTACACGGTCGAGATCAACACGCAGGCCGCCGAGATAGCGCGCAAGGCGGCCGGCGACAGCCGATTCGTCGCGGGCTCGATCGGCCCGACCGGATATCTGCCGGCCTCGGAGGACCCGACGCTCGGGCAGATCCGCTTCGGCGAGCTGGTGGAGGTCTTCGAAGAGCAGGCCGCCGGGCTGATCGACGGCGGCGTCGACCTGCTGATCATCGAGACGGCCCAGGACATCCTCGAGGTCAAGGCGGCGATCTTCGGCGCTCGCGCCGCCTTCAAGAGCACAGGGCGCGCGGTTCCGATCCACACGTCCGTGTCGCTGCTGCCGAACGGCGGCAAGATGCTGCTCGGCACGGACATCTCCTCGGTGCTGACCACGCTGGAGGGGCTGAAGGTCGACGTGATCGGCCTGAACTGCTCGACCGGTCCCGAGGACATGCGCGACGCGATCCGCTTCCTCGGCGAGTTCTGCCCGGTGCCCGTCGCGTGCATCCCCAACGCCGGGCTGCCGCTCCAGGGGCCCGACGGGGAGACGATCTTCCCGGAGCAGCCTGAACCGCTCGCGGAGGCGCTGAAGGAGTTCGTCGAGCGCTACGGCGTCGGCATCGTCGGCGGCTGCTGCGGCACGACACCGGCACACATCGCCGCGATCGTCGAGCGCGTCGGCGGCCGGTCGGTCGGGCCGCGCCCTGCGCCCCGCGCGCCGCACCTCTCCTCGATGATCGCCGCGACGCCGCTCGTACAGGAGCCACGCCCGACGATGGTCGGCGAGCGCGTCAACTCGCAGGGCTCGCGCAAGGCGAAGGAGCTGCTGCTCGCCGACGACTACGACGGGCTCGTGCAGATCGCCGAGGACCAGGTCACCGGCGGCGCCCACGTCCTGGACCTGTGCGTCGCCCTGACCGCGCGCCAGGACGAGGACGAACAGATGCGGATCGTCGCCAAGAAGGTGTCACTCACCCAGCCCGCACCGCTGCAGATCGACTCGACCGAGCCGGAGGTGATCGAACGGGCCCTCGAGCAGATCCCGGGCCGGCCGATCGTCAACTCCGTGAACCTGGAGGCCGGTCGCGACAAGCTCGACCGCGTCGTGCCCGTGGCGCTGGCGCACGGCGCGGGCCTGATCGCGCTGACGATCGACGAGGTCGGCATGGCGAAGACGGCCGAGCGCAAGGTGGAGGTCGCGAAGCGCATCCGCGACCTGTGCTGTGTGGAGCACGGCATGGATCCGGAGCTGTTGATCTTCGACTGCCTCACGTTCACGCTGACGACCGGCGACGAGGAGTGGCGGCCCTCGGCGGTGGAGACGATCGAGGGCATCAAACGCATCAAGGCCGAGATCCCGTCGGTGAAGACCTCGCTCGGCGTGTCGAACGTCTCCTTCGGCGTCTCGCCGGGGGCCCGCGCGGTGCTGAACTCGGTGTTCCTTCACCACTGCGTCCAGGCCGGTCTCGATCTGGCGATGGTCAACCCCAACCACATCACCCCCTATGGCGAGATCTCAGATCACGAGCGCGAGCTCGCCGACGATCTTGTCTTCAACCGCCGAGAGGACGCGCTCGAGCTCTTCATCGCCCATTTCGAGTCCAAGGGCGAGGAGGATGCCGGGCCTGGCGCGGCGGACCCCACCGAGGGCATGGAGCCGGAGGAGGCGCTTCACTTCCACATCCTGCGCCGGCGCAAGGACGGCGTCGAGACGTGGATCGATCGCAGCGTGGAGAAGATCGGAGCGGTGCCGACGCTCAACGAGGTGCTGCTGCCCGCGATGAAGGAGGTCGGCGACAAGTTCGGTGCCGGCGAGCTGATCCTGCCGTTCGTGCTGCAGTCGGCCGAGGTGATGAAGCGGGCTGTCGCGCAGCTCGAGAAATACCTCGACAAGATCGAGGGCTACACGAAGGGCACGGTCGTGCTGGCGACGGTCTTCGGCGACGTCCATGACATCGGCAAGTCGCTCGTGAACACGATCCTCACCAACAACGGCTACACGGTGGTCGACCTCGGCAAGCAGGTGCCGATCCAGACGATCGTCGATGCCGCGCAGGAGCACGAGGCGACCGCCATCGGCCTCTCAGCGCTGCTCGTCTCGACGTCCAAGCAGATGCCGGCCTGCATCGAGGAGCTGCACGCGAAGGGGCTCGAGTTCCCCGTGCTGATCGGCGGCGCCGCGATCAACCGCGCCTTCAGCTACCGCGCCCTCTACCCGGGCGGCAAGGAATCCGAGGAGATCTACGAGCCGGGCGTCTTCTACTGCAAGGACGCCTTCGAGGGCCTGGCCGTGATGGACCAGCTGGTGGACTCAGATGCACGCGGCGCCCTCGTCGAGAAGCTGCTGGCCGGAGCCGGCGAGTTTCGCGCCAAGGGCGAGGCACCCGAGGAGGTTCTGAACTTCGCCGACGACTCCGTTCGCTCGGCTGCGCGCACCGACGTCCCGGTCCCGGAGCCGCCCTTCTGGGGGGTCCGCGAGATCCCCGTGGACCTGGACGAGGTCTACCGACACCTCGACACCCACGTGCTGTTCAAGCTCCATTGGGGCGGTCGAGGCGTCAAAGGCGAGGCCTGGCAGAAGCTGCTCGACGAGGACTTCCGCCCGCGCCTCGAGCGCATGTGGCGAGAGCAGGACTACCTGCACCCGCGGGCGCTGCTCGGGTTCTTTCCCTGCTACGCGCTCGGCAA
>JAOPZM010000191.1 GCA_025964115.1 Solirubrobacterales bacterium
GTCGCCCAGCCCGGCCTGTCCACACAGATCCGGCAGCTTGAGGCCGAGCTCGAGGTGCGCCTTTTTGACCGCCATAGCCGCGGCGTCGACCTGACTGACGCGGGCGAGTTGTTCCTCGAGCGCGCACGCGCTGTCCTCGACGCCGCCGAGACCGCCCGGAGCACCGGTCCGGACCTCGAGACCGGGCTGGTCGGAAGCGTCCGCCTGGGAGTCTCAAGTGAGGCCGGCTGGCCCCACGTCTGCTCGCTCTTGGACCGCTACGCGAGCCACCGTCCGAACGTCGAGGTCATGTTCCAAGCGGCCTACGGCGGCGCGCTCGCGAGGGACCTGCGGGACGGACGGCTCGACGCGATGCTTACCCCGAGCCTCTTCGGCGCCGGGGACTTTCGCCGAATCGAGCTGGGGAGCGAGCCATGGAAGGTGCTGGTCGCGCGCCCCCATCGCCTCGCCGGCAGCGGGCCGCTGCCCGCCAGCGCACTGAGCGGCGAGCGCGTGATCCTCACGGGGCACCGCGACGGCGCCGGTTACGACCAGGCAATCCGAGACGCCCTGCTTGCGCTGGGCGCCGAGGCGCAACTCGTCACAGGAGGACCCGGTCCCGCGTTGCTCAACGCCGTCCACGATGGCGCGGCGCTCGCGCTCACCACGTCCGGGATGTCGCACCATCAAGGCCTCGACGCCCGTCCGCTGACACCCACCACACCGCTCAGCTTCGCTCTGTTCTGGCGCAGCGACACGCCCTCTGCCGCACTCTCAGTGCTGATCCGCCTCGCGGGCGACGCCGTGGCCCCTCCAAAGCCGGCCGTCGGCCTCAGAGTGATGGCGGCAGCATGATGGTCGCGCAGTCAGATGACCGGACCACCGGACACAAGCGGCAGAGTCGGCGCACGCCGCGGCGCGACATCCGCCACGACGTCTCGCGGCGGCCTGCACACGTCCGTGAACTTCAGCTCGCGCGCCGGAGCCGAGCAGGAGACAGCTCCGCTCGACGCGAAATGGTCGAAGCCAACCTGGGGCTCGTGCACGCCATCGGCGCGCCCTACCGCAGCTACGGCATCCCGTTCGCAGATCTGATCCAGGAAGGCACCGTCGGCCTCATCGAAGCTGTCGAGCGCTTCGACCCAGAGCGGGGCGTCAAATTCTCAACCTACGCGGCGTGGTGGATCCGGCGGGCGCTGCTCGGCGCGATCGGCGCCTCACGGTCGATCCGGGTGCCCGCCCAAGCTGCTCAGCAGCTTGCGGCGGTACGACGAGCCGAGCACGAACTCGAACGCTCCGGCACGCGTCACGTCTCCTCGGAGGCCATCGCCGGCCGCACCGGTCTCAGGCCCTCGCGCATCACGACACTTCGGACCGCAGGCCGGGTGACGGCCTCACTCGACCAACCGGTCGGCGATGACGCTACGCAGCTGGGGGACCTGCTCAGCGACCCCGAGTGCAAAGACCCAGCCGACGTCGCATGCGAGAACGAGGCGGCCCGCGAGTTGCAGACGCTCCTGCGGCTGCTGCCCGAGCGCCATCGACAGGTCCTGATTCGGCGCCATGGACTTGGAGGCAGCGAACGGCAGAGCCATCAGCAGGTCGGCAGCTGGCTCGGAGTCAAGGAGGAGCGAAGCCGCCAGCTCGAACGCGAGGCGCTGCACTGGATACGAGAGATCGCCTCTCCCATCGGGCCGGGCCGCCTAGCAGTAGCTTGAGCGTCCCTGCAATCAACCCGGGCGAGAAGGCCGACCCGGGTATGCGGCGAGAGCACGATGTCGCGATGAGTCCGGCGGCGGCACGTCTCCATGGTCCACGATCACCCACACCGCCAGACGCCGTCCCAGCCGCCGGGATACGCGCGTCGTCTCGTAGATAGGAGCCGATCGGCCGGGCGCCTACGAGCTGGTGCTGGAGGGACACGAGATCCAGCCGCTGTGGGTGGCGCTACCCCCGTTCACCTCAGCGGTGGCCGGCCAGCCTTGATATGCGCTCGTCACCACCGCGCATTGCTCACGCCAATCGAGATACGCGTTGAGCGTCGACTGGACGAGATGCCGGCGGCGCGATGGTCTCGGGACCCGCGGGGTCATGCCACGGCCCCCATACCAAGGTGAAACACGTCTCGCGGCGGGGTTCCGAGCCGGGCGCCTCGCGGCCGCGCCGCTCCAGGTCGTTGATGGTTCGCCATGATCGAACTGTGGCGGTGGCCGCGTGGCGCTCGGACGGTCTACTGGGCCAGCGCTCGCTTGAGGAACCCGATCGCCTGCCTGATCGCCGCGTCCGCAGCATGCGTCCCACGCAGCGGGTTGAGCATCACGAAGTCGTGGATGATGCCCCCGTAGCGGGCAGCCGTCACCGGTACTCCGGCTTGGCGAAGCTTGGTCGCGTAGGCCTCGCCCTCGTCGCGCAGCACGTCGGCTTCCCCGGTAATCACCAGTGCCGGCGGAAGGCCCGCGAGCTGCTCGTGGCTCGCCCGCAGCGGCGAGGCGAGGGGCTCCTCGCGCTGTGACTGGTTCGTCGTGTACTGGTCCCAGAACCACTGCATCGCGTCGCGCCGGAGGTGGTAACCCTCGGCGAACTCGTGGTATGAGCCCGTGTCAAAGCTCGCGTCCGTGACCGGGTAGAACAGGACCTGGGCAGCCAGCTCCGGACCTGCCCGTTCCTTGGCCATCAACGTGAGCGCGGCGCTCATGTTGCCGCCAACGGAGTCGCCCGACACGGCCACGCGGGAGCCGTCAAGGCCCTCCTCCGAGCCGTGCTCGGCGACCCAGCTGAGGGCTCCGTAACCCTCCTCGATAGCGACTGGGTAGCGCGCCTCAGGCGAGCGGCTGTACTTCGGAAACACGACCGCGGCGCCGGTGCCGGCTGCGAGTTCGCGAACGAGCCGATCATGCGTGAGCTCATCACCAAACACCCAGCCGGCACCGTGCATGAATACGATCGTTGGGAGACGACCCACCGTGCCCTTTGGGCGCAGGATGCGGACCGGGACCTCGCCAGAAGGACCGCCGGGAATGGACCTGTCGAGGATCTCGACGTCCGGCTTGGTGACCGCGCCGGATTGCACTTCATCGAGAGCCTTGCGACCGTCGATGGGGCCGAGCTCGAACAGAAACGGCCGGGTCCCGGTCGCCTCGGCGAAGGCCTGTGCGGCGGGCTCTAGGACGACGGCGGAGGTAACGGCAGCAGGCGACGACATCGTGGCTCCTCTCGTTGCGGATGTGCCGTTACGGATCTCCCGAGAGCCGGTTCTCCCGAGCCGCATGGACTGGTCTCGCGATAGACCGACGTTATGGCCCCGACGATCCCGCGATCAAATCCTGGTGATTCCCGGCATCTCCCAACCGTCTAGGGCACCGGTGCGGGCGAAGCGCGATCCGACACGTTTGACTGCGTCGCTGGACGAGTCGGCCGGTGAACGAGCGAGGCCGCTCAGCGAAGTGATCGGCGATCCGCACGGCACCGAACCCGAGGACGGCATCGCCCGGGACGAGATGCGCCGGGAGGTGTGGCAGCTGCTGCGCCTGCTGCCCGAGCGCCTCCGCCACGTGCTGATCCGGCGCTGCGGCATCGGTGGCGGGCGGCCGGAGAGCCAGCGCGAGATCGGTCACCGGCTCGGCGAGGAGGAGCGAAGCCGGCTACTGGAGCGCGAGGCGCAGCGCCGGTTGCGCGAGCTCCCGATCTCAGGGCAGCGCGTGCCGTTCGAGTCGATGGCGTCACGGCGCCAGGTCTCGGGCGAGCCGCAGTGCCCACTGATAAGAGCCTGTTATCGGTCGCGCAGAGATCGCATCTAGCGGGGTGGGACCTCGTGGGAGATGTAACACCGGACAATTACACGGATGCCGCCGCTGCCCAAGAGCGGGTGTTCTGCACCGCTCGCAGGTCTGGGCGTCGACGGCCAGACCAAAGGAGCAACCAGGCGATGGGCACGATCACCACGACCGATGGCACGGAGATCTTCTACAAGGACTGGGGTTCGGGCCAGCCGATCGTTTTCAGCCACGGCTGGCCCCTTTCGGCCGACGATTGGGACACGCAGATGCTGTTCTTCCTGCAGCACGGCTACCGCGTCGTCGCCCATGACCGCCGCGGACACGGACGCTCCACACAGACCAGCGACGGTCACGACATGGACCACTATGCCGACGACCTGGCTGCCGTGACGGCCCATCTCGGTCTCAAGGACGTCGTCCACGTTGGGCACTCCACCGGTGGTGGAGAGGTCGCGCACTACATCGCCCGCCACGGTGAGGACCGTGTCGCGAAGGCGGTGCTGATCAGTTCGGTGCCGCCGCTGATGGTGCAGACCGACGCCAACCC
>JAOPZM010000220.1 GCA_025964115.1 Solirubrobacterales bacterium
AGCGGTAGGCCCGCGGCTGGCGCTCGCCGCGCCGCACGGTCACGTTGCGGCCGAGCAGCGAGGACTCCATGCGCCCGTCGAGGTCGCAGACGCTGCAGCCGGCCAGCAGGATCGAGTGCTCCACCTCCGAGCCGGAGATTGTGCAGCGCTCGCCGATGGCGGTGTAGGGGCCGATGTAGCAGTCGCTCAGCTGGGCGCCCGCGCCGACTATCGCTGGACCGCGCACGATCGTGCGCTCCAGGCGCGCGCCCGCCTCGATCACCACGCGCCCGTCGACCTGCGATTCGATCAGCTCGCCCTCCACGCGCTCGACGAGATTGTCGAGGATCAGCCGGTTGGCCTCGAGCATGTCCTCGAGCCTCCCCGTGTCCTTCCACCATCCGCGGACGATGTGGGGCTCGACGCGCATGCCGCCGTCGACCAGGTGCTGGATCGCGTCGGTGATCTCGAGCTCGCCACGCGCCGAGGGCTCGATCGCACGGGCGGCGTCGTGGATGCCCGAGGTGAACATGTACACGCCGACGAGCGCCAGGTCGGTTGCCGGCTCGGCGGGCTTCTCGACGAGGCGCACCACCGGGCCGACGGCTCCGGGGCCTGCGTCGGCGAGCTCGGCGACTCCGTAGTTCTCGGGATCGGGCACCGGCGTCAGGAGGATCAACGCATCGGGTTCGTGCTCGCGGAAGGCCGCGACCAGCTCGGATATCCCGCCCTGCAACAGGTTGTCGCCGAGATACATCACGAAGGCGCTCCCATCGAGGAACAGCTCCGCGGTGAGCACGGCATGGGCGAGCCCGAGGGGCTCGTCCTGCACGATGTAGGAGATCCGCACGCCGAAGCGCGAGCCGTCGCCTGCGGCCTGTTCGATCTCGGGTCCGGTCTCGGGGGCGATGATGATCCCGACCTCCTCGATCCCCGCCTCGGCCATCGCCTCGATCCCGTAGAACAGGACGGGCTTGTTCGCCACCGGCACGAGCTGCTTGGCGCTCGTGTGGGTGATAGGGCGCAGACGGGTGCCCTTGCCACCGGAGAGGATCAGCCCCTTCAGGTCGTTCATGTCGCCGGGAATCTAACCGGCCCCACGCGACCACCGCTCCACGAGGCCCTCACACGCAGATCATCGTCAGCTCGTCGAGGCGCTGCATCGCGGCCGACGGGTACAGCCGCGTGCCCTCGACACACAGCACGCCCGCCCGCTCGAGGCTCGCGATCGCAATGTCGACCACCTCCTGATCGATGTCATCGAGGTCGGCTAGCACCCGTGCCCTCGGGTAACCGCGCTTGCGGCCGAGCACCGCAAGCGCCACCAGTCGCTCGGTATAGCCGTCAACGAAATGTTCCTGATTGGATTCGTCCCGCATGGGAAGGTGCAGCTCCTTTCCGTGCCACGGCCCCGGGCAGCGCCTACTGCGCCGGGGCCACTTTTCTTTTGCTGTTCGTCAAGTGAGGCACCGGACCTCCCGCCAGGCAGGGGCGACCGCGAAACCTGGCGTGGAAACGCTCGTGCAACGGCGTTCGCTCGGTCGGGCGTACCGACGCGTTGCTCGATTTCAAGCGTTGCAGACAGTCGTCTGGCAGATGGACAGCTGTTTACAACTGTCTGCAACCTGCGCAGAGTGCAGCGCCCATGAGCACCAGGGAGGCCTACGAGGCGGAGCGCGCGCAGATCCTGCGGCAATTCGGCGACAAAGTCCGTGCCTTGCGGGAAGCGAAAGCGCCCGAGCTCGAGCTACCCCGCTACGGTCAGGAGAAGCTGGCGGGTGACGCGGGGTTGCACCGTACCGAGATCGGGAAAATCGAGCGCGCGGAGACCGAGCCGGGTCTGCTCACCCTCCTGATCCTGGCGGCGGGAATGCGGCTGACGCTGGACGACCTGGTGGAGGACCTGCCGATCCCCAAAGAGCGCAAACCGCCTCCAGGAGCGGCTCGCGGCTAGATCAGTAGACGCCGCCGAGCTTGCGGTGGTCCCAGGTGGCGCGGCGCAGCTCGACGAACTCGAGCCCGACCCGTTTGCCGGCCTGGGCCTCGACGGCCTCGCGTGCCTCCGTCGGGAGCTCGTCGGGGGGCCTTGCGTCGCGCGGCACCGAGTTGCGCAGCAGGATCGCCTCCCCCAGCGGCGCGACCGTCTCGAGCTCTCCATGGATGACGACCTCGCACTCGAGCATCACGCCCTGCAGCTCCTCGTATGCCTCGCCCGCCTCGACCTGAAGCGTCGCCCGCGGGTCGCGCTCGAGGTTGCGCACCTTCTGGGAGGCGGCATAGGTCCAGGCCCAGATGCGAGGCCCCGGCTCGCCCTCGGGAGGATCGCGCAGCACGTACCAGAGCGGCATCAGGTGCGGCCATCCCCGCGGCCCGACCGTCGCGCAGGTGACGGTGCGCTCGCCGGCGATGAAGGCGGCGACCTCCGTGTCACTCATCCGGATCTGCTCGCGGCGGCTCACCGCGAGAGCGTACTGGCCCGACCTGGACAGAGTCGCTCAGACACGTAGCACGGTCAGGCCCGCGACTCCCTCAACCACGTCGAAGTCCTGGTCCTGGGTCACCACCGGTATTTCGTGCGCAAGTGCCGTCGCTGCGATCCAAAGGTCATTCATGTTCAGCCGACGCCCGGACTCCGCGAGATGCACTCGGAGCAAAGCCCAGGTGGCAGCTACCGCCTCGTCGATGACAAGCACCTCGATGTCGCTTACGGCTGCGAGGGTCGCCATCCTGCGGGCGCGCACGACGGTCTTTGTCGCGGCTAGGACGCCCACCTGAAGCTCGGCGATAGTGACTGCAGAAACCGCAGACTCCTCCGGCAATCCCGAGCCCTCGAGCGCGCGCCCGGTCTCGTTGGCGATGAATACGCTTGTGTCGAGCAGGCCTCGATCCGGTCTTTCTCCGGAGACCCCGGCCGGCACCTCGCCAACCGGTTCGTGGCCGCCCGTGCCACTCACACGACCGGTCCGAGATCGTCCGTCGTATCTCCGGCGAGTCTTGCCAGATCGTCACGAAGACCAGCATCGGCCTGTGCATGACTCAGGCGTCCGATCAGCTCTGCGCGTGGCATCCACCGCCGCGAGCTGCTTTCAAAAGGAACGAGAGACGCCACGGGCTTCCCCCGCGTCGTAACTACGATCTGCTCTCCGGCCTTTACGCGCCGCAGCAGGTCAGCTGTGTTGTTGCGTAACTCCCGGGATGCCACCTCAACCGTCATGCGACGATTGTAGCATCCTCGTAGCACCTCACACAGGAGAGGGCGCCGCGTTGCCTTCGCGCAGCCGCGCGACTGCGCCTCGCACCGCCTCACGCGCATCCTCGGGCTCGAGCACCGCGGCATCGCCGGCTTCCTTGAGGATCTCGCGCACGAGCCAGTCGACACCGGCGAAGCTCAGCTCGACGACGACGGCCCCGTTGCTCCACTCCTCGAC
Organism: Solirubrobacterales bacterium; assembly: GCA_025964115.1. Lineage (GTDB taxonomy): Bacteria > Actinomycetota > Thermoleophilia > Solirubrobacterales > Solirubrobacteraceae > Palsa-744. The sequence continues at coordinate 3,408 of JAOPZM010000220.1, forward strand.
GACCCGCCTGGCCTCACGCGCCCACCGCGCCCGCTCGGGTGAGACCCACACGCGGGCGCTGCGCGACGCCTCGACCTCGCCGGTGCGCAGCCAACCATCCACCTCGGCCGCGGGATCGACCTCCGGCCGGGGCTCGAACTTCTCGTTGGTGACCGTCACCGACTTGATGCGGTCGAGCCGGAAGTGGCGCATGCCGTCGCGCTCGGGGTCGAACGAGGCGACATACCAGCCCTCGCGGCCGTTCGTCAGCGCGTAGGGCTCGACCCTCCGCGCCGAGATTTCGTCCTCGTTCTCCTTGTAGTACTCGAGCTCGATGATGCGCCGCGCGACGATCGCCTTGGAGACCAGGCGCGCCACATCGGAGTCATCGCCCGAGGTCGGCGCCACCTGCAGGCCCTGCTCCATCGGGTCCTCGCCCAGCGCCGCCACGATCTTCCTGCGAGCCGAGGTGAGCGAGCCCTCCGGTATGTGCTCGCCGATCAGGTCGATCGCCGCCACGAGCGCCTTGGCCTCGACCGGGAGCAGCCTGGCCGGCCGATCGAAGTTGTCGCTGTAGGGCTCGGGGTCGACCTCGATCTCCCCCTCCTCCTCCTTGATCTCCGCGTACAGCACGTATGAGCCGCCGCCGAAGTTGACGACGTTGAGCACGTTGATGTCCTCGCGCAGCTCCTCCTCGCTGAGCTGCAGGCTCTCGCAGACCTCATTGATGACGACGCGCTCGCCGGCGCGGCCGGCCTTGATCAGGATGCTCGCCAGGGTCACCAGGCGGGCGAAGCGCTCGGGACGGATCGCCACGTCGCTGCGGCCCGAGCCGCCCTCGCCCTCGCCCGAGCCGCGCCGACCGGAGCGCCTCGAGGAGGAGCCGCTGCGGCTGGCACTCGCAACGAGCGGTGTCGCGGCCGAGGCCCGCCGGCGGGGCTTGCTCGGAGGCGTCTCCCCGTGGCGCTCCTCGAGCAGCTCCAGTCGCCGCTGGAACTCGGAGGTCAGCTCATCCGGACCGAGAAGCCGCGCGTGCACGCCCAGGCCGAGAACCCAGGAGACGATCCCGCGCGGGTTCGAGTAGCTCGTGAGGAAGACCTTGTCGCCGTCCTCCACACCAGCGCCCGCGGGCGAGCCGCCATCGAGCTGGGGGTCCGGGTCACGGATCTCGCCGTAGCGGCCGAAGTGGCGTTCGACCTGCCAGGCGATCCGCTCGGAGATGAGGATCTCGGCGACGCCCCGCTCGTCACCGAGCTGCCAGTCGGCCCGGCTTGCGTAGCCGCGCGGGTCGAAATCGGCCGGCCGGTGGAAGTCGTGCTCGGCCTTCGTCGCATAGGAGACCTTCCCGCGGATGCGCGACAGGCGGAACACGCGGATCGCCTTGCGCTCGTGCGCGTAGCCGAGCAGGTAGAACTGCCCGCCCTGGAAGAGCAGGTGGTAGGGGTCCACGCGCCGCGAGCCCACCTCGTCGCGCTCCATCGTGTAGTAGTCGAAGACGATCGTCTTGTTGCGGAAGATCGCCGTCTCGACCTTCGCGAGGCGCGCGGAGAGGTCGTGGCCTCCGGCCGAGGCCGTGATGCCGAGCGCCACGGAGCGCTGCTCCGGGGCCCGCAGTGGGCTCGGGCGTCCCCAGGTGATCTGCTGCAGCGCGAGCCGCAGCGGCTCCGCGTAGGCGAATTCGCCGTCCAGAAGGCTCAGGGCCGTCTGCAGCGCCGCGAGCTCCTTGTCGGTGAACGCGATTGCGGGCAGGTGGAAGTTCTCGGGCCGCAGCGAGTAGTTCTCCTGCTCGGCCGCCCCGTCGGCGGGCCGCTCGACCGTCAGCTGGATGCGAAGCGATTCGAGCTCGGAGCGGTCCGCGTAGAAGCGCCGGGCGAAGGCGTCCTCGTTCATGCCGCTGTAGCCCTCCACGTCGCGGCGGATCTCGACGGCGGTGACCGGCCGCCGCTCCGCCATCAGGTAGGAGATCAGCGACAGCTGGCGGATCAGCTTCTCGGTGTCCTTTGCCATCGGCCCTCAAAGATAGAAGCCGACGGCGAGACGGATGCAACGGGCTCGAACCGGCCGTTCGCTATTTGCGCGTTTTCAGGCGGCTTCGCGTGCCGGCGCCGGCTGTCCAGCGATCTCGGCCTGCTCGCTGACCGCCAAGCGGTCGGCGAAGAACGCGCCGCCGCCGAGGGCCCGGTCGAACGCAGACCAGCGCCGTCCCGGCGCAAGCTCCTTCTCGAGGCGGTCAAAGCTCCCCAGGCGCCCGCCCAGGTTGTCGATCATGTGCACGAGCGTCGCCTCGCGCGTACACGGCACCACCGGGCTGCCGTGCTCGAGCGTCCCGTGATGGGAGAGGATGATGTGCCCCAGGGCCTGTGCGAGGTCGGCCGGGAAGCCGTCGATCTCCTCGATCGCCCGGCGGATCCTGTAGTAGCCGAGGGCGATCTCCCCGTGCAGCCTGCCCGCGTCGGTCAGATCGATGTTCTGCGGATCGTCGGTGTACGCCTCGAGCTTGCCGAGGTCATGCAGCAGCGCCCCGGCCACGGCCACGTCACGATCGATGCCGGGGAAGGTCGCGCTGATGGCGCTCACGGCCTGGGCGACGCCGAGGCAGTGCTCGAGCAGGCCGTGGCGGTAGGCCTGGTGGTAGTACTTGGCCGCCGGAGCCACCCGGTAGCCGGCCCACAGCTCGGAGTCCTCGCCGAACACGCGCTCGAGCAGCCTGCGCAGATGCGGCTCCTGAATCGTGGCCAGCAGCTCGCGAACCTCCCCCTCCATCTGCTCGACCGTGCGCGCGGGCCCGTCGAGCAGATCCTCCGGTACATAGCTTCCCGGGACTGGCTCCTCCAGACCGCGCAGGTTGATCTGCGGGCCGAAGCGTGGATGCACTGTGTAGCGGCCGCGCACTCGCACCGCCGCGCCGGCGCATGCGAGCTCCTCGACCTCGCCGAGCTCCTCCCAGACCATGCAGGCGACGGCGCCCGTGCGGTCGCCGAGCTGCAGCCGTAGGTAGTCACCGCCGCCGCGTCGCTGGCGGCGCTCGGACTCGCGGACCAGGAGCACCTGGTCGACCTCCATGCCGTCGATCAGCTCGTTCAAGAGCACGACTTGAAGGTAGACATGGTTGCGGACGGCACGCCACGGAGCCGGCGGCTCTAGCCAGGTGTCGCGGGCTTTGCGCCGGGCAGCTTTCCGTAGCTGTTTTCGGCGACCGGCGCGGTGGCGAAGAACTGCCTGGCCGCCGTCAATCCGGATTCGTACAGGTAATCCTTTTCGGTGTCCGACAGGTTGAAGTCAAGCGTCGAGACGTCGCCGGTCGGGATCGGTATGACGCGGGATTCGAATCTCTGCAGCTCGAACTTGTCGAGCGCGTTCATGGCCGTGTCCAGAATGCCTTCGAGCATCTCCTTCGGCCATGTCACGCCGCCGATGTCGCGGTGGCGCGCCTGGGTTCTCCTTCGCGTCGAAGCCGCCGTGCAGGTGAAAGCCCCAGGTCGGGTGCTTGGGTTCGGGCTTGTCGAAGACGAACAGCGGGAGCGAGCTGGCGACTCCCCCATCGACGAAGACGCCCTCCTTCTTGGTCGAGCGGTCCCGGAGCCCCCGGACGGGCGGGAAGAAGTAGGGGAAGCTGGCGCTGATGCGAACGGCCTTGTAGACCGGGAAGGCGTCCGGATCCAGAGCCTCGCCGTGCTCGTCCTCGTAGAGGGCGACGTCACGGGGAAATACGACCATGCGCGAGTGGGCGATGTCGGCGCCGACGACGAGCAGCGTCCGCGCTGGGACCACCTCGGCCAGCTGCCCGAACGTCGTATCCGCGCCAACGCCCTCCGCCGGCGCATGCTCGAGCAGGCTCCGTATCCAACGAGTCAGCTCGTCGCCCTCGACGACCGACTCGTGGAAGATCAGATCCTTGACCGCGCCGAGGAGGTGGATCGGGCTTCCATAGTCTGCGAGCTTGCTGAAGTCGAAGGTGTCGAGCGCCTTGTTCAGCCCGCTCGCGTCGTAGCCCACGGCGAGCGCCATCGCCGTGATCGCCCCTGCGGAGGTACCCGCCAGCTCGTGCCAGACCCGGTAGCCGGCCTCCTCCGCGCCGGCCAGTGCTCCGGCGAATGCCAGACCCTTGATGCCCCCGCCGGAGAAGACCCCGTCGGCGGTCAGCGTCTCGGCAGCCGGGTCGACGCTCATCGCTCTCCATTCGATCACGATCGGCGGGCGGGCGGACGAGGTTGGACGTGTGTTGCAGGGGGCGCTGGCCTGCGAGCGCCGAGACCCTCAGGCTTGCTGCTGGCGGCTCCACCGACGCGCGAGTAGAAACCAAAGACTCCGACGCCCGCCCCCCACGCGTTGGGGCGTTGCGTGGACGCGCTCATGGCAGGATCGGCACAGGACCGTGAGGTCGCTCTCGAGCTCCTTGCCCAAACGCTCGTAGCTCCTGTGGTGGACCTCCAGGCTCTTGACATGCGTCCCATCGAGTGAGCAGCGGTGGCCCGCACGAACCAGGGCCGCCGCGCGCGTCCGGCGCCACTCTGGTGTTCGCAGGTATAGCCAGTAGGGCATCGAGCTAAGTGCCGCAAGCCGCGCCTCGTCAACGGGCTCGGCGGCGAGCGACGGCGTCGCCTTGCATGCCACGCCCGTCAGTGTCCACGTGCTCCACCTCGGGTTCTCCACAAGTCCCTCGCGCTTGAGGTTCGTCAACGTCCACGACAGGTCGTGGTCGACCAGCCGCGGGTATTTCGACGCCGCCACCGCGGGAGGCGGCGCGTTCAGCTCTCGGGCCGTGAAACCCCCCGCCGAGAGAGCGTGTTCGGAGATGGCGCGTCGGGACGCCTCACCGCCGAGCGCCCTCAGCGCCTCGAGGGTGGCGGCTCGAGCCTTCCTGCGAAGCTCCCGCCGCTCTGACACGTCGAGCTCGGTTGACACGCGTCGGGCATCGGCCCACGATTCAGCATGCTTGAACTTCGCAACACGTGCTTGGCCAACAGGCTGAGGATGGCCCGCTCGCGGCTATCCCGCCGGGACCGCTGGCTCCCCCTCGAAGAACGCCCTCACCTTCTCCGCCGCCCCGCGCAGCATGGCTTCCCGCGCGCGCAACGTTGCGCTGCCGATGTGCGGCAAGAGGACGGTGCGCGGCGCGGCCAGCAGCCGCGGCGACACGTAGGGCTCGTCCTCATAGACGTCGAGGCCGGCGGCGAACAGCCTCCCCTGGTGTAACGCGTCTGCCAGCGCCTCTTCGTCGATGACCGCTCCCCTGGCCGTGTTGACCAGGACGGCCGTCGGCTTCAGCAGGCCAATACGCCGCCTGTCGATCAGGTGGCGGGTGGACTCGTGCAGGGGCACGTGGATGCTGAGGACGTCGCTGGCCGCGAGCAGCTCGTCGAGATGCTCGACCCATCCCGGCTCGTCGGTCGGATGTCTCGTGTGATGCAGCACCCGCATGTCGAAGCCGCCCGCACGCCGCGCCACCGCCCGGCCGATCGAGCCGAAGCCGACGAGGCCCAGCGTCGCTCCGTGGACATCCCGGCCGAAGTGGTCGTCGACGAACCGCCATCCCTGCCAGGAGCCGCCGCGCAGCTTGGCCTCGGAGTCGTGCATCAGCCGCGACGCGGCGATGATGAGCCCGAAGGCGACGTCGGCCGTCGCCTCCACGAGGCCCTCGCCGGAGGTGAGCACCGGGATGCCCCGCGACGCGGCGACGGCCCGGTCGACGGCATCCGAGCCGGCTCCCGCGACGGCGATCACGCGCAGCTGAGGCATCCGCTCCTGGGCCGCGCCGTCGACGCTCTGCATCGGTCCGCAGATCAGCGCCTGCGCGGCCGCGTCGGTGCCCGGCTCGCCCCCGACGAGCGTGTGCTCGTCGAGCGGGTCCAGGCATCCGTCGAGGACCGGCGTGGCGATGAGAATCCTGGCCATTTCAGCCACGAGGCAGGCCGAGCCCGGCCGCCCGGGTTCAGGGCTCCAGCCGGTGCGGCCCGCGGTAGAGGAAGGTCACCTCGCGCACGTTGTCCTGGCCGAGCATTTGCATCAGCAGCCGTGTGAGCCCGAAGCCGAAGCCGCCATGCGGCGGGGCGCCGAAGCGGAAGAAGTCCAGGTAGTACTGGATCGGAGGAGTGTCCACCCCCTTGTCCTTCGCCTGGGCGAGCAGCTGCTCGTAACGGTGCTCACGCTGTGCGCCGGTGGTCAGCTCGATGCCCCGCCACAACAGGTCGAAGCTCTTCGTCAGCGTCGGCTGGTCGGCGTGGCGCATGTGGTAGAAGGGCCGCACCGTGGTGGGGTAGTCGGTCACGAAGGCGAACTCGTGGCCCTGCTGCTGCTTGATGATCTCCGAGAGCGCCCGCTCGCTGGGAGGGTCGAGGTCATGTCCCGCGCCGGGCGCCTCGTGGCCGTGCTCGCGCAGCATCTCCTTCGCCCCCTCGAGCGTCACCCGGGGGAAGGGCAGCTCCGGCACCACGACCTCGGCGTCGAACGTCGCTTCGATCTGCTCGCCGTGGATCTCCTTGACGCTCGCGAGCACGTGCGCCAGCCATCGCTCCTCGAAGGCCATCACGTCCTCGTGGGAGTCGATCCAGGAGATCTCCACGTCGACACTCGTGAACTCCGTATCGTGCCGCGAGGTGAAGGAGGGATTGGCTCGGAACACGGGCCCCACCTCGAACACCTTTCCGAACCCGGCCGCCATCGCCATCTGCTTGTAGAACTGCGGCGACTGCGCCAGGTAGGCCTCCCGGTCGAAGTACTCCACCTTGAAGAGCTCCGCGCCCGACTCGCTGGCTGAGCCCATGAACTTGGGTGTGTGCAGCTCGATGAAATGCTCCCTGCGCCAGAACTCGCGCATCGCGTGCTCGGCGGTCGTCTGCACCTCGAAGATCAGCCGGCGGTCCAGCCTGCGCAGGTCCAGATAGCGCCAGTCGATGCGCTTGTCCAGCGCCGAGTCCTCGGCGATCGGCAGCTCGGGCTCGGCGAGCGAGTCGACCGTCAGGCCTTCGATCCGCAGCTCAAGGCCGCCGAGCTTCACCCGCTCGTCGGCCACCACCGTGCCGGTGACGGTGACCGCCGACTCGGCCGTCAGCGCGGTGATCGCCTCGTTCAGCTCGCTGGGAGGCTCCTCCTTCGGCAGCACCGCCTGCGCAAGGCCGGTTTCGTCGCGGAGGATCAAGAACTGCATCCGCTTCTGGTCGCGAACGGCCTGGACCCAGCCGCGCACCGTGACCTGCTCGCCGACCTTCTCCTTCAGCTCGGCTGTCAGCGTGCGCGTCACGGCGAGGACCCTATCCCAGGCGGCGCGGGCACGCGGGCGCTGAGCGCTTCGCCAAGCTCACTCGCGAGCGTGTCGGCCGCGATCTTGTACGGATCGGAGATACGCCCCAGATGCAGCAGCGAGTCCGGGGGAGCCTTCGCACCAACGCCACGCCCAGGCCGCCAGACTCGCCGAGGACGAGCACGGCTGGACGGTCGCGTGGGTTTCCCGGCTCGCTCACCCCGATGGCTCGGGCGCCAGCTCCACCTCGACCGCGAACTCACCATCCTCGACGGGCTCGAGATGTTCGATCGAGCCGGCCTGCAGCAGGTCGCCGGAGCCGAGCTCGAGCGCCCGCAGCCGCTGCGGGGTGTCGCGGACGACCACGCGCATGACCGGTGCGCGCATCGGCCGGCGCGCCTGGGACTTGGCCTTTCGGACCTCCCTGAGCACATCCGCCGTCACTGCGAGCGCCATGTCCTCGCTCGCCCCGATGACAGCGCCCGCCGGGCCCTCCGGCGCGGCGCCGGTGCCAAGCTCGGGCACTCCGGCCTCGGCGGCGAGCGCGCCGGCGTCGGGCCACGGCGCGCGATGCACCGAGCCCTGCTGCCACCACGACCACACCTCCTCGGTGACGAATGGCAGGAAGGGAGCGAACAGCCGCTGGAAGGCCGACAGTGACAGCCGCAGGGCGCGGCTAACAGAGGCGGCGGCCTCTGGCGCGGCGTCGTAGCGGCGGCCCTTGACGAGCTCGAGGTAGAAGTCGCAGTACCACCAGAAGAAGTCCTCCGCGCGCTCGAGCGCGCGCGCGTAGTCGTAGTCCTCGAAGCTGCCCGTGGCATCGCCGACGACCGTGGCCAGGCGAGCGAGCATCGCGCGGTCCAGCGGATGGGTCACGGCCTCTCCCTCCGGGGGCAGGTCCGCGAGCGCGAACTTCGAGGCGTTCAGGAGCTTCACGGCCAGCCGCCGTCCTACCTTCATCTGCTGGGGGTCGAAGGCGGTGTCCGCCCCGGGACGTCCGCTCGCCGCCCAGTAGCGCACGGCGTCGGCCCCGTACTCCTCGAGCAGGTGCATCGGCGTGACGACGTTGCCCTTGGACTTGGAC
>JAOPZM010000244.1 GCA_025964115.1 Solirubrobacterales bacterium
CCGCAGCCACGCTTAACGCACACCGACCGCCAGATGGCGGTCGGGGCAATCTCCAGGTAGCGGGGGCGGGATTCGAACCCGCGACCTTCGGGTTATGAGCCCGACGAGCTACCAGACTGCTCCACCCCGCGTCGCTACCTATGTTCTAGCAAAGAACGCCGCCGTCGGCCAGTCCTCTTGGGCTCAGAACGCGACGGGCTTGCCGTCGCGGAAGAAGCCGCCCGTCGGCCCGTCGTCGGGCAGCGTGGCGAGCCACACGATGCCGCCGGCTCCGTCCTCGACCGGCTTGGTCGCGCCCATCGGGCCGCCCATGTCGGTGTTCACGAAACCCGGACATGCAGAGTTCACCAGGAACCCTGCGTCCCTGAGCTCGGTGGCGAGGATGCGCGTCATCGCGTTCAGCGCGGCCTTCGAGACACGGTAGCCCGGCGACCAGCCGCCCATCTCGGACACGCCACCCATGCCGCTCGAGACGTTGACGATGCGTGGGTGCTTGCTCTCACGCAGCATTCCGAGCAGCTCGATGGTCAGGCGGTAGGCACCGTAGAAATTGGTGTCGAGCGCCCGCTGGATCGCGGCGAAGTCCGGCTCGACCCCTGCCACGCCGAAGTCACTACCGATGCCCGCGTTGTTGACCAGCACATCCAGGCGCCCTGGCTCGGCGCGGACCCGCTCGGCCGCCTCGGCGATGCTCTGCGGATCCGCCACGTCCAGGGTCAGGGGCGTGACTGGCGCACCGGTGCTCGGGGCCAGCTCCTCGGCGGCGGCGCTCGCCTTCTCGCCGTCGCGCGCGCTGAGCAGCACGCGATAGCCGCGCTCGGCCAACTGGCGTGCGACCTCCCGACCGATCCCCCGGTTCGCCCCGGTGACAAGTGCGACACGGCCGTTGTCCTCCTCGCTCATCTCGCTCCCTTTCGCTCGTGGACACCCACACCTCTAGCATCCCGGCGATGCGCGTCGCGGTCGTCGACATCGGGACCAACTCCACGAGGCTGCTGATCGCGGACGTCGATCCCGACTCGGGCGAGCTGGAGGAGCTCGTGAGACGCTCACAGGTGACGCGCCTGGGCGATGGCGTCGACGCTCAGGGGTCGCTGTCCGAGGCGGCCATCGAGCGGGTGCTGGCGACGCTCGCCGATTACAGCGCCGAGATCGAGGCCCACGAGTGCGAAGCGAACCTCGCCGTGCTGACCTCGGCCGTGCGAGACGCAGCCAACGGCGCCGACTTCGCGGCTCGTGTCCGTGAGGACTACGGCCTCGACGCGCGGGTCCTCAGCGGCGACGAAGAGGCTCAGCTCAGCTTTCTCGGCGCGATGTCGGGGCGCCCGGCGCCCAGCGAGCCGATCGTCGTGATCGACATCGGCGGCGGCTCCACCGAGTTCGTCGTCGGCCGGGGGCACAAGGCCGGCTTCCATGTCTCGCTGCCGGCCGGGGTCGTGCGCATGAGCGAGCGCCACATACACACCGACCCGCCTGCCCCCTCGGACCTCCAGAGCCTTGCGCAGGACGTGCACGAGGTCCTGCTGCAGGGGCTCCCGGCGGAGGAGCGCGGCTCGGTCAAGGAGGGCATCGCCGTGGCGGGCACGGCGACATCGGCCGCGTCGATCGACCAGGAGCTTGACCCCTACGACCCCGAACGCGTGCACGGTTACCAGCTGACGCTCGGGACCGTCGAGATGCTGCTCGCACGCCTGGCCGACATGAGCGAAGCGCAGCGTCGCGAGGTCGTGGGCCTCGATCCCAACCGGGCTCCCACGATCGTCGCCGGCATGATCCTGCTGAGCGAGTCTCTGCGCGCGTTCGACCTCGAGCAGGTCGAGGTCTCCGACCACGACATCCTTCACGGCGGCGCACTGCGCCTGGCCGGGGTGGACTGAGGCTCAGGCCAGGTTGGAGCGACGGGGATAGACGACCGCGGGGTCGGTGAGCACGTTGACCAGCGCCGGCCGGCCGGCCGAGAACGCGCGATCGAGCGCACCGCGCAGGGCCTCGGGGCGCTCCACCAGCTCCCCGTGGCAGCCGAGCGCCTCGACGACCTGGTCATAGCGCGTCGCCGGGCGCAGATCCGCCGCCACGGAGTAGCCGTAGAGGAACTCCATCGGGTGCTTCTCGAGCGCCCAGATGCCGTTGTTTCCCATCACCCCCACGACGTTGACCCCGTGTCGCGCAAGCGTGTCGAACTCCATCCCCGAGAACCCGAATGCGCCATCTCCGAGCAGCAGCACGACCTGACGCTCGGGGTGCGCGAGCTTCGCCGCAAGCGCATATCCCGGTCCCGCGCCCAGACACCCGAACGGCCCCGGATCGAGCCAGCAGCCCGGCTGGAAGCTGTCGACCACACGCCCTGCGTAGGAGACGAAGTCGCCGCCGTCCCCGACGACGATCGCGTCCCGATCGAGGACCTGGGCGAGCTCGGCGTACAACCGCATCGGGTGCAGCGGCGAGCGCCCGTCCTCGAGCTCCGTCCTCTCGCCCTCGCGCCGCTCGCTCTCGCTAGCGCGCAGCTGCGAGATCCACGGCTCGCTTGCCAGGGCCTTGCCGCCCGCGGCCGCGCCGATGGCGGCGAGCGTCTGCGTCAGATCTCCATAGCACTCGGCCGCGACAGCACGCGGATGCCGGCGCTCGGGCTCGGCCACGTCCACCACCACGATTTCGGTGTCCTCGCCGAACGAAGCGCCGAAGCCGAGGCGGAAGTCCATCGGGACGCCGACAACCAGGGCGACGTCCGCACCCTTCAGCCCGTCGGAGCGGGCGCGCGAGAAGAACAGCTCGTGGTCGGCAGCCACGCACCCACGCGCCAGCCCGTTGAGGAAGACGGGAATCCTCAGCGCCTCGGCGAGCTCGAGCAGCGCCTGCTCGCCGCGTCCCCAGTAGAGATCCGTTCCCGCCATGACCACCGGGCGCTCGGCTCCCTGCAACAGCTCGCCCGCGCGCTCGATCGCCGCCGCATCCGCTGCTCTCGCCGCAGCCGGCACGCCGGCAGGTCCGTTCGGCGAGTCGGGATCGGGCGCCTCCATGAAGA
>JAOPZM010000246.1 GCA_025964115.1 Solirubrobacterales bacterium
CCCACCAGCCGAGCCGGCGCGCCCAGCGCTCACCGAGTCCCCCCGCAGAGCCCCACCCGCCGCGCCAGGTCCGAGCGGAGGATCCCCTCGGGATCGACCCGTTCGCGCTGAGCCTCGAAGCGCTCGAGTTGGGGATACATGACCTGCAGCAGCTCGGGACGCAGCCGGACGTCCTTGCTCAGGTACACGCGCCCTCCACACCCCGCGACCAGATCGTCAAGCTCATCGAGCGCCGCGCCGAGGCCCGGCGCGTCGGCGGGGAGATCCGCGGCGAGCGTCCAGCCCTCGAGCGGAAACGAGAGCGGCCCTCCGAAGGAGGCGCCGAGCCGCTTGAAGACCGCCAGATACACGGGAAGCCGCCGCCGGCGAATCAGCTCGAAGCAGTCCATCAGGGCCTCCTCCTGCCCCACCGGCACCACGAACTGATACTGGATCAGCCCGCCCCTGCCGTAGAGCCTGTTCCATTCTCCGAGCACATCGAGCGGGAAGAAGTACGGCGCGAGCGGAACCTCGTGCCCACGCTGCGTGCGTGGAGCGGACCGCCATCGAAGCGCGTTGAACGCTCGCACGCCAGCGGGATGAAGGAGCGCCCCCGGAAACCGGCGCGGAACGTCGAACAGGGGCTTGCGCAGACGCATCCCGGCCCGCTTGGCGTGCCTGCCATGGCCGGCTTCGCCCTCGCCCTCGACCCCTTTGGGCAGTGGGTTCGAGCGGCTCACGATCGCGCGACCCGACATCGACCCGCCGGCGAGCAGGTCGAGCCATGCGACCGAGTAGCGATGCGGATCCTCGGCTGTCATGAGCGCGAGCGTCTGCTCCAGGCTGTCGGTGCGATCGGCGTCGTCGAGGACACAGGATGGGAGCGGCTCCGCTCGCAACGTGGCCTGCGCGATGACCCCCGTCAGGCCCATGCCGCCGAGCGTCGCGTAGAACAGCTCGGGGTCGCTCTCAGGCGAGACCTCCAGGCGCTCGCCCGTAGCGGTGCACAACACCAGCGAGGCGACGTGGCGCGCCATTCCGCCGTCGCGATGATGGTTCTTGCCGTGGATATCGCTCGCGATCGCGCCCGCGAGCGTCACATGGCATGTGCCGGGAACGACCGGCAGCATCAGCCGATGCGCGGCGAGAGCGGTCAGGAGCTCGGCGACCGTGGTGCCGGCCTCGGCGCTCACCAGCCGTCGCTCGCGGTCGATCGAGAGGATCCGCCGCATACCCGTCATGTCGAGCACGTCGCCCCCCGCGTTCTGGGCGGCGTCGCCGTAGCTGCGTCCCGCGCCCCTGGCGATCAGGCCGCCACCGCGCCCTGCACCGGATCCCAGCAGCTCGAGAACGTCCTCCACGCTGGTCGGCTCGAACACCCTCGCTCGGCTCGCCCGCGTTCGCCCCCACCCCGTCAGCGACCGCTCAGTGGCGAGCAGCGGGGCGCTCCTCTGCTCAACGGCCGACATAGACGCCGCCGAGGAAGAGCAGGCCCCACACGAGGCTCAGCGCGAGTAGCGTCCGATCCCGCAGGATCAGTTCCTCGGGAGCCTGCGCGGCCCCCGCGCCGGCGAGGCTTGCGTAGCGGCCGAGCCACAGCAGGAAGGGCACGATCGAGAGTCCGTACCAGAGCAGATGAGACGGCCGGGTGAACGCCCAGGAGATGTATGCGATGCTCGCGAGCGAGGCGGCGGCCGCCAGCGTGAGCCGCAGACCCCGCAGCGAATAGCGTCGCAACGTCGCGCGCTCCAGCCGCGGCGTGACCCGCTCGTGCAGCTCCGCATAGCGCTTGGCTGCGACCAGGAAGATCGCGCCACAGGCGGTCACGATCGCGAACCAGCGCGAGAGGTAGATGTCCGTGGCTACGCCGCCGGCCAGCGCGCGCAGAACGAAACCGGCGGCGATCGCGAGGATGTCCACCACCACGACTCTGCGCCACCACAACGAGTAGCTCATCGTCACAGCCATGTAGCCCGCTCCGACAGCGGCCAGTCCCGGGGTGATCGCGGCGGCGAGCGCCAGCCCCGCGACCGCCAGTGCGACGCCGGCGGCGATGGCAGTTCGGACGGACAGTTCGCCCGCGGCTATGGGACGCGTGCGCTTGCGCGGATGAACGCGATCCTGCTCGCGATCGCGGACGTCGTTGAAGAGGTAGGTCGCGCTGGAGAGCATGCACAGCACCACGAACGCTCCTGCCACCTTGACGGCCACCCCGGGCCAGTCGATGGCCCCCGCCGCCAGCGGCGCCGCCAGGACAAGCAGGTTCTTCGTCCACTGGCGCGGACGGCAGGCCCTTACCAGCACGCCGAGCGAGCGCCACGGTGAGCGGCTCGGGGCACGCCTCCCGTCCAGCAGCGCCTCCGGCAGCGGGTGCGCCACCGGCTCACGAAGCCGGCTCAGCCGCGCCTGCTCCTCGCTGGCCGTTGCAGAGAAAGCGTCGATGTCAAGTCTCGAAGGAAGGGGCAAGCGGCAAGACCTCAGGCGGTAACGTGCAGCATTATCCTTAAGCGCAGTTCAGCGAACGGCCGCCAGATCCTGTGGCGCTAGGAATATTGCACATCCGCCCGATGTGCCGAAGGGCTTCACCTGATGTCCGTGAGAGTGCTCTCAGATGAGAATCCACTGAGATCGCCTATTTGCGGCGCGCGGTCCTGCGACCCGGCCTAGAGTGTGAGCATGGAGTCGAGCGCGGCGACGACACGTGCGGGACGCACCCTGAGGCGTCCTCGCACGGACCCCCGTGCTGGCGTGAGCGGATCCCAGCGGCTGCGCCGCATAGCCTTCACGGCAGCGCTCCTGGCGATGCTGCCGGTGCTCGTCTCGTGGGCGAGCACGATGAGCAAGCCCTCGAACTCGAGCGTTGGGATACGCACCGTCGAGTGGCTGCGCGACCACGGTGCGGCGGGACTCGTCGCGCAGGTCGAGTCGACCTACTACTCGCTGACGGCCCCCAGCAAGGGCGGCCCGACCCGGCGCGCGCTGCC
>JAOPZM010000254.1 GCA_025964115.1 Solirubrobacterales bacterium
GGCGACGTCTCCGCGTACATCCCCACCAACGTGATCTCGATCACAGACGGGCAGATCTTCCTCGAGTCGAAACTCTTCAACGCCGGCGTGCGCCCCGCGATCAACGTCGGCATCTCCGTCTCGCGCGTCGGCGGCAACGCCCAGATCGGCCCGATGAAAAAGGTCGCCGGGCGGCTCAAGCTCGAGCTCTCGCAATACCGCGACCTCGAGGCGTTCTCCCAGTTCGGCTCGGACCTCGACGCCGACACCCAACGCGCGCTTGCCCGCGGCGAACGGCTCGTGATGACGCTCAACCAGGGTGAGCGCGAGCCGCTGCCCGTCGAGGCCCAGACGGTGCAGATCTACGCCGCCACGAACGGCTTCCTCGACCGCATCAACGTCGAGCGGGTTCCCGAGTTCCTCGCGGGTCTCGTCGAGCGGGTGCGCGCCCAGCACCGCGAGCTGCTCGAGAAGATCGCCGGCGGCGACTGGTCCGAGGAGACGCAGGACGGCGTTCGGGAGGCCGTCGAGGCCTACGCGAAGGACTTCGGCTACGACCTCGACGAGGAGGGCCAGCCCCTGGAGGAGGCCCAGGTGGCCTAAGGGCCCCGCGATCAGCCATGGCCAGCCAGCGCGACGTCAGAAACCGGATCTCCTCTGTGAAGAACATCCAGAAGATCACGCGTGCCATGGAGATGGTCGCGGGCGCGCGCCTGCGGCGCGCCGAACAGCGGATCGAAGCGCTGCGCCCGTACGCCGGTGCGATCAGGCGCATGACCCGGCAGGCCGCACGCGATGCCGGGGCAGAGGCCTCGCAGCTGCCGCTGCTCACCGTGCACGAGCAACAGACGAACGTCGGGCTGCTGTTGATAACCGGCGACCGCGGGCTCGCGGGTGCCTTCAACTCGCAGGTGATCCGCGCCGGCGTCAGCGCCGCGAGCGAGCTCTCAGAGGAAGGGCTTCGGAGCGCCTGGTATGCGACCGGGCGCCGCGGCGTCTCCTCGCTGAGCTTCCGTGGGCTCGAGCTGAACGGAAGCTACACCGGCTTCGCCGACCGCCCATCCTACGCCGACGCGCGCACAGTCGCCGACGACCTGATGACCGGCTACGTCGACGGCCACCTCGATCGCGTCGAGATCATCTACAACACCTACATCTCTCCGCTCACTCAGCACGTGACGCGCGAAACGCTGCTGCCGATCTCGCAGGCTACGATCGCGGGCGAGGAGGGGGAATCCGAGCAGGAGGGCGAGACCCAGGGGCCGCGCGCGCTCGTCGAATACGAGCCAAGCCCCGAGGAGATCCTCAGGCGCCTGGTCCCCGACTACGTCGAGATCTCGATCTATCGGGCGCTGGTGGAGTCCGCCGCCGGCTTCTACGGCGCCCAGATGACCGCGATGCGCAACGCCTCGGAGAACGCCGGAGAGCTGATCACCACCTATACGCTGCAGATGAACCGTGCCCGCCAGGCCGAGATCACCCAGGAGATCATGGAGGTCGTCGCCGGCGCAGAGGGGCTGAGCTAGGCAGCGCACGCGCCGCCGCACCTCGCCCGAGACGACCAAACACATAAAGAGGAGAATCAACACAAATGGACGCCAGCACAGCCACCGAGCCGACAACCTCCGCGCCGCGATCAGCGAACGGCGAGGCGCCGCAGCGCAACGTCGGACGCATCGAGGAGATCCAGGGCGTCGTGATCGAGGCCGTCTTCCCCGACCGGCTTCCTGAGATCTACCACGCCATCACGGTCGAGCGCCCCGAGGCCTCGCTCGAGGAGGAGACACCCGGGATCAGCCCGATCACCGGCCAGGGCGTGCTCGTGTGCGAGGTCCAGCAGCACATCGGCGACGACCGTGTACGCGCCGTCGCGATGGACACCACAGACGGGCTGGCTCGCGGCCTCGAGGTGATCGACACCGGCGCGCCGATCTCGGTGCCCGTCGGCGAGGCGACGCTCGGGCGCATCTTCAACCTGCTGGGAGAGCCGATCGACCTCGGCGCCGAGCTGCCGGCCGACGTCGAGCGGCGGAGCATCCACCAGGAGGCTCCGACCCTCGAGGACCTGATTCCGACAGCCGAGATGTTCGAGACCGGCATCAAGGTCATAGACCTGCTGGCGCCGTACGTCAAGGGCGGCAAGACGGGACTGTTCGGCGGTGCGGGCGTCGGCAAGACCGTGCTGATCCAGGAGCTCATCCACAACCTCGCCAAGGAGCACGGCGGCCTGTCGGCCTTCTGCGGCGTGGGCGAGCGCTCGCGCGAGGGCAACGACCTGTGGCTCGAGATGAAGGAGTCCGGCGTCCTCGAGAAGACGATGCTCGTCTTCGGGCAGATGAACGAGCCCCCCGGGGCCCGCATGCGGGTTGCGCTCTCCGGCCTGACGATGGCCGAATACTTCCGCGACCAGGGCCAGGACGTGCTGCTCTTCATCGACAACATCTTCCGCTTCGTGCAGGCGGGCTCCGAGGTCTCGGCGCTGCTCGGGCGCATGCCCTCCCAGGTCGGCTACCAGCCCACGCTGGAGACCGAGATGGGCGAACTGCAGGAGCGCATCACCTCCACGCGCGAGGGATCGGTGACCTCCGTGCAGGCGATCTACGTCCCCGCCGACGATCTCACCGACCCGGCGCCCGCCTCCGTGTTCGCGCATCTCAACGCGACGACCACGCTGTCACGGGCGATCTCCGAGAAAGGCATCTACCCGGCGGTCGACCCGCTGGACTCGACCTCGACGATCCTCAAGGCCGACATCCTCGGCGACGACCACTTCCGCGTCGCCAACCGCGTGAAGGAGATCCTCCAGCGCTACCGCGAGCTCCAGGACATCATCGCCATCCTCGGCATCGACGAGCTCTCCGACGAGGACAAGGTCACGGTCAACCGGGCGCGCAAGATGGAGCGCTTCCTCTCCCAGCCCTTCTTCGTCGCCACTCAGTTCACGGGCATCGACGGCGAGTACGTCCCGATCGCCGAGTCGATTCGGGGTTTCAGGGAGATCCTCGACGGCAAGCACGACGAGGTGCCCGAGCGGGCGTTCTTCATGAAGGGCACGATCGACCAGGTGGTCGAGGACGCCGACAAGAACGGCTAGGCCGAGGCAATGGCGCACACCAAGTTCAAGGTCGAGGTCGTGACCCCCGACGGGGAGTTCTTCAACGATGAGGTCGAGC
>JAOPZM010000258.1 GCA_025964115.1 Solirubrobacterales bacterium
TACGAGCGATTGTGGCGGATCGTCAACAACAACAACCGCGACCGCTATACCGCTTACCAGCAGCAGACGAGCCGTCAGATTCCGGTGATCGCCGTCTCGCCGAGCTGAGCTGCCGGCGCGGTCGTGACTCAAGTGATCGGGCACGTCGTTGCGCGCGCCTCCTAAGCTGTAGATCCAGGTTCGACTCCTGGCGGGCGCATAGACACAGACCGCCTGCTGGTAGGGCTTTGCCGCTTTGCCGAGGTGGAAGGGCGCTCTCGAAACGGTCTCGCGGGCGTCAGCGGTGAAGCGGCCGACTCGGTTCGCGACCGGCCTACTGCGTGTCGCGCGCACTCTCGAATGGTGGCTAGCTGGTAGTTCGAAAGTCGGGAAAACGGGGGGCGCAAACGGACGCTGGCCGTGAAGACACGCCGGGACTTCACTGCGATCGTTCTTGCGCGTAGCCACCCTCGAAAAGGAGACGGGCAAATGGCACTACTAATACCTACACGAACAGACGAGCGAACTCGCACCAAGTTCGTCGGGGTCGGCGCCGGCGTCGGCCTGGTCGCGATCGTGCTGATCGTCCTTGCCGCCGCAGGTGTCTTCAGCAGCTCGAGCGCCCTTGGCAACGTTGGACTTGTCACCAATGTGGCGGCCCCCCAGTCGCCCAACGCGCAGATGGACCCGTTCGGCGCGCCGAGCGCGACTGCGGACTACACGGTTCCGCCGCCGCCCGGCCAGCCGACGTTGGTGCCGACGATCGGTACGAAGACGACGCAACGCCTATACGGGGCGGACCCGTTTCAGGAGGCCGTCTCGGTGACACAGCACGTGTGGCCGGCGGCGCTTCCGCTGAACGCCCCGAACGAGAACAACAACGACCCCGACCGGCCGTGGGCGTTGACGCTGCTGACGCCCGACGAACCGCTCCCCGCGATCACCGCGGTGCCGCTGTTGCACTTCCCCAACGACGCTCCGATCCTCTACGTGACGAGGAACGGGATCCCGAAGGTCACCGAAGACGAGATCAAGCGTCTCGGAGACACGGGGATCTCCCGGTATCACAACGTGGACGCGTTCCTGGTGGGCGCCGCGGCTAACTCAGGCGTCGAAAAGCAGCTCAAGGCGATGGGATTGAAATACGCCACCGTGACCGCACCGAACGTGCCCGCACTCGCGAACACGGTCGACAAGCTCTACGGGAGCATCCAGAATCCCGACACCGGCGTGCCGAACATGGGCAACGGCATGCAGAACGTGATGATCGGCTCGATGCAGTCATACCAGTATCTGCTCCCGGCCACGCACTGGGTGGCGCACATGGCCTCCGGCCTTTTGTGGGTGAACCAGAACTCGATACCGGCGCCCACGATCGAAGCGCTCAAGCGCCGCAAAGGGCAGGCGCGCATCTACCTGTTCGGCGGGCCGCAGCAGATCTCGGGAGCGGTCGCCAACGAACTCGCGCAATACGGGGCGGTGGTGCGCATCACCAACAACGACAACGTCGCGTTCAACGCCAATCCGACGGACACGGCCGTCGACACCGCGATCGCGTTCGCGAAGATGTGGGACGGAGCCGGTGAAGTCGGCTGGAAGATCACCGGCCCGGGCCACGGCTTCACGCTGGTCAACGAAAACGACTGGCAGGCCGCCGTCGCGTCCGCGCCGCTTTCACACCTCGGCTTCCACGCCCCGCTGCTGTTCACCAACAGCTCCGGGACCATCCCGCCAGAACTGGAATCCTATTACAAGTCCGTCGCGCCGACATACACCACCACGCCCGCGGACGGGCCGTACAACATGACCTACGTGATCGGCAGCTGGAACCAGGTCACGTGGCCGCTGCAGGCCCACGTCGACTACATATCCGAGATGGGCAACCGCCGCCTGTGGAACACCACCACCGGCGGTGGCTACACCGACTCCTCGCCGACCCCGTAACGCATAAGACAGCGATCGCCCGGACCGGCCGCCCACCCCCGGCCGGTCCGGGCCTTGCCCCTCCTCAGCAA
The DNA here is from genome assembly GCA_025964115.1 of Solirubrobacterales bacterium. Classification (GTDB taxonomy): domain Bacteria; phylum Actinomycetota; class Thermoleophilia; order Solirubrobacterales; family Solirubrobacteraceae; genus Palsa-744. Next base: position 1,995 of record JAOPZM010000258.1, read on the forward strand.
ACCCTTTGTGGCCGAATGGAGGCGATCACCATGTCCCGCGACCGAACGGCATCCTTCTCCACCGCCATCGCGACGATTCCGCGGCGCACGCACACGCGCCCGCTCGCCGGGCTCATCACCCGCGCTACCCACATCACACGCCGCCACCTGCAGATCGCGCTCGGGCTGTTTTGGCTACTCGACGCCGCCCTTCAGGCGCAGCCCTTCATGTTCACGCGCGCGTTCGCGACGCAGGTGATCGCCCCGGTCGGAGAAGGCCAGCCCGGCATCGTCGCGGGCCCAGTCCACTGGGCTTCGACTGTTATCGCCGCCCACCCCGTTGCCTGGAACGTGCCGTTCGCCGGAATCCAGCTGCTGCTAGGCGTGGGGCTCCTAGTGCCGCGCACCGCCCGGGTGGCGCTCGCCGCCTCAATCGCATGGGCGCTCGGCGTGTGGTACCTCGGCGAGGGCCTCTCCGGGATGGCGAGCGGCCACGCCAGCCTGATCACGGGGGCGCCCGGCTCGGCGCTGATCTACGCGCTCCTGGCAGTCGCGGCCTGGCCGCACCGGGACGCCTCACGCGAAAGCCCCGCGTCCTGGCTGCCGCTCGCCTGGGCCGGGTTGTGGGTTGGGGCGGCTGTCTTCCAGGCGCTGCCGGGCCAGAACAACGGCACGGCGATCGCGAGCGCACTGACCCAAGGGACCTCTAAAGGCCCCGCATGGCTCGCCAGTCTGGACAAATCGGTGGGCGCCTGGGCGGCGCACCACGGTCTGCTGCTGGTCACCCTCCTCGTGGCCGCTGAGACCGTGATCGGAGTCGGCGCGCTTGCGCGCAGGACCAGAACGCCCGTCGTGGCGCTCGGGTTGATGCTGACGCTGGCGCTCTGGGTCCTGGGCCAGCATCTCGGCGCGCTCTACACCGGCCAAGCGACCGATCCGAACTCCGGAGCGGTGCTCGCATTCATGGCGATCGCACTGCTCGCCGGGTCCAGGGAAGTCGCCCCGAATTCCGGCTAGCCGGGGGGTTGAGACCCCTGCCCGCGTGCCGTGCAGATTGGCGCTGGCAGTGCAGACAGAACGCCGTTGCTGCGAGATCCTCCTGGCCAGTTATTCCACAAGCCACGCGATCACGGCAAAGGAGTTGCAGCAATGTCTTCCAGAGCGAACGCCACCAATCGAGTCGCAGCACTCTCGACGATCGACGCCCCGAACGCAGCACGTCCGATTGACCTATGGGACGCATGGCTGTTCGCCGAGGCCGACGCGAGCCTCGCGCTGGGTGACTGGAGCTGTGCGGCGGATGCCGAGAAGTCCGACACCTACGCCGCCTACCGAGCCGCGCTCGACCGTGAGGAGCAAGCCGCAGTCGCGCTCGAGCGGTGCTGCCCCTCTAAGTGAGGAACTTATGTACGCGCCGAACGTCAAAGATATGACGCGCGAGGAAGTGCGGATCGCTGCCCTACAGCAGCAGCGCATCCGCTACTGGCGTGCGCTTGAGCGCGAGCGCAGGATCGCTCGCGAGGCCCCGTGCGCGCGACCAGCGTAAACGCCCGTCTCCGCCAGCGACGACTTGCCACCTGGCCAGCCGAACCCTGCGAATTCCTGCCAGCTTCATTGTACGCCGGCAGCTCGAGTGCGATGCTCAGGGATCTATGCCCGTGCGCTGCCTCATCGTCGACGACAACGCCCCCTTTATTGAAGCTTCGCGCGCCCTCCTGGAGGCCCAGGGAATCAGCGTGGTGGGCGTCGCCATGACGGCCGCTGAGGGGCTTCGGAGCGCCCAAGAGCTCCAACCAGACGTCATCCTCGTGGACATCGAACTCGGGGTCGACAGCGGCTTCGACCTCGCCCGAGCGGTGGCAGACGGGGGCGACGCCGCCGCTTCCAACGTGATTCTCATCTCGACACATTCGCCGGAAGACTTCGCCGATCTCGTCGCAGAGAGCCCCGCCATGGGCTTCCTCGCCAAGTGCGATCTCTCGGCGGACGCGATACGCCACATCCTCGATGGCCATCGGCGCCGCGACCCTCCTGGGCGTTAACGCGCGTCGAGAAACGTCAGCACGGCGAGAACGCGTCGGTGGTCGTCGCCGGTGTCTGGCAGCGGCAGCTTCCTGAGGATGCTGTGCACGTGCTTCTCGACGGTCCCCTCGGTCACCCAGAGCTCGCGTGCGATCCCGGCGTTCGAGCGTCCTTCGGCCATGAGCGAGAGGACCTCGCGCTCACGGGGTGAGATCTCCTCGAGCGGGTCATCTGCGCGGCGTGCGGCCACAAGTTCCTGGACGAGCGCCGGATCGACGACCGATCCACCTTTGACGATCCGCTCGAGCGTCTCGGTGAACTCTCCCACGTCGGTTACACGGCTCTTCAGCAAATAGCCGCTGCCCCGCCCGCTGGCCAGCAGGTCCATCGCGTGCTCGACCTCGACATGCGCCGAGAGGACGAGAATCGCCGTCTCGGGAAACTCCTCGCGGATCACGCGGGCGGCGTCGAGACCCTCCGTGGTGTGCGTGGGCGGCATCCGGATGTCGATGAGGGCGAGCTGTGGCCGCTCCTCGCGGACCAGGGCGATCAGCTCCTCGCCATCGCCGCATCGGCCAACGACCTCGAAGCCGGACCGTTCGAGAAGGCTGGCGAGACCTTCGCGGAGGAGAACTTCATCATCCGCCAGCGCCACGCGTGTGCGGCTCATGCTCACGCTGACTATAACCGTAGGCCACGCTCACGACCGCGCGCGCTGGGGGTTTGATCGGCGCCCCCTCGAGGCGACCGCGCGATCGTGACGGTCGCTCAGCCCGCGGCCGGCTCGTGCTGCGCCGCCTCGCACCCGCGAACGCCGCTGGCGCCTGAGGCGCGGTCGGAGTAGCATGGCTTGCCCGACCCTCTCCCCATGGAGCCGCGATGCAGAGGCGGAGCACTCCGAAGCTCGGTGACCGAGGATTTCGCTCTCCTGGCGTCTCTCTGAACCCACGAGAGGAGCCCGGCGGATGTGGCAACGGGGGCTACCGCTCTGCTGTTGCACCCGTCTGTCTCTGGACGGAGGTGACGCGTGGAAGCCCCTGACTCTTCTCTCAAGATTGAACCGAAGGCTCTCGACGGCAGAAACCGCCACATCTGCGCGTTCTTCACCGACATGGACGAGCACTATCGAGTGCTTCAGCCCTTCATCAAGGATGGGTTCGACCAAGGCGACAAGTCCTTCCACCTGATCGACCCCGAGCGAAGCGAAGACCATCTCAGGCGCCTCGCGGACGCGGGCATCGACGTAGGGGAGGCCGTCGACTCGGGCCAGCTCGAGGTACACGCGTGGGAGGATGGTCCGCTCCACGGAGAACGGTTCGACCGGGACACATGGCTCGCGCGGTTCGATGAAGTGCTCCAGTCCGGGCCCACTTCCGGGTACGCGAAGACGAGATTCCTTGCCCAGCTCCTCCGCGAGCTACGGGAGCAGCGGTCGCACGTCGGCGCCGGCATCGCGCGCTAGATGCCCGTCGACACCGACGCCGAGCTCCTGCGCCTGCAAACGGCGATGAGGGATCTCGTCGCGCTGTCGGCGATCCCGGCTACGTGGACCGGGGGGGAGCCCCCTGCCGTGGCAGCCGGGCTCGCGGATGCCCTAGTCGCACTGGGGCAGAGGAAGAGCTTCGCGCAGCCAGGGACGAGCTCGGGGTGAAGGTGGCCGAGGGGACCGCCGAGCTGCATCAGGCCAATGACGAGTTGAGCGCGCTGCGCCGCGTCGCGACCCTCGTCGCAGCGGGCGTCCAGCCACAGGACCTCTTCGCGGCGGTCACCGAGGAGGTGGGACAGCTGCTTCCCGTCGACTTCGCGATCATGGGCCGTTATCAGGCTGATGGTACGGTCACTTGCGTCGCCACCTGGGGCGCGCCAGTTGACCGCTTTCCCGTTGGCGGCCGGGCGCGTCTTGACGGAAAGAACCTTGTGACGATCGTCCGCGAGACGGGCCGTCCCGCCCGTGTCGACGGCTTTGAGCACGCCTCCGGCAGGGTCGGCGTCGCCGCGCGCGAGAGCGGCTTCCGCTCGACGGTCGGGACGCCGATCGTCGTCGAGGGCCGCCTGTGGGGCGTGATGACGGTCGGCTCGCTCCGCTCGGAGCCGCCGCTGCCGGCGGATACCGAGGCCCGCCTCGCGCAGTTCACGGAGCTGTTGGCGACCGCGGTCGCAAACGCGGAGAGTCGCGACCGGCTCGCGCTGCTGGCTGAGGAACAGGCGGCGCTGCGGCGGGTCGCGACGCTCGTCGCGCGCGGGGCAGCGCCAAAAGATGTGTTCGCGGCCGTCACCGAGGAGATCGGGCAGTTGCTTCCGGTTGATAGCGCGGCCATGGGCCGCTACGACCCCGACGGCACGCTCGCCTTCGTCGCCAGCTGGGGCCACGCAGTTGACCTCGTTCCCATCGGCAGCCGGTGGAGCGCCGGCGGGAAGAACCTCCGCACGATCGTGTCCGAGACCGGCCGGCCCGCCCGGATGGACACTTATGCGGCTGCCTCCGGCCCAGTCGGTGCCGCCGCGCGCGAGCGGCGTGTCGGCTCGTCGGTCGGGACGCCGATTATCGTCGATGGCCGCCTGTGGGGTGTGATGGGCGCGGGCTCTTCCGGGGAGCAGCCGCTGCCGGCGGAGACCGAGGCGCGGCTCGCGTCTTTCACGGAGCTTTTGGCGACTGCGATCGCCAATGCGGAGAGCCGCGCCGAGATCGCTGCCTCACGCGCGCGAATCGTCGCCGCGGCCGACGAGACACGGCGGCGAATCGAGCGTGATCTCCACGATGGAGCTCAGCAGAGGCTCGTCTCGCTCGGGCTGGAACTGCGTGCGGTGCAGGCCGGGCTGCCCCCTGCATTCGGCGAGCTCGAGGGCGAGCTGTCCCGTCTCGTCGACGGGCTGGCCAGCGTGCAGGAGGAGCTAAGGGAGTTCGCACACGGCATCCACCCGGCGATCCTGGCCGAGGGCGGCCTCGGGCCGGCGCTGAAGACGCTCGCACGCCGCTGCGCTGTGCCCGTCGAGCTCGACGTGGAGGCGCACGTGCGGCTACCTGAGCAGATCGAGGTCGCGACGTACTACGTCGTCTCGGAGGCGCTCACGAATGCGGCCAAGCACGCGCACGCCTCCGTCGTCCGCGTGCAGGTGCGGTCGGACCAAATGCTGCTTCGCGTGGGCGTTCGTGACGACGGCTGCGGTGGTGCCGATCCGGTCCGAGGATCAGGCCTCGTCGGCTTGAAAGACCGCGTTGAGGCTCTCCGCGGGACGATCGCCGTGAACAGCCCGCTCGGAGCGGGCACGTCCTTGGACGTCGAGCTTCCGCTCGATACCTGATCGTTGCCGCTGGGCGTCGCGAGATAGTGCCGGCTGGGCCGCGACCGCCCGCCTTGCGAGAGATCAAGGCGGCCGCTCCCGCGATGAGAAGGAGCACGGGAGAACGCGCTTTCGCTCATCGCCCCTCAGGCGGCCAGAGGGGGGGCGGTGTCGAAGAGCGCCGCGAAGTTGTCGGTGCCCATGTGGCGGCCCTTGAGGTCGGCGATCGTGGCGGCGTCGGCGACGCCGTCGCCGAGGAGGCCGGCTCCGCCCTCGGGCCCGAGCGGGATCGCGATCATGGGTGGGAACGTCTCGTAGCTGGTGAGCTCGCCGGTGCCGGTGATGAGCGCGCGGACGTTGGCCGCGACGACGGCGGCCTGGGCGTTGGCGATGCCTGCCATGTCGCGATCGGCGTCGGCGAGGTCGCCGAGCGCGAAGGTGTGGGTCTCGCCGACGACGCGCAGCTTCTCGTCGACGCGGACGTAGCCGCGCTCGTCGCGGCGGTCCGCGAGCGTTCCGCCCTCGAGGTACTGGCTGTGGGCTCGCACGCCGAAGGCGCGGAACCATATGTCGGCGACGAGCTCGTGGCCGTCCGCGGTGGCGATGGCGATCGGGGCGAGCGTCGCGGGCGGAGCGGTGGGCAGCTCGGAGATCGCCGTGCCCAGTCGCAGCTCGACCCCGAGGTCGTCGAGCTGGCGGCGCAGCTCGTCGCGTAGGGACTGGTCATAGGGACCGACGAGGATGTCCTCGGAGCTGTCGGCGACCGTGACGTGCTTGTCGGGGAAGAACGCCTTGATCTCACCGGCGAGCTCGAGGCCGGACGGACCGGCGCCAACGATCAGCGCGCGGTCGGCGGCGAGCAGCGCCTCGTGGGCGGCGCGGTGCCGGGCTCGGGCGGAGGCGATGTCGGGCTCCTCGGTCTTCGCCGGGAACGGATACGCGGACCCGGTCGCGAGCACGAGGTAGTCGGGCTCGAGGACCTCACCCGACGCTAGCGTGACGCGGCGCCCGTCGACCGCGACGGCGCGATCGCGGAGGAAGCGGCCATGAGCGAGCAGGTGCTCGTAGGGAAAGAAGATCCGCTCCAGCCACTCGGGGTCGACGAGGGCGCGCCAGGAGGCGA
>JAOPZM010000259.1 GCA_025964115.1 Solirubrobacterales bacterium
GTGCCGAAGATCTCGGTGATCGTGCGCAAGGCCTACGGAGCCGGGCTGTACGCGATGGCGGGGCCGGCATTCGACCCGGACTGCTGCCTCGCCCTGCCGAGCGCCTCGATCGCCGTGATGGGCCCGCAGGCGGCCATCAACGCCGTCTACTACAACCGGCTGCAGGCGATTGAGGACGACGCCGAGCGCGCACGGCATACCGAGGAGCTGCGCCGGGAGTACGCGGAGGACATCGACGTCCTCCATCTCGCATCCGAGCTCGTGATCGACGCGGTGATCGACGCCGACCAGCTGCGAGGCGAGCTGGTCCGCCGCTTCGCCCACGCCGCATCCAAGCGGCGAACCTGGCCCGCGAAGCGCAATGCTGTTACGCCGGTGTAGGCAACGACGTGGAAGCAGGGCTCGTAGATGCCGGCCTGGGCACGGCGCGGGGGATGAGGGCTAGGCCGGTGGTGCCTCGGGAGCGTCAGGCTTAGCGCTCTCAGGCATCGCCTCAGGCAGGCGTGCTCCCGGCATCTCAGACTCGAGCTGACCGGCTGCCGGCGTTGTCACCTCGCCTTTGTACGGCAAGCCGCCCGCCGCACGCATCGCCATGTTCTGGTGCTTGGTCACGTACCAGTAGTGGAAGAACAACGGGACGATCAGGAGCGCACCGGGGAAGTAGAGCAGGAACGCGATGGTTGGATCGACCTGATCCTGCTTCGGTATGCCCGTCAGACGCTGTGCGCGCTTGATGCGCTGGCCATAGTTGTAGATGGACAGAAGGGGCGCAACCCAGGCCGTGAAGCCGCCCAAGACAAGCGCGGTCACGGACATTGCGGGGCTCGACTGACCGAGATTCTGGTCGTCCTTGGAGAGCCCTACGTCCTTCAACTCGTTGTTGACGAAGTAGTACCAGCAGAAGCCGTAGATCCCGAACGTGATGATCGTCAGCCCCACGCCGACCCAGTAGCTGCGGATCTTCGCTTCGCCGCCCTTGCCGAACTCGACTTCTTGCGCCATTGCTCCTCCCCAGGTAGCTTGCGGCGGACATCGTACTCGGCGTGACACTCCGGTGAGTGTCCACTCCGGGCGACTGCGGTTTCTATCCTCTCGACCGGCACAGGCGGAAGCGGTCCAAAGGCTCGAATCCTGCAGTCAGCAGTGCTAAACCGTCGCACGGCGGGTGGATAGCCCTTTTCAATAGATTGGCCGGATGGACGCTCTCGAGCTCGCCTACGCCGGAATCGCCCGCCAGGCCGAGCTGATCGCCGCTGGGGAGGTCTCCTCCCGCGAGCTGCTCGATTTGTACCTCGAGCGCATCGCAAGGCATGACCCGCGGCTGAACGCCTTCCGCGTCGTCTTCGCCGAGCGCGCGAGACTGGAGGCCGACCAGGCCGATGCGCGCCGCGGGGCGGGAGGCGAGCGCCCGCTGCTCGGGGTGCCGATCGCCGTCAAGGACGACATCGACGTTGCCGGCGAGCCGACGGCGTGGGGCACCAACGCGACCGACGGACCGGCGCCCGCTAACGCCGAGGTGGTTCGGCGCCTGCGTGAGGCCGGCGCCGTGATCATCGGAAAGACGAACGTGCCCGAGCTGACGATCTGGCCGTTCACCGAGTCGGCCACGTTCGGGGCGACCCGCAACCCCTGGGACCTCCAGCGCGCCCCCGGTGGCTCGAGCGGCGGCAGCGCCGCGGCGGTGGCGGCCGGACTGGTCGGTGCGGCGCTCGGCTCCGATGGCGCCGGCTCGATCCGGATCCCGGCGGCCTGGTGCGGGCTTTTCGGGCTCAAGCCCCAGCGTGGGCGTGTCTCGCTCGCGCCGCGCCCGCGCGCCTGGCATGGCCTGTCGGTGGATGGCGTGCTGACGCGGCGTGTCGCCGACACGGCGCTCTTCCACGATGTCGCCTCGGGCGCGACCCAGATCGACGAGGACAGCGCCCCGCCACCCACGGTGCCGTTCGCGCAATCGGCAGCAACGCCGCCCACACGACTCAGGGTCGCCTTCTCGACGCGGATGCCGCCCGGCACGCTCGGCGGGTTGGGCGTCGACGCGGAGCGCGCCGTCCAGGAGACCGTCGAGCTTCTGCGCTCGTTGGGCCACGACGTCACTGAGCGCGACCCCGACTACGGCCTGGGCGGGATCCCCGAAGTGCTGACGCGCTACCTGCGCGGCATCCACGATGACGCCCGCGGGCTAGCGCACCCGGAGCGCCTGGAACGGCGCACGCGGGGGATGGCCCGGCTCGGCGCCCTGATCCCGCCCGCCTTGCTCGAGCGCTCGCTCGCCAACGAGGGCGAGTTCACGCGTAGGCTGAACCGTGTGCTCGAGGAGCACGACGTGCTGATCACGCCCTCCACGGCGACGCCTCCGCCGCGCGTGGGCCAGTTCCAGGGTCGCGGCGCCATCTGGACGCTCAACGCCATCGCCGGCATGGTCCCCTTCAACGGCGTGTGGAACGTGACAGGGCAGCCCGCAGCCTCGGTGCCCGCCGGGTTCGGCGCAGACGGCCTGCCGCGCGCAGTGCAGATCGTCGGCCGGCCCAACGACGAGGCGACGCTGCTGTCACTCGCCGGTCAGATCGAGGCGGAGCGCCCCTGGGCGCAGCAGCGTCCCGCCGAGTTCTCGTGAGCGAGGACCGGGCGCTCCTGGAGGTCGCGGTCGACGCGGCTCGTATGGCCGGCACGCTGCTTCACGAGCGTGCGCGGCGGGGTGCCGAGCGGGACATCGCGAGCAAGAGCACACCGACGGATCTCGTCAGCGAGGCGGACCTCGCCTCCGAGCGGGCGATCCGCGAGCTGCTCGCCGCGCGCCGCCCACATGACGGATTTGTGGGCGAGGAGGGCGGCGCCAGCGAGGGCTCGAGCGGGCTGAGCTGGGTCGTCGATCCGCTCGACGGCACGGTGAACTTCCTGTTCGGCATTCCCCAGTGGTGCGTGAGCGTCGCTGTTCGCGACGCCGAGGGCACGGTTGCCGGGGCGGTCTACGATCCGAACCGCGGGGAGCTGTTCACGGCCACGAGAGATGGCCCCGCGGCGATGAGCGGCCCCGACGGGATGGTGCACCTGAGCGGACCAGGCAGGACCCCGGCTCGCTCGCAAAGGGGTCCTGGCAGCGCGGGTGGCGAGGCCCTCTCTGGGGCCATGATCGCCACGGGTCTCGCATACGACGCGAGCGTTCGCGAGGCGCAGGCGAGGGTCCTCGCCAGGCTGATCCCTCGCGTTCGCGACATCCGCCGCCTGGGGAGCGCCGCGCTGGACCTCACCTGGACGGCGGCCGGACGCTACGACGCGTACTTCGAGCGATCGGTGAAGCAGTGGGACATCGCGGCAGGAGCGCTGATCTGCGAACGCGCCGGCGTTCGGGTGCTCGAGCTTCCGGTTTTCGAGAACCTGCCGTGGGGCATCCTCGTCGCTGGCCCCGAGCTGGCCGAACCTCTGCTGGAGCTGGTCGGCGGGCCGTAGGGCGCAGGAGCTGGCGGACGGAGTCGGACAGTTGTTGACTGCTCGATGGCGGCGGTTTGGATCGTCCGGCGGCTGGGTATCGGACGCGGCGAACTCGTTTCGGCCGCAACCGGCCGGGCGTCCAAGCCGAAGGGTGGGAGGGGTGTCGATGAAGTGGTGCTCGAGGTTGTCGGTGCTGATGAGCATGGTCGTCCTCGCGCTCCTGGCGTGTGCCGGCAGCGCCTCGGCGTGGGCCCCGGCGGGCAGCGCGACCATCCATCCCGGAGTGATGACCTTCACGGGCGGCTCGTCGTTCCTGAACGGCGCCGGCCAATGCACCGCGAACTTCGTCTACACCGACTCCTCGGGGAACGTCTACCTCGGACAGGCAGCGCACTGCTCCTCGACCGGCAGCAACACCGAAACCAACGGCTGCTCGACCAAATCGCTGGCGCTCGGCACGCCGATCTACGCGGGCGAACTCGTCAACGGTGGGATCCAGCCAGGCACGCTGATCGGCACCCTCGCATACAACTCATGGATAGCGATGCAGAAAGCGGGCGAGAAAAACCCCTCCACCTGCGCATACAACGACCTCGCGCTGATAAAGATCTCCGCAGCCCAGGTGGCGAACGTGAATCCGACGGTCCCGTTCTGGGGCGGGCCAACCGGACTCGCGGCTGGAGCGGCGCCGCTCGGCGAACGCGTCTTCACCTACGGTAACTCGATACTGCGCGGGGGTGTGAGCGCGCTCAGCCCCAAGACCGGCCTGAGCCTCGGGGAAGGCGAAGAATCGGCGGGGTGGAGCTCGCAGGTATACACCGTGACCCCGGGCATCCCGGGAGACTCCGGCAGCGCGTACATGAACGGAAGCGGCGATGCCCTCGGCGTCCTATCGACCGTCGAGTTCGCGCCGGTGCCCGCCTCGAATGGGGTTGGGACGCTCGCAAAGGAGCTCGCGTACGCCAACAGTGCGACCGGGCTTGGCATCAATGTCGCGCCCGGGACGACCGCATTCAGCTCTACCCCGGTTCCACCCGCACCCTAAGCCGAGCGACCGCCAAGCTGCGAAAGCGAATGCGGCGGGTGGGACTCGAACCCACACACCCTTTCGGACAAGGCCTTTTGAGGGCCCCGCGTCTACCGTTCCGCCACCGCCGCACGCGAGCGTCCAGTGTAGGTGAGGCCGGACACGGCAGGACCGCGGCTCAGGCAGCCCGCTGAGTCCGGCTCACGCAGGCTGGGGCGGGCCGGGGTAGGGGTCGGGCGCCGCGCCGGGGTCGCGACGCTCGAGCTCGACGTTCCAGCCCTGGGAGAAGCCACGCAGCGTGAAAGCGACGAGCAGCATCTGCACGGGGACGAGCAGCAGCGTCAGCAGCCCGAGCAGCCCTGCGTTGATGTCCGGTTGAATGAACCCCGTCTTGTCGCGGTTGAACCATGCGGGCCCGGCCACCAGTGCGAAGATCGCCAGCAGCACCGCCAGGGCGGCGGCGATCGGGAGCACCCCGCCCTTCCAGCGAGCCGCGTAGAAGGCCAGTATCAGGTAGACAACGATGAAGCCGATCTGGATCGGCTTGGCGCCCTCGAGCACGCTCCAGCCTCCGACGGTGATGATCAGCACGAGCCCCGCGCTGACGAGCAGCAGCAGCACCACGATCGCGCGCGTGCCCTGCACGACCGGCTTGTCGCGGTTGGGATGCGTGATGACCACGCCGGGCCGTTCGCTCCGAGCAGGGGATGCGGACATCGCGAACGTGACCATACAATCTTCCCAGCCTCGATGTGCACCACGGCGCGCAGCTCCTCCGGCGCCCCGGTGCGTTCAGCGCCGTCACGGCGGGGCTTTTCGGGTGTTGTCGCAGGGTACGCTGTGACGCGTCCGCGCGGGCGTGGTGGAACTGGCAGACACGCCGGCCTTAGGAGCCGGTGGGCGAAAGCCCTTGGGGGTTCGAGTCCCTCCGCCCGCACTGCGGTTCCGCCGCGCCCTACGCCGCGCGCGTCATTCGTTCGCGGTCAGGACTCGGAAGGAGTTGCGCGTGGGCGTGGCTCCGGCATAGATTTTCAGTTCGGCGGCCGACCGGGGGTCGTATTCGACGTTGCGCTGGTGGTTTTCGCCGACTTCCATGCCGCCGTTGCCGTCGACGACGATCTCCCCGCGAAGGTTCGAGTTACCGCCGATGTTGACGACGACGCCGCTCGATTCCTGTGCGTTGACGAGATAGACCGTGCCCCAGAATTCCGCCTGACCGCCCAGTTCGAAGGTGCCGTTGACGAGCACCAAAAAGCCGGGGCTTTCCTGGGAGTTGCCGACTTCTTTTTTGCCGCCGGACACGGTGCACGGGCCTTCGATGAAGACGGGCTTCCCGGACGGTAGGCCGGTCGGGCAGTTTCCCGGGCCGTAGTAGGTTTTTTCGGATTCGGCCATCTGCTTGAAGGCGGCGAGCTGGGTCGTCGACAGCGTCGGCGTCGGTGCTCCCGGGGGAGGGTTCACTTTCGCGTTCGCGATCTGGCCTTCGCGATATTCCTCGCATTTGGAGACTTCCGTGAAGCCCACGCAACGCATGCGGATTTCTCCCGGCACGCCGGACTGTTCCGGGTTTTTGCCTTCGACGATGACTTCGCTGCCTTTGCCGTTGTTGCCGGTCCTGAACCAGTTCCCGCTCATGACCGTATGCGGGAAGTTGGCCGAGATTTCCTGCCGCGACACCAGCGCGGCGAGCGAGACCAATCGGCACTGCACGATCGCCACGGAGCGCACCCACAGTTTGTTGTCGGTGTTTTCGTCGTAGCCGACCTGTTCTTTCTCCACCGAGGAGTTGAAGAAGGACACGTTGCCGCCGGGTTTGTCGTCGCGCACATAGGTGACCCACTGATTCGTCGATGCCGCGCCCCACGCGTCTTTGACCGAGGCCGGGCAGGCGGCTTTGCTGCCGATCGGATATCCGACTTTCATGCTTTCGGCGCTGGGGCAGCCGTTCGTGGTGGTGCTGTTCGCCGCCGTGCAGCCTTCTTTTTCATAAGGCTGTTCGCCGCCTTTGGTGCCGGGCCAGGCTCGCGAGACCTGCGTGATCTGGGCGTTCAGCGCCGCCTCGGCGACGTTGAAGGCTGACTCGCTCGCCTGCTCGCGCGCCGAGGCCTTCTGCTGATTGTCGGTGAAGAGCAGGAGCCCGAGGCCCAGCCCCATGATGACCGTGAGCAGCACGATCGCGGCCACCAGGGCAAACCCCTGCTCGTTGCGTGAAGTTGTCATTTGATCGTCACCGTTTCTTTGGCTGTTTCTTTGAGACCGCCCGGATCTGTCACTTCAAGTTCGTAGGTGTGCGCGCCTTTGGTCTCTTTCGCTTCGACGACCTGGGCCGTGCTCGTCATCGCGGTCCCGTCTTTGAGCCACTTGTAGGTGAGCGCGAGGCCGTCGGGATCATTGGACGCCGAGGCGTCGAGGCGGATGAATTCGTTGATCTGAGTGGCCGTGAACGCGGCGATGGGAGGACGGTTCCCGTTGCGCAGGCCGATGCCGCTCGTCAGCTGGGTCTCTCCGGGACGGTGACCGGGCCTCAGGTCGAGGAACATGTCGACTTCCACCGATGCCGTCTGGGGGGCCGTCGCCGCGGAGTAGACGAACATCGGGCGGTTTGCGCCGCCGATACGGTTCGTCACATGCTGAGCGACCTGACGGCTGCTTTCCCAGGAGCCGCCCAGATCGGGGCAGGAGGTCCCGGCAGGGGCTTCTTCGGGGCCTTTCAGCGATTTCCAGCGTTTGGACTGGAACCAGAGGATCTCGTTTTCAGGGTTTTCGTTGTTCAGGCAGTAGCGCACCATCATCGTCTGGCTTTTGTTTTCGCCCCACGCGTACGTGGTGGACGTGTCGACCGTGTCGAAGATCATCGAGTAGGCGCTCGTCACGAGGATCGCTCCGGGCGACCCCGCGCTGGGCGCCGCCACGTTGCGCAGCTGCCTCGCGACCTGGTCCATCGTGTTGCGCGCGTTGTCCTGCACTTCGTTGCGCTGCTGGTCGACCACGTTGTGACGTTGAAAGACGTCGAGGACGCTGAGCGTCGCGCCGAAGATGATCGTCGCGAGCGCCATCGTCACGAGCACCTCGATCAGCGTGAAGCCATGCTCGGCTTGCGCCCGGCTCATATCGGTCCCACCGCCCCGAGGAAGGGAGACTCGGTCATGGTTTCGCTGGCCGCGGTGACCCAGTATTCGTGTGCGGTTTCGGCGTGCGTGTCCGTGAAGCTGGTGTTTGCGGGTGACACGCTCGCGTAGCGGCCCAGGTAGTCTTTCGAGCCGCGGTAGACCCGGTAGAACGCGACGGTCGTCCCTCCTTTGGGCGCACTCCATTCGAGCACGACGGAGCCTTCGCCGGTCTTTTTAGCTTTCAGCGGCACCGTGATTTCAAGCGGAGCGATAGGCGTTTTCGACAGCGCCGTTGTCCCGGCGGGACCCTGAGATACGTTTTTGCTCAACACTTCGCCTTCGGCGCCCCGGTACAGCGCGACGACGGAGTAGGTGAGGTTGGCGTCGATCAGTTTGGGTGCTTTCGCCGCGGTGAGGAAGTCGATGCACGAGAGCTGGAGGCTCAAGGTTTCCGCGCTGCTGGGGCACACGAGTTCGCTGCTCGGGTTGTAGACGCGGTAGCCGATCACGTTGCGTTCGGTGTTGGCCTGCCACTGCAGCTCCACCACCTGTTTCCTCACGCCGCCGACGTACAGTTCGTTGAAGCCGGCGTAGCTGATTTTGGGCGCGGCGGGAACGCTGCGGATGAGGGTGACCGGGATTGAGACCGGGGGTCCGTAGACGCCCGTCGTGTCGACGGCCTGGACGGAGACCTGATAGGTGCCGTCGGAGACTTCGCTCAGCGGCATGAACCACGAGAACTGCCATTCGGTGCCTTTGACCAGCGCGGGTTCGTTGGTCTGCCGGACACCGTCGAGCGACCACTCCATCGCTTTCGTGCCTTCGGGTGATTGGACGGAGAAGACCAGCTTGTTTTCGGCCGGTTGGGCGACGATGACGGGCGCCGTCGGCGCGCCGACCGTGGGTTTGATCAGTTTGAGTTCGCCTGCGCTCAGGCCGGGCGCCTCGCCCGCGGCCGTGAGCGTCTCGACCTGCTTGACGGCGGGTTTGCGGCCGATCGCCGGCCAGGTGACTTCGGCCGTTATGCGCTTGAGGTCTTCGGGCTGACCGTCCGCTGTGCCTGCTTTTTCGCCCGGGTCTTCGCAGAACGGGTTTTCTTTGGTGACGCTGTTTTCGTGTCTGCCCACTCCGTCCTTGGGGTCGTCGACGGCGCACTCCTTGACCGTGACCGTGTAGGTCACTCCGCGCCGCGCGATCTGCCAGGTCGTCCCTCCCGACTGGTTTGCCAGTCCGTGCATCGCCTGTAGCTCGCCGACGATCGAGCCAGGGGCGATCTGCGCGTAGGAGAGCGTTCGCGCGTCCTCGAGGATCTCGCGTGCGAGGCTCGTGCCGCCCTCGCGAGCACGCGTGGCCGCCGAGGCTTTGATCGAGGTGTCGAGCAGGCCGAACAGCGTTGTGAGACCGACGATCAGGACCACCGCCGCGATCAGCACCTCGAACAGCGTGAAGCCGTCCTCGCGCCCGAACCTGGGGCGGCGAGGCATTGGGGCCCCGGGATCCTGATGTGCCCCGCGAGAGGATATGGGCATCGATATGAACACGCTCGTCTGTAGTTCTTTTCGACCACAGAAGCGGCTTGCTTTAGCTATATGACGGTGCTGGGGCCGATCCGGGCCCACCCCGCCTGCCAGGCGCTTGGCCGGCGTCTCAGCGCCTACAATTGCGACCCCCGGGGGGACTGGTGTATCGGTAACACGGTGGTCTCCAAAACCGCAACGCCAGGTTCGATTCCTGGGTCCCCCGCTTCGATCCAGCGCGCACGATCGTTGTGCCTGTCGTGCGCGGTGCAGCAGTCGCAAGAGCTGTCGCCGCCCGTCTCTTGGACGCTCGAGCCGAGGTCCCGAGCCTGATTAGTACAGCCGTCTAGCTGCGAGCCGGTCGGGGGAGCTGGACGCGTTTCCGGAGCGTCGCTGGCCGAGCATCATCGATCCACGCGGAGAGCCACGGTCCTGCTGTGCGGGGTCGACCTGCTAATCTCCATAAACATGATCGACAAACATGAGAAAGGCCGGAAGGGCCGCAGCGGGCCGTGAAGGTCGACGTTCACCAGCACCTCTGGAGCGAGCCGCTGGTGCAGGCCCTGGCCGAGCGTGGCGAGCTTCCGTTCGTGCGCCGCGAAAGGGGCCTCACGGTCCTGTACCTCGCCGGCGAGCGGCCCTACGTGCTCGATCTCGACGCGGAGGCTCCCGAGCGCCGGGCGTCCCTCGTTGAGCTCGATGGGCTCGACCGAGCGCTGCTGTGCCTCTCGAGCCCCCTCGGCATCGAGTGGCTTGCGCGCGCGGAGTCGCGTAGCCTGATCGACGCCTACCACGAGGGCGCGCTCGCCCTGCGTGGACCGTTCGGCGTGTGGGGTGCCGTCCCGCTCGAGAGCCTCGATGCGCAGGACGTCGATCATGCCCTTGAGATCGGCTGCGTCGGCGTCTCGCTCCCCGCAGGAGCGCTCGCGAGCGTCGATGACATCACGCGCGTGCGGCCGGTGCTCTCGCGGCTCGAGCTGCTCGAAGCTCCGCTGCTGGTCCATCCCGGCCCCGGTCCCGCGCGCGCCGCCTGCGCTGCGGCGGGGCCTGAGACGTCGTTGAAGGATCCCTTGTGGTGGCCGGCTCTCACGCACTACATCGCCGGCATGCAGGCGGCCTGGCTTGCCTTCCTCACCGCCGGGCGCAGCCAGCACCCGCGGCTGCGCGTGATCTTCACGATGCTCGCCGGGCTTGCACCTGTTCACGCCGAGCGACTGTCATCGCGCGGAGGACCCGAATCGGCGGACACCGACCCGCTGGTCTTCTACGACATCTCCTCATACGGGCCCACCGCCGTCGGCTCGGTCGAAGGTCTCATCGGGGCGGAGCAGTTGCTGTACGGGTCTGATCGCCCGGTGCTCGAGCCGAGCCCGCCGAGCCTGCTCGACGAGCTCGACTGGGATCCCATCGCCGACGGTACCCGCCGCGCGCTCGGCACAGGGCGCTTGGCCGCAGCGCGATGAGCTCGACGTCCTCAGCCGGCGTGCGCGGGCCTGGAAGCCCGACCGTCTCACAGCTGAGCGGCGTGTCGTCGGGGCGGCACCGACCGCCCACGTTCTCGGCGGTTCCGCGACCGCGCGGTCGCGACCTCTCGGCCCCGGAGCTCGAGACGTTCGTCGCCGAGCTCGCCGACCGGCCAGAGCTGTGGGTCCACCTAGTCCAGCACGACTCGACCCAGCGCCACTACGAGGAGCTGCTGCGCGACGAGCATCTCACCGCCTGGTTGATCTGCTGGCTCGAGGACCACGACACGGGCTTCCACGACCATGACGTCTCCTCGGGAGCCGTCGCCGTCGTAAGCGGCGCCGTCCGTGAGGAGCGCCTCGTGATCGAAGGCCCCTCCCGTGATCGCACCTTGTGCGCCGGCGAGACCTTCCACTTCTCCCCGAGCGACATCCACCGCGTCACCCACGCGGGCTCTGGTCCTGCCGTCAGCCTGCATGTCTACTCTCCGCCGCTGCTGCGCATGGGCGCCTATGTGATCGGCGAGGATGGTCTCCTCGGCCGCCGGCCCATGTCCGATCTGGAGGAGCTTCGCCAGCTCGAGCGCCCGCCTGCTAGCTGAGCGGCTTGCCGCCCTCGCGGCGCTGCACACCACCCTCGCCGGCGATCAGGATCACGCTCACCATCTCGGGCGCAAAGAGGCCGTGCTCGATCACGCCGGGCGTGGCGCTCAAACGAGCCGAGAGCTCGCGCGGATCTCCGACGGCTCCGAGATAGTCGGCGATCAGGCCTCCGTCGGGGCTCTCCACCAGGTCGCGAAGCGCGGCCTGCTCGAGCGTTGCCAGCGTGCACCGCACACCGAAGCGGATCAGCTCGAGTGGCACCGGCGGCGCCAGCTCCGTGACGGCCTTGTCCTCGGAGGCGATCACGACGAAGACCCTCGCCGCCGCGGCGACGATCTTCTCGCGCGTGAGCGCTCCGCCGCCACCCTTTACGAGCCATGCCGCCGGGTCGATCTGGTCGGCGCCGTCGATCGCGACGTCGACCCCACCGAGCTCGTCGAGATCCACCAGCTTGAGGCCCAGCGCCATCGCCGCCCGCTCCGTCGCGGGAGACGTCGCGGCGCAGCGCAGATTCGCCAGGCCACGCTCTGCGATCGCCGGCAGCAGGTGCGCGACCGTCGTGCCCGTCCCGAGGCCGACGCGCATCCCGTCCTCGATCATCTCGGCTGCCGCCCTCGCGGCGTCGCGCTTGTAGCGCTCCCGCAGGGCGTCGCTCAGTGTTGACGGCTGCCGCGCAGCCGCACGAGGGGACGCCATGGCGCGGACGTTACCGCGCCGGGGACCTCCCTGAGGCGCACGCCGTCGGCGGGCACCGGGTGGTGCAAGAGGAAGCCCTGGCCGACCGAGCAGTCCAGTTCGCGGGCCAGCGCCAGCTGCCGCCGAGTTTCGATGCCGACCGCCACGGCGGTCAGTCCGGCCTGCTGGGCGAGTGCGATCGCTGCGGCGAAGACGGCACGCCTGTCCTTGTTGCCGTCGACGCTCTGGATCAGCTCGCGGTCGAGCTTGATCGTGTCCAGGGGGAGGTTCCTGGGAAGGCTGATGGACGAGTGGCCGGCACCCACGTTGTCAAGCGCGATCGAGACGCCGAGGCGCTTGACGTCGGCGAGCGCCTCACGGGCGCGCTCGGGGTCGCGCAGGATGGCCTCCTCGCTCACCTCCAGGCACAACGCGCGTCCGGGTAGCCGGCAGTACGTCAGCTCCTCGTGCACTCGCTCCGCCAGGTCCATCTCGGTCAGCTCCCGCGCGGAGATGTTGACCGAGATCGGGATCGAGATGCCTTGACGCCGCCACTTCTCGGCCTGTTCACACGCGCTGTGGAGCACCCAGTTGCCGATCTGCACGATCAGATCGCTCTCGGCGGCCAGCGGGAGGAAGGTCGAGGGAAGCAGCTGGCTGGCGTCGGCGCCTTCGATCCCGCTGGGATGCCAGCGTAGAAGGGCCTCGCAGCCGACCGCCCGGCCACCGGCCAGCGGCAGGATCGGCTGGTAGGCGAGCAGCAGCTCGTGCTGCGGCAGCGCCTTGCGCAGGCGACCCTCGATCTTGAGGTGCTCTTTGACTTCCTGGCGCAGCGACTCGTCGAAGAGCTCGAGGCCCCGGCCACCCGTTCGCTTGGCCCTGTACATCGCCACGTCGGCCTCGCGCAGCATCGCCTCCGGATCGGCCTCGGGGTCATGAGACACCGAGACACCCACGCTTGCCAGCATCGAAACCTCGGCCGAGCCCACCTGGAAGGGTTCCTCGAGGGCCTCAACCACCCGCTCGGCGAGCGCGAGCGCCTCGCCGTCGTTCTCGATGTCCGAGGCGAGAATCACGAACTCGTCGCCCCCGAGACGCGCGACGGTGTCGCTTTCGCGCATCATCTCCGCGAGTCGATCGGAGATCCCGATCAGCAGCTGGTCGCCGACCTCGTGTCCGAGGTTGTCGTTGACGGCCTTGAAGCGGTCGAGATCGATGAACAGCATCGCGACCACGCTGTTGCTGCGGTTCAGCCGCATGAGCGCCTGGCGCGCGCGATCCATCAGCAGCAGGCGGTTCGGCAGGCGGGTGAGCGGGTCGTGCAGCGCCTGGCGCTCGAGCCACATGCGGTCGGTGACGTCGCGCGCGGCCGCGTACCAGGTGTCGCCGTCGCAGCGCGCGCTCCACAGCAGCCAGCGCCAGGACCCGTCGCGATGGCGGTAGCGCGTCGTGAAGTTCTCCATCTGCGCCGGCTGGTGGGTGCCGGCCAGCATCAGCGCGAGCGTCGGCTCGACGTCATCGGGATGCATGAACTCGTGGATCGGATGCGCCTGCAGCTCCTCGCGAGTCCAGCCAAGCAGATGCTCCCAGGCAGGGTTCAGCAGCGTGAAATGGCCGTCAAGCGAGATCGTCGCGAGAAGGTCGCTCGTCATCTCGAACAGCCTGGCGATGCGCCCTTCGCTTTCGAGCGTGGGCTCAGGGCCCGCGTCGGGGCCGATGCTCGTCGTCGTATGGGAACCCATGCCTTTCCACCACGTCGGCCCTGCGGCCTGGTTGCTCGGGCGCCCAATGCGCCAGTGGACGTATTGACTAGACGCCGGTCAGCAGCGCGGAGGCCCGTCTAGGAGGCGGGCACCGAGGGGCCAGCCGGGTATCCGAGCGCCGAGGTCGCCGCGCCCGATCTGGAGCTACAGGCCGCCTTCGAAGGGCGAGCGGCCGTTGCCTGTTGGCCCCTGTAGCTCAAGTGGATAGAGCGCCGTGCCTTCTAAGCCGGGGGTTGCTGGTTCGAGTCCAGCCGGGGGCACTGGAGGATCGAGGTGGCAGCCAGGAGAAACGGGGGGGGGCGAGGCGCCGGGGCCAGCTTAGGAGGGAAGCGCCCCGAGCGAGGAGCCTGCGTCGGAGCGGCTGCCAGCCGTAGCGGCCCCGTCCCCCGGCCGCCGGTCTCCGAGCAGGAACCGCGAGACCGCCACGGAGACGAGCACGGTCATGATCGCCGCGCTCGAGACGCACCACTCGCAGATGGCGTGGATCGAGAACAGCTCCCGGTAGGTCAGGTAGCAGCTGAAGCCGAAGCCGATGGCCGTCACGGCTACGGTGGAGAAGCGGGTCATCTCGGACTCGGGCGCCAGCAGCAGGATCATGATCGAGACGTAGCCGATCAGGCCCATCAGCGCGACGGGGACGCCCGCGAGGTGGGAGTAGGCGGAGGTCTGCACCTTCTCGCAGCTCCCTCCCAGTGAGCACGCCGGTTTGATGCCGGCGTAGTGGACGTAGGTGAGATAGCTCGCGAGGCCGAGCCCTACAACGGTGAGCGCGATCATCGCGACCCTCAGCGCTCGCCGGCTGGCCATTGCCTACGCCTTTAGCAGCTTTTCAATCGCGGCGTTGAAGGATCCCGGGTTGGTCAACGAGGAGTATTCGAGCTTCTGCGCGGATCCGCCGGTCTTGCCAATCAGGAACGAGGGCGTGCCGGTGAAGCCCTGGGCGCCCGCCACCTGCGCGTCCGTTGTGATCTGGCTGGCGAGCGCCGGTTCGCTGCGAGCGGCCGTCCACTGCGTCAGGTTCAGCCCCGGCACCTGCTGTGCCAGGTTCTGGAGGTACTGTTCGGTGACGTAGCCGCTACCCTCTTCGCCCTGCTCGCGGTAGAAGAGCTCGACGAACGGCCACAGCTTGTTTTGCGTGCCAGCCGCGAGCGCCGCGACCTGCTGGCTCCGGAAGACTTCGGGTTCGCGAGTGGCGGTCTCCATAGCGCGAAATTCGATCCTCAGCTGGCCCCCTCGCACCCAGTGCTGGATGAGCGGGGGCAGTGCTCCCAGGGTGAAGTCCTTGCAGATCGGGCACTCCAAGTCCGCGAAGTACTGGAGCGTGACCGGTGCTTTCGAGCTCCCGAGGACGATTCCGCTCTGGGGGATCCCGCCGAGCAGCGAGTTGACCGCGGCGACGTTCTGCGTCGCCCCGGGTGTGCCCGAGCGCGGCGGGGCCTTGCTCTTTCCGCCGCCCGTCGCGACGAGGACGACGACGATCGCCACGACTACGACCGCAACGACGATCCCGAGCTGCATCAGCCGGGTGCGCCGAACCGCGCGGGCCGCCTCCGCCTCCTCCAGCTCTTTGCGCTGAGCCCGCGCCTGCTCGCGGCGCTGCTTGCGCGTAAGGTCCTCCTCGTTGCTCTGCACCGGGCTCATGAAAGCAAGTTTCTACAGGTTTATCCTCAACGATGCCTAAGGAGGCCAACGGTCATGGCCTCGACGCATGGCCACAATGGATCAGGCCCCCGGCTTCCGATCGGCGAGGCTAGACGCGAAGATGGGTTGATCGGCCCCTGTAGCTCAACTGGATAGAGCGCCGGCCTTCTAAGCCGGGGGTTGCTGGTTCGAGTCCAGCCGGGGGCATGTCGCGCTGGCGGAAGGCCCGCTCCGGGCGTCCCTGTCGCGCCCGGCCGGAGGCCCGGCGGCCCTCACCGGGTTGCGCTCAGCCCTCGCTCGAGGATGCCCACAGGTTGACGCCACCCTCCTGCGCATGCCGATCGATCTCGGCAAGCTCCTCGGGCGCGAAGTCGAGCCGGCCGAGCGCCGCGACGTTCTGCTCGAGCTGCTGAACGCTGCTCGCCCCCAGCAGAGCGGAGGTGACCCGCTCGTCGCGCAGCGCCCACGCGATCGCGAGCTGGGCAAGCGTCTGGCCACGCCGGCCGGCGATCTCGTTGAGAGCCCGGACCCGGGCGAGATTCTCCTCGGTCAGCAGCTCGTGCGAGAAGTAGTTGCCGCTGCTCACACGCGAGCCCGCCGGCACGCCGTCGAGGTATCTGTCCGTGAGCAGGCCCTGTGCCAGCGGCGAGAACACGATCGCCCCGACGCCCTCCTCGTCCAACACGCCGAGCAGCTCGTCCTCGATCCAGCGGTTCAGCATCGAGTACGACGGCTGGTGGATCAGGAGCGGCGTCCCGAGGTCGCGCAGGATCTGCGCGGCCTGCCTGGTCCGCTCCGGCCCATAGGAGGAGATGCCCACGTAACGGGCCTGACCGCGGCGAACGGCTGCGTCGAGCGCGCCCATCGTCTCCTCGAGCGGGGTGCGAGGATCGAAGCGGTGGGAGTAGAAGATGTCGACATAGTCGAGGCCCATGCGCTTGAGGCTCTGCTCGAGGCTCCCGAGGAGGTACTTGCGCGAGCCCCACTCGCCGTAGGGGCCGGGCCACATGTCGTAGCCGGCCTTCGTCGAGATCACGAGCTCGTCCCGATAGGGCCGGAGATCCTCGGCGAGGATCCGACCGAAGTTGATCTCGGCGCTGCCGTAGGGCGGCCCGTAGTTGTTCGCGAGATCGAAGTGCGTGATCCCGAGGTCGAAGGCCCTGCGCAGGATCGCACGACTGTTCTCGAGCGGGCGGTCATCGCCAAAGTTCTGCCAGAGGCCCAGGGAGATGACGGGCAGGTGCAGGCCGCTGCGACCGCAGCGGCGATAGGTCATCGCGTCGTACCGGTCAGCAGCCGGAACGTAGTGCGTGGGGGCGAGGTCGGCGTTAAAGCTCATCGTGCGAGTATCCCACTCGCAAGCATCGCGTCGGGCTCGAACTCGAGTCCAGCATGGCGCCGCACGCAGGGCCGGCTAGATGCAGTTGCCGGCCCGATCGCGCCTTGCGCGCGGCGCGCGGATCGCGCGCCGGCCGACGGCCTGTGCGATAACGAAGAACGCGGGGCGCACGGAGCAGTCGGGGCGCAGCAGGCCGCTGTCCCACGAGAGGCCGCCATGCGCCCGTGCCCATCGCAGCGTGTGGGGGACACGCCATTGGTAGTAGTAGACGCGCGTCACGCGTGGGCTGATGGCGGCGAGTGAGAGCAGCCGCCGGGCCAGGAGGGCGGCGTGGGTCTCGGGGTGCACGATGTAGGTGGCTCGATGGCTGTGGTAGGGGCGTTCCCAGCGCCACACCACGCCGCCGGCCTCCGTGAACCAGACCTGCCCTCGGACCATCCTCAACAGCAGCGACGTGCGTTCGTGGCTTCCCAGCCCTACGTCCACGTAGCTGTGAAGGCCCCACAGCCGGGGACGGTGCGCGAAGCGCAGGAAGCTCCGAACCCAGGTGGCCATGTTGGGGATGTCGAGCACGTCAGCAGCGGTGATCGAGCAGGAGGGGCAGTAGCTCGAGAGCACGTTGAAGTACTCGGCCGCGCGGCGCGGGTCGTTTGCGGTCGGCTGCAGGGGATGGTTCTCCTCGTTCCACGGCGTGTAGTCGAGCACCCACGGGAACAGGTTCATGAAGCTCTCTGCGGCTCCGGTGTACGCCGCGAGGCCCGGCAGCCGGCGCGGATGGCTCGGGTCGGCGTTGAACGCCACCAGCGGCCTCACCCGCTGGGCGCGCGCAGCCTGAAGCCACGCGCTGTACCACGCCAGTTCCCGTGGCCGCCTGACGATGTCCCAGGGCACGACGAGGCGCGCGACATGCACCCCGAGCCAGCGGAAGCGGGGGTCGCCGAAGAGGGCCGTCGAATTGTCCGAGATGCCGAGTGCGAGCCGTGGCCCGGCGTGGGCCCCGGCGGCAGCGGGGGCGCGCGCGAGCCCTCCTGCGGGCAGTCCACAGGCAAACGCCGCGACGAGCGCCGCCGCGCCAGCCAGAGCGCGGCGCCGGTGCGAGCGCGATGTTGGGAAGAGCCGGCTGCGTGTCACCTTGGGCCTCGGGCGCACCGCCCGTTCGCTTGATCCGAACCCGATGCTAGAGGCCGCTCCACACGCGAGCGCCGCTTCGCCGGCCGGCCGGCCGGAGCAGAGAGTTCCGCCCGCGGAGCGGCTCCGAGCATGCGTCCCGGGCGATGGGGGTACATGTGCAGGGCGGGCGCGTGGGCGGCCGCGCCCGTCATCATGCGATCGCGGGGGTTAGCTGGATCATGGCTGCAGGACCGTCGAGGACCAGGGAGGATGCGCATGGCGACGGCGCGCGGCGGCGCGCCGAGGACCGGGTGCTCGACAACCAGCACCTCACCGTGCTCGGGGTGCTGTTTGGCCTGGGCGCCACCGTCGGCCTGTCGGTCGGCTTCAACGTCGGCGGCTGGGCCGGCCTGGTCGGCGGCATCCTCAGCGGGATCCTGACCCCGTTGCTTCTTGCCCTCGCATTTCGCTCGCGAAAGACTCGCTATTGGCTTGCCGCGATCGCCGACTGGGTCGTCGAGCGACCACTCGAGGAGGCGGTCAAAGACGTGCACCACCTCGCACATGGCCTGGACCACGAGCTCGAGAAAGCCCTCGACCGGCTCGAGCACGCCGCCGAGAGGGGCCACATGTGGCAGCCCTCCGAAGCGGCACCCGACGACTTCTGGGAGTCGCACGACGATGACCTCCGAAGCATGGGATGGCACTATCACAAGCCGGTCAGCGACGCCTACAGAAAGATGGCCGACCTGAACGAGCTCGCCAGCAGGCGCGCGGGCACCGAACACGCCACGCCCGCGGGTGCGCCCGCGGCGCGCGGTGAGCTGAGCGCCGGAGATCGGCGACGCCTGAAGGAG
Organism: Solirubrobacterales bacterium; assembly: GCA_025964115.1. Classification (GTDB taxonomy): domain Bacteria; phylum Actinomycetota; class Thermoleophilia; order Solirubrobacterales; family Solirubrobacteraceae; genus Palsa-744. Next base: position 18,532 of record JAOPZM010000259.1, read on the forward strand.
GCAGGCCAGGCCGTGAACCACGCTCTCGAGCGCCTTCACGAACTCGACCGGCCCTGAGGCCGGGAAGCCGCCACGGGACGCGTCCGGCGGGGCAGCCCCGACCCGGCGGATATGATCCGCGCGCCCCGCCCAGGCGGACCCCGACCGGCTCCAGCACTCGCAAAAGGGCTGCAAAGAGGCGCCTTCCAAGACCGGGGTCGCTGGTTCGAGTCCAGCCGGGAGCAGTGATGTTCCTCGCCACCGCGCTGGTCTATCCGTGCGTGCTCTCGGTTCTCTGTGCAGGCGCGGGGCTCCTCGTCGATCGCCTCAGCGGCGGCTTCCTTCCGGCTCCGCTGCTGCTGACCGTAGGCGCGGCGGGACTGATCGCCCTCTCGCAGCTCACGACCTACCTCTCCCCGGCGGCGCCTGCGACGCCGTACCTCCTAGCCGCCGTCGCGGCCGCCGGATGGTGGCTGGGGTGGGGGAGGGCGCGTACGCTCGCACGGCGATGGCGCGGGTGGGCGTGGCTGCCCGGCGTCGCCGTGCTCGCCTATCTGCTCGCGCTCGCGCCCGTGCTCCTGGCAGGCCGTCCGAGCTTCTCCTCCTTCATGGCCCTCTCCGACTCCGCGGTCCACATGCTGGGGGCTGACTTCCTGATGCACCACGGCCAGGACTACCGACACCTGGACCTGCGCAACTCCTACGGCCTGTTCGTCGATCACTACTACAACAACAGCTATCCCTCCGGAGCGGACACGCTCTTCGGCGGCAGCGCCTTCCTGCTGGGGCTGCCCCTGATCTGGGCCTTCCAGCCGTTCAACGCGTTCATGCTCGCGCTGGCCGTGGGGCCGGCCTGGCTGCTGGCACGGCGAGCCGGCCTCCACCGTGGCCTCGCGGCTCTCGCGGCGCTGAGCGTCACGCTGCCGGCGCTCGTCTATGGCTATGAGCTGATTGGCTCGATCAAGGAGCTCACCGCCCTGCCGATGATGCTCACCCTCGGCTCGCTGGTCGTCGTGCACCGTCGCTGGCTTCACGGCGGCCCCCGCGGCGCGATCCCCTTCGCACTCGTCGCAGCGGCAGGTATCTCGGCGCTCGGCGTCGGCTTCGCCCCTTGGGTGCTCGCGGCGGCACTTGTGGTCCTGATCGTCGCGGTCGGCGAGCTGCGTGCGGGTCGGGCCGAGGCGCGGCCGCTGCTCGCGCTCGCGGGCGCCGGGGTGGCGAGCGGCCTGGTCGCCGCCTGGCCGACCTGGATCAACGTGTCTGGCTCGCTGCGGGTGGCCCGCGCGATCGCCTCCACGAGCAACCCCGGCAATCTCCACAGTGCCCTGAACTCGCTCCAGGTCCTGGGGATCTGGCTGCGCGGCAGCTACAAGCTGGCCCCGGTCGGCTCCGGGCTGACGATCACCCACGGGCTGGTCGCGCTGGCGCTCCTCGGCGCCGCCCTCGGCGGGGCGTACATCATACGCGCGCGCGAGTATGCGCTCGCGGGCTGGCTTGCGCTCGTGCTCCTTACCTGGCTGCTGGTGGACGAGTACGTCACCACCTGGGCCGGAGCCAAGACGCTGATGCTCACCTCGCCGGTCGTCGTGCTCATCTGCTGGGCGGGGGTCGCGGCACTCGCAGCCCTGCCCCGGCGGACCTCCAAGTTGGGAGCGGCGCTCCTTGGGCTTGTCCTCTTCGGCGGCGTGGTCGCCTCCGACGCGATGCAGTACCACGCCTCGAACCTCGCCCCAACGGCGCGCTACGAGGAGCTGGCATCGTTGAACTCGCGCTTTGCCGGAAGAGGCCCAACCGTCTTCACCGACTTCGACGAATACGCGCTGTATGAGCTGCGCGACCTCGACATCGGCGGTCCGGACTTCGTCTACCCGCCGGCCGCGCTCGGCGCTGCGGCCGGCTTCTATGGCGCTCCTGTCGATCTGAGCCGCGTGCCGCCGGCCGCCCTGCTCGCCTACCCGCTGATCCTCACCCGCCGCGACCCCTCGCGCGAGCGCCCGCCGTCGGCATACAGGCTGCTGTGGCACGGCTCCTACTACGAGCTCTGGGGACGCAGGGCGGGTGCCCCCGCTGCGCTCGCCCACCTGGTGCTCAGCGGCGCTCCCGCTACGCAGTGCGTACGCATCGGGCGCCTCGCGACTGCGGCCGCGACGCCCGGCGCACGGCTCCTCGCCGCCGAGGCACCGGAGATCGTGCGGATCCCATTGCTCGCGGCTTCGCACCCGGCGGGCTGGGGTCACCAACGCCGGGGGCTCGTGATGAACAAGCGCGGCCGGCTCACCGTCACGTTCAACCTGCCGGCTTCAGGGGCGTGGAACGTGTGGCTCCAGGGCCAGATCATGCCGGACGTCGAGGTGCGTGTGGACGGGCGCCGGCTTGCATCGGTCGGCGGCCAGCTGAGCGGCAACTCGCTCGTCCCCAACACCGTTCCGCCGCTCGCGGCCGTCCTCTCAGCCGGCGCTCACAGCCTCACGATCGCGCGTGGGGGCTTCACGCTCGCGCCGGGAGACGGAGGGTCCGCCGTGCTCGCCTCGGTCTTCCTGGCAGAAGCCGCCTATGACCCGCAGCGGGCTCTGCGCGCCGTTGCCGTCGATCGCTGGCGCGCCCTCTGCGGCCGTCGTTACGACTGGGTCGAGCTCGTCGCCGGCTAGCGGACGGTCGTCAGAAGAGCC
>JAOPZM010000261.1 GCA_025964115.1 Solirubrobacterales bacterium
CAGCCGCTCGACGGGTCCACACGCGCCGGTGTCTCGCCGGAGGCGCTGGCCGACCCGCGCAGGATCTCCGACGCCGCCCTCTTCCTCGCCAACCAGGACGCGCGCTCGGCGACACACGAGCTCCAGCTCACGCCGCTCGCCGAGAACTGGACGCCCTGAACCCCGGGAGGCGGCGCTTGCAGTGTCAGCGGACGCGTTATCTCGGACGCTCCACGGCGAGCTGACGACCTGTTCTGCCTCGTGCTATCGCGTGGCATCGGCGCTCGACGCCGACGCCACAGAGCGGTGCTCGCGCTCGTGTGCTCAGAGCCGACTCGACGTCCGGAACAGCTTCACTCGCCGCACGATGGGGCGCGGTTCCGAGAGCGCTGTCAGTGCGAGTGGGCGTGTGCCTCGTGCGGCGGTGGCTCGAGTGGCTTGTTCATCGTTCGCAGCATTGGCAGGCCGCCTGTGCGCACGAAGCGCCATACAAGGACGCCGGCGATCGCGAGGAAGATGATGTTGAGGACGGTTGTGTAGTTCCAGTGGATGTTGGCCATCTCGACCGTGGCGTTGCGCTGCGTGCGTCTGAGGCCGAGGCCTTCGAAGAGGAACTCGACGATCAGGCCGGCGGCGGCCATCGTGGCGTAGAAGGTGGCGAGCAGGAAGCCGGCCATCCGCCAGCCGTAGTACTTGCGGTAGATGTCCAGGATCGGCAGGATGATCAGGTCGGCGAAGATGAACGCGAGCACGCCACCGAAGCTGATGCCGCCGTTCCAGAGCACCGCGGCAAGCGGCACGTTGCCGATCGAGCAGACGAAGCTCAGGATCGCGATGAATGGAGCGATGACCGGGCCCCAGAATTTGGCGAACGTGTGGTGGCTTGAGAAGAACAGCGACTGCCAAAACGAATTGGGGACCCATGCCGCGAGCGCGCCGGCGATCAGCAGGCCGCCGAAGACGTCCATCCACACCGATGCCCAGTCCATGACGAAGTACCTGGCGGTCGCTGTGAAGCCTTGGGGGGAGCGCAGCCGCCGCCATAGCGAGCCTGTTGCCTGAACCGCCATGTCCATCTCGGCGTGCCCCTCCATCCGCCCCCGTGCGCCGCGCTCGGCGTGCTGCCGCGCTTCCTCGACCAGGCGCCGTGACAGGAAGAGCCTGAACAGCAGCGCCATCAGGACGATCATGAGCGGCCCACCGACGAACTCACCGAGGGTGAATTGCCAGCCGAGGATCAGGGCCATGATGATCCCGAGCTCGATCACGAGGTTGGTCGAGGCGAACTGGAACGCCATCGCCGCCGTGAAGTTGGCGCCCTTGCGAAACAGCGAACGGGCCAGCGCGACCGCGGCATAGGAGCAGGACGAGGAGGCGGCGCCGAGTAGCGTCGCGCGGGCGATCGAACGCGGCGAGTCGTCCGGGAGCAGACGGCGCATCTCGCTCTTGGAGACAACAGCCTCGACGACCGCCGATAGTCCGAAGCCGAGGATCAGCGCCCACAGGATTTCCCAGAACATCCCGAACGCGAAAGACAACGCGTTGCCGAGTTCGTTGGCGAGATTGACAGCGAGCGGCATCGGCCAGCCACTACCCCATCACTCGCGGCGAGTACCCCTCAGCGAATCTCGAGGCCGCTCGGGTGCGGATCCTCGTCGTCCACGGCCTCGTGCAGCGATGGGCGGGCGCGGCGTACCGGTGTGGCGCCCTCGGGGTCGTCCATGACGGTCGTCGAGCGCGGCGGATCGGTCGACGGCTCACCGATCGTGGTTCGATCGCGGCCCGCCTGCTTTGCCGCGTATAGGCCGTGGTCGGCGATCGTCATGAGCTGCTCGACGCTCTCGGCCTGGGTGGAGTCCGTGACGCCGAAGCTGACAGTGAACCGCGGGGTTTCGCCGGGATGCGCTTTGGCGAGATTGCGGCGGATCCGGTCGAGGACGATGACTGCCTGGAAGCGATCGAGCTGGGGCAGCACGACGACGAACTCCTCGCCGCCCCAACGCGCGATGAGGTCGTGGTCGCGGAGCACCTCTTGTGTGACCTGCGCGAAGAGCCGCAATGCACGGTCGCCTGTCTCGTGTCCGTGGGCGTCGTTGAGCTGCTTGAACTTGTCGAGATCGGCGATCGCGATGGCGAACGGGTCCCCGCCCTTGACGATGCCCCTGAGTTGCTTCTCGAGCGTGCGGCGGTTGCCTAGACCGGTGAGCGCGTCGGTGGAGGCCTGAAGCTGCGTCTTTTCAAACGCCCGCACGGTGCCGATCCGCGCCCCTGTCTGCGCCGCAAGTGTGGTCAACCTCGCCACCTCCTCGCCGGCGAGCGGGGCACCGTCGGGCCCGGTCGTGTGGAGCACCCCGAGGGAGCGGCCCATGAAGCTCACGGGCACGCACACGGCCGAGCAGGGACCGCCCGGCCGGTCGCGGAGCTTCGGACAGGCGTTGAGCACCTCGCTCGAGTCGAAGACCACGGCGCTGCCGCGTCGCACCGCGACGCAGGAGAACGGCGACTTCACCGGACAGCCAGGTGCGCCGGCGCTCGGACTCGTCGCCGCACGCTTGAGGTTGGCGCGGCTTGAGTCGGCGAGCAGCAATTCCATCGGCGTCTCCTGCGAGGTCTCGACCATCGCGCGCTCGACCACCTCACACACGCTGTCCTCCTCGTCGGCCATCTCGAGCGCCTCGGACAGCTTGCTCCCGAAGCTGTCGCGCCGGGCCTGCGCGGTCAGCTCTTGCTCGAGCCGCACCCGATCGGTCGTGTCGCGCGCGTTGAGCACCACGCCCCTGAGGTGTCGGTCGGCACGAAGATCGGTTGCGTGCGCGTCGAGGTGGCGCCATTCCCCGCTGGCGTTGCGAATGCGAAGGCTCAACTCGGCCGGCTCGCCGTTGGTCCTGACGGCCTCGAGGATGTCACGGTCGTCATCGTGCACCAGCTGCTCGAATCCTCGACCGAACAGCTCGGACTCGGGCCGCCCGACCAGGGCTGCGACCGATCGGCTGACATAGCGACAGCCACCCGCGCCCAGCACGACCACGAGGTCGTGGGAGGACTGGGCCAGACTACGAAAATGCGCGGTTTGCCGGCGCGTTGTGGCGAGCAGCGCCCAGGCGAGCAGGAGCGAGACCGCAAGTCCGCCGATCCCGAGCGCCACCTGCATGATGATCAGCCGGCTGACGTTCTGATCGGTGCTCCTCGCGATCGTGCGCCCCGCGTTCAGTGAGACGTTGGAGGTCAAAGCCGCCAACACGCGAAGTCGCTGGATCGGATCCAGGTTGGCCGTGTGCTCATGTGCCGTCGCGGGCAGCGTTGACGCCGGGCGCTGCGACAGGACGGCTTCGCCGTTCGCCGTCATGTCATTGACGAGTCGGCTCTCCTGTTCGAACTGGTTGCGAAGGACGGTGCCGCTGGCCGCCGCCAGGGTGCTTTCGTCGTCATCGCCATTGACCGCCGGTGCTGTCCCGCCGTCGAGCAGGGCATGCGCGCTGCTCGCGAGGATCGATGCCGTGGATGCGGGGTCGGCCTGCCGGCCGGCGTGGGCGAGAAGCACTTCCTTGACGTAGCGCTCGGCAAGCGTCCGCTGACGGTCGGCCACCTGGAGGACGGTGGCCCGGTTCTTCGAGCGCTCCGTCGCCGACAGCGACAAGCCCGCGCTGAGCCCTCCGATCAGCGCGAAGGTGACGAAGATCGCGACGATGGTCCGACGGCCACCGCCGTAAAACGGACGGAAGGCCTGCCCGCGACGAGTCATTGAGTCACGACCAGGTCGGCATGCATGCCGCCGAGGTAGTGCCCGGCCATGTTGCAGAACAGCACGTAGCGACCTGGCGCCAGGCGTACATGCAGATCCCGCGTGCTGCCCGGCTGGCCCGGCACCAGCGAGCCCGGCTCGGACCGCTGGAGAGCCTCCTCGTCGACCGTGAATCCGTCGGCCCTGAACGGCAAGCGTCCGTCCCGCACCTGAGCAACGATCAGCTCGTGCTCCTCGGGGCCCTTGTTGTGGACCCGCAGAACGACGTCCCCGGCCTTCAGATGTGTCGCGGCGGTGATCGCGAAGTCCCCCTCGGTCACGGCAGCGATGGTCCTATTGGCCGTCTTGACCGGCGTCCCTGTTCCGCAGGCGCCAACGAGCAGCACCAGCAGGACGCTTGCCAACACAACCAGCGTTTTTCGCAGCCCGATCTGCGCACAGCCGCACACATGACAGCATCGGCCGTTTGGCAGAGGAGCTTTATGGGCCACGATGGCCTGTAGATGAGGCCGGTAGCGGCCTCAGAAGTGGCCGCACGGCGAGCGTGAGCTCACGGGCTCACCTGTTCTGCTGTCCAACCCGAGCCTTGATCGCGGCTGATCCAGGCGTATCAACCCGGTGGACCCGCGCAGGACCCCCCGAACGGTCTCGAGGACTCTCTGGACGTTCAGCGACCCAGGGGCCGGCTAACCCTCGCGCGGTATAACGCGATCGACCTCCACGGCTTCACCTGAGTGAACCTCCGGGTAGACGACGAGCACCCTCGGCGCCCCGCCGAACCACGTGTTGGTCTCGGCCTCGCCGACGTACTCGGCGGCACGCTGAGAGCCGTCGCTCGCGAGAACCCAAACCGGCTGACCTCTGTGGAACGGACCGTCTCCGAGGTCGCTCATCGTGTTGCCTCCTCACAACGCCTACCCATGATGTGCCTCCAGGAGCGGATCCGCGACGTCATTGCCGTGGAACGGAAGGGCGTCGCCGACGCCCGCCTGCTCGAAGGCGCGTTGGATGGCCGGAGATCCGGGGATCAGCGCAAAATCGTATCCCCGCCTTTTGCAAAGGCTGGAGCGAAACGCGATCACCGCCACGCCGGTCCAGTCGATGTGCGTGAGCCCACGCAGATCCACCGTGATGCCCGTGACCCCTTCCTCGCAGAGATGCTCGATCTCCGCCTCGAGCGTGTGAGCCGAACGACGGTTCAGCTCGCCCGTGAGGATCAGCGTGTGCGTCCAAACGTTCGCACTGGCGAGCGCCAAGTTCGGCTCGCTCGCCACCACTTGTGTGCGCGCGCGATCCGCGACGCTTCTCTCGGTGCCGCCCTCCGTCCGTGTCCTTACCGCCGATACTGCTAGTTGGCGTCCCATGAAATACAGCTCCTCTTGAACCAACCTCGAATTGATTTCCCACGGCGTGGATCACGAGATCCAGCGCCGACCTGAAGCGACCGGGAGGAGCTAGCCCGGGCGCTCTGGAATCAGAGCGAAGCATGCAGTGAGCCACGGCTCACAGGAGAGTCGGAGCCGACGCATCGCGCGCGCGGGCGCCATGCGCAAGAGAGCTCCGAGCGTAAGGGAGGCTGAGAGGCCGAGACCGGAGGCGCCCGCGGACCCGCCGGAGGCTCCGCCTGGTGCCGGGCTGGGAGCCGGGCTGACTGGGGGGCGCGATCTAACCGCCGAGCCGCCTGGATCGTCATCCGTGGGGGTCTTTACCGTCGCTGCCGCCGCGGAGTCCCCGGCATTGGCGGACCCCACGGGCACGAGCGAGGTCGCGAAGAAGCGCTGAACGCCGAGAGAAGCAGCGATGCACCTGTCGCTCATGCTCCTTTCCAATCCCGCGAGCTCGCAGCTGAGGCTCACGGCCTGCTGAGCAGCGATCCGCCCCGCCGCCGCGCCGACGGAAGCCGGGCTTGCGGACAAGGTCGAGGCCGTCTTACCCGGGCCGCCCACGGCAGAAGGCGTTGGCAAAGAACCGATCGGGACATCCGCAGTGTCCGGAGGAGCCCCGAGGCCGGCATCCTGCGAAGCAGCGAGCGGTCCCTCTTGGGGGGGCGTCGGAGGGGTCTCCGGCTTTGTTTCAGGCGGTGGGGTTTCGGGAGTCGCTTCCGGCGTCGGCGTCGGCGGTGGGGTTTCCGGCGTCGGTATTGGTGGTGGGACTTCGGGGGTCGGTTCCGGCGTCGGCGTCGGAGGTGGGGGTTCGGGCGTCGGTATCGGCGGTGGGGTTTCAGGCGTCGGTATCGGCGCCGGGGTTTCGGGCGTCGGTTCCGGCGTCGGCGCAGGGGGTGTTTCCGGCGTCACTTCTGGGGTCGGCGTGGGGGTTGGGATTTCGGGCGTTGCTTCGGGGATTGGCACGGGGAGTGTTTCGGGGACTACTACTTCCGGCGTCGGCGTGGGCAGCGGGACTTCGGGGATCGTCGCGAGGGCGCTCCCGGCGAAGACGAGCGCACCGAGCAACGCCAAGACGACTGGGCTGACGAGGAACAGGCGTTTGCAGACGAGCCGGCTCCGGGGGTTGCGGCCTGCCCTGAGCGTGCGCTTCCCGGGCGGCCTTCGGAGAGGGTGGGAGCCGTGGCTCATCATCAGCCCGTCGCCCGGTAGCGCTCGGGTTCGGCGTCAAACGGCAACTGCTCGGTGGCCTTATCGGTGGACGGCGCCTCACGCGCGGCGATGCGGCAGGCGGCAATCCACTCGGCCAACTCAACAGAGTGGGAGTCGTCGCTGCGCGCGGCTAGACGACACATCATCAGACCGAAGAACACAACCGCCAACCACGCGGTGATCAAAATGAGGAACACCGTGCACTAAGGCTAACGATCGTGAGCAAACCTCGCGCCAACGTCGGGCGTGAATACACAGCGGAGCGTGCGCCCGTCCCACAGCCCTTGCGGGGCCGGTGCCCTCGGGAGCCGAAATTTTCCGCAAATTGCGGATATTTCGGCCACCTCGGGTCCCACCATCGGCCGTTCCGGCGCGATGCCAACGTTCGGCGCCTCGGGCCTCGGAACGCTCTGCTCAGGCGAACGACAGCTGCAGCGCGAGCAGCGCCGCTATCAGCGCGGCGCAGAGGACGTGACCCCGGAAGATGTCCATCGCGATCGTGCTCTGGCGCGCCGGGGGATCGGTTCGCGCTCCGAGCCGCGCCGCGCTCGGGACGATGCGAGTGCCGGCGAGCGCGATCGGCGCCACGGCGAGGGCGAGCGACGCCCACGCGACCCACTGACGTGGTTCGCCGCGCACGATCTCCACGACTATCGCCGCCAGCGTCGCGAGCATCACGGTGGATATCAGGCGGTTCATCGGCCGGGCTGCCGTCGTGACCCGGCGGTAGTAGCCCGCGATCGAGGCCAGCACTCCCTCGGGGAGACTGCCGTCGCGGTGGCCGAGGACCTGCACGTCGAACATCAGATCGAACCACAGCACGGCGAGCAGGAAGCCGGCGCCGGCGGTGACGAACGCGCTCACGTTCACGATCCCAACCGGACGCCGACATGGGGATGCAGCCGGTCGGTCGCTTCCGAGTAGCTTCGCGCCAGCGCGTCCACTTCACTCTTTGCGAGTGCCGTGCCGAAAGCGCCGGCGCCACCGAGCTTTCGGTAACCCGCCTGCAGCTTCTTGCCGATCTGGGCGAGGCTGAAGTGCGCGTCGTAGACGCTCTCGACGTAGAGCGCCACGTTCGCGCGCGCGAACCGCGCGGCAGCGGGCGAGCCGTGTCCGATCGCGTCGATCGCCGCCCCGATCATCCGCCATCCATTGGCGGCGAGACCGTGGAAGCCCTGGAAGAGGCCGGCGATCTGCGCGCCCGGGCCTGTGAGCGTCGTCGCCTGCCCTTCCCTGAGAGGCGCAGGCACCACCACTGTCGCTGCCTGCTCTGTGGCAGCGCGGATCGATCCGCGCGCGGCCGGGGCCACGCTCACAGGCAGCCCGTTGGCCACCAGCGGCCAGGTCGCCCTGGCGGCGGCCACCTCCCGTTCGACCGAGCCCTGCGCGCTCGCCAGCGCGCGGCCCACTGCCACGAGGTCTTCACGCTGGAGCCTCAGCCCGGTCTGGCTGGCTCCCTCCCCGCCGCTGCCGCAGCCGGCCGCGGCCAGCGCCGCGCAGCTCAGGAGGAGCAGCGCAGCGCAGCGCACCACGGTCATGCCGCCCTGTGGGCGTGCGGCCTAGACGCCGAGCAGGTCGACCACGAACACGAGCGGCGCATTCGGCGGGATCGAGGCCCCGGCGCCTTTCGATCCGTAGGCGAGGGCCGCCGGGATTACCAGCTCACGCCGTCCGCCGACCTTCATGCCGGCGACGCCCTGGTCCCAGCCTTTGATGACAGCTCCCTGCCCGAGGGTGAACGTGAACGGTTCGTTCCTTTTCCACGAGGCGTCGAACACCTTGCCGCCATGGAAGAGGGCGCCGACGTAGTTGACCGTCACGGGCTGTCCGGCTTTGGCTTCGGCCCCTGTGCCCTTGATGATGTCTTTGACCACCAGCGCGCTCGGCGCGGCACCCGCCGGAATCGCGACGCTCGGTTCTTTGGCGAGCGGTCCGCTTGTCGGCGTTTTCGCGGCCGTCGAGGCCGTCGGGGTCGGTGTCGTCGCGGCGGCGCTGCTCTTGGCCAGCGATTCATCGGCCTTGTTCTCGTTGCCGACGGTGATCGTGCTGCTCGAGCCGCTCGAGCCGCACCCGGCGATGAGCGCGCCGGCGGCGAGCGTCGCCAGGCCGAGCCCGGCGCGGGAGCGAAGTTTGAGGGAGCTGTTTAGGTAGGTCACGGCTGGGCAGACTAGCGGAACTCCGCCAGCGGGTGCGACGGGTGCGTTACGATCCGGGCGGACCGTGCTAGGCGGGGAGGTAGCGGTGCCCTGTATCCGCAATCCGCTCTAGCGGAGCCGAATTCCTCTCCGAGGGGTTTCGCTCCGGTCGCTCCGTCGCTCGGGGCGTTGATGGTTCGGGTCCCGCGCGGTGTCGGCTTGCGAATCAGGTCAGGTCCGGAAGGAAGCAGCCTTAAGCGATCACCGGCAGGCGCAGCGGGAGCTCCCGAACCGGAGCACCGGGCGACGACCCGGCGACCGGCGGCCGGAATCTCGACGAGGGGTGCACGGTCCACTATCTGCAGCGCCTGAAGATCAGCCACGAGCGATTGGTCTTCACGGCAGCGAATCCCGCAGGGACGCTCGCCGGCGCATGCGGGTCGCGCTTGTCGAGCACGTAGCCCTGTTCGACCTCCCTGCTTGCGGGGTCGACGTAGACGCCGCTGGTGATGCTGCCGCTCTCCGGGCTCACCACGTTGCGCGGGCTGGTCTTCAGGTACAGCGCCAGCAGCGGGACCGGCGCGTGGTTTGACACTCCCACCGGTCCGCAGCGAAGGGTGATCGAGCGGTCGTCGACCAGCGCAAGCAGGTCGCCTTCGATGCGCTGCTGGCCGCCCAGGTTGTCGAGCTCATGGTGCGCAGAGCGGTATTGGGACGGCGCGTATGCGAGGAACGCCGCGAGCACGAGCGCCGCGCCCGCCATCCACCAGCGCCGCCTGCGGTCACCGCTCGCGAGACGCAACCAGCCGAAGACGCCCGCGCCGAAGAAGATGCAGAGGATGGCCGCCGTCAGGAAGGCGTAGCGGGTGTTGATCGGCAATCCCAGCGCGGCGAACGCGGCGAACACCGCCACCGCGAGGACCCCCGCGATCGCGCCCGGAACGGCCCGTCGGCGCAGCCACAGAAGCGAGAGCATGCCGCCGAGCGCGGCGCCAGCGAGCACGGGCGGGCGCAGGATCTCGCCGATCCGGCGCGGCACGTATTCCGGCACGTCGGCGATCCCGCGGATCCGGTGCAGCGTCGAGGCGGTGTTGCGCGTGTTCGTGAGCGACCACAGGGGATCGCCGGTGATCAGCAGGTCACTGAGTACCCATATGAGCGGCCCAGCCGCTGCCAGCAGCGTGAGCCGCACGATCTCACCGCGCCCTCGCACCGTGGCCGGCGCGGCGCTCCTCTCCGCCGAGCGCGTGTTGGGGATCATCAGGTAGGCCCAGTAGAGGGCCGAGAAGGCCCAAGCCTCCGGCCGCAGCAGGCCGGCGAGCGCGAGCAGCGCGAGCACTGGGACCCCTGCGCGGGGGCGCCGGGACTCCACGAGCAGGGCGCTCAGCAGCAGGAGCATGTAGGGCAGGTCCACGTAGGCGCGCACGCCATAGGAGAGGATCGGCACCCGCGTGAGCAGCACGAGCGCAGCCAGCGCGCCGGCGGCCCGGCCGAACCACCGCGAGCCGAGCGCGTACACGACCCAACCACATGCAGCCAGCGCGAGAAAGGCGAGCGCCACCGTCACGTCCTCCACCGCACGCGGCCCGAGCGGGGAGAGCACCAGGCCGAGGGCCTCGATCAGCGGGTGGGGAGTCGGAGCGATCGGGACCGCGTAGGCCGGAAGTTCCCCGCGCGAGAGCTGTCCGCCCCAGGCGAGCGCGTACAGCGTGTCGTAGTTGGCGAAGCCGACCCCGCTCACCACACGGAGCAGAAACGCGCCGACGGTGATCGCGAGCGCGGCCCCGAGCGGCGCCGGATGGCGCTTGATCCAGGCTGTCACGAGCCGGGACGCTATCCGCTCCGGCAGGCGACGCCGTCCGCTCGGGCGGCCCATCGAATCGGTCCCGCCCGCCCCGCGAGCGTGGGTAGACTCAGCCCAACGTTGTCGGTTCAGGAGCAGCCACAGGAGCAGCAGCGGTCGCTGTACCGCAGGCACCGTCCCCGTACGTTCGCCGAGGTCGTCGGCCAGGAGCCCGTCGTACGGACGCTGCGCAACGCGGTGCAGCGGGGCAAGGTGCACCACGCGTACCTGTTCGTCGGCTCACGCGGCACCGGGAAGACGTCGATGGCCAAGATCCTCGCCGCCTGCCTGAACTGCGAGCGAGGCCCGACGATCGAGCCGTGCGGGCAGTGCGACTCGTGCATCTCGATCGCCCGAGCGAGCTCGCTCGACGTGATCGAGATGGACGCGGCGTCGAACAACTCCGTGGACGACATCCGCGAGCTGCGCGAGAGCGTCGCCTATGCACCTGTCAGCGGGCGCCGCAAGGTCTACATCCTCGACGAGGCTCACATGCTCTCGCCACAGGCGTGGAACGCCTTCCTGAAGACGCTCGAGGAGCCGCCGCCCAACACGGTGTTCGTGCTGGCGACGACCGAGGCGGGGAAGGTTCCGCCAACCGTGGTGGACCGCTGCCACCGCTTCGATTTCCACCGGCCAAGCATCGAGCAGATCGCCAGCGTGCTGCGGCGCACCGCCGAGGCGGAGTCCATCGACGTCCCACCTGCGGCCGTCGCCGCGATAGCCCGGTCGGCGACGGGCAGCTTCCGCGACGCGCTGGGGACGCTCGAGCAGATCGTCACCTACACGGGGACCGAGATCGGCCTGCAGGATGTGCTGGCGGTACTCGGCGTCGCCGACGCCTCCCTGCTCGAAGCGACCGTCGACGCGATCGCCGCCGGCGACTCGCGCAGGGCGCTCACGGCTCTCGAGGAGTGCGTCGAGCAGGGCCGCGACGCGGGTTCCTTCGCGTCGGACCTCGAGGTGCGCGCCCGCGAGCTGCTGGTGGTGCAGGTCCTCGGCGAGGTGCCCGCCGAGCTGTCGCTGACGCCCGAGGCCGACGCCGCCCTGCAGGCCCAGGCCGAGCGCGTCGACCACGGGGTGGTCGTGCGCCTGCTCGAGCTGCTCGGCGGCGCGCTTGAGGCCGTCCGCGCCGGCGGGGACGCGCGGACGCGCCTGGAGCTGGCGCTCGTAAAGGCGGCGAGGCCCGACGTCGACAGCTCCATGCGGGCGCTGCTCGCGCGGATCGAGCGCCTCGAGCACGGCGAGGTGCCGGCGGCTGTATCCGGCGCACAGCGCGCCGCCGCCGAACGCGAGCCTCCCGGCGGCCCCGGCGGGCCAGGCGGGGATGCCGCCGGTCAGGCCACCGAGGGCGCCTCCCGGCAGGCTGACGTGCCGAGCTCGGGCGGCCCCACCGCCGTCGCGGTGCAGAGCGACCCGCTTGCGAGCGAGAGCGCCGGCGTACCCGAGCCGATCGCCGCGAGGGACCTCGAGTCGGTGTGCTCGCTGTGGCCGGCCGTCGTCGATCTGGTGCGCGGCGAGAACGCCCTGCTGGGCGCGCTGATCGCCGAGGCCCAGCCGGTCGAGATCGACGGCGAGGATCTGACGGTCGCCTTCGCATCCTCAAAGCCGTTCCTAAGGAAGAAGGCCTCCGTGCCGCTGAACCGGGCGGCTGTCACCGAGGCGCTTCGCGCAGTCACCGGCGTCCGCTGGCGGCTCGCGTTCGAGCTGCGGGACACGCTCGGATCAAGCGAGCAGCAGAGTCCCGAGCCAGCGCGCTCGGAAGAGGAGTGGGTGCGGCGCTTCATGGAGGAGTTCGACGCCGAGGAGGTGCCCGGCGAGTGGGATCACGCGCATGGCGTGGACGCCCAGGGCGAGGAGCTCGAGGCCGCCACCAGCGAAGAGAAAGGCCACTGATGCCCAAGCAGCCGCGGATGCCGAACATGCAGCAGATGATGCAGCAGGTGCAGAAGATGCAGCAGGAGATGGAGGCCGCTCAGGAGGAGCTTAAGCACGAGGTCGTCGAGGCCTCCGCCGGGGGAGGCATGGTGATCGTGAAGGTCGGCGGGGACCTGGAGGTCAAGGCGATCACGATCGACCCATCGGCGGTCGACCCCGAGGACGTCGAGATCCTCGCCGACATGGTCTTGGCGGCGGTCAACGAGGGCCTGCGTATGGCTCAGGAGCTCGCCGCCCGCAAGCTGGGCGGCGCGACCGGCGGCCTCGACCTCGGCGGCCTTGGCGGGCTGGGCATGCCGGGCCTGTGAACGGCTCATACGCTCCGCCGGTCCAGCGGCTGGTGACGGAGCTCTCGAAGCTGCCCGGCGTCGGCAACAGGACCGCCCAGCGCCTCGCCTTCCACATCCTGCGCACCTCCGCCGAGGACGCCGCCGCGCTCGCCGAGGCGATCCGGGAGGTCAAGGAGAAGATCGGGCTCTGCGAGGTCTGCTTCAACCTCACCGACGAGGCGCGTTGCCGCATCTGCCAGGACCCGCGGCGCGACCACGGGGTGATCTGCGTCGTGGAGGAGCCCAGCGACGTGATCCCGATGGAGCGAACGCACGAGTACCACGGCGTCTACCACGTCCTCGGCGGGGCGCTCTCGCCGATCGACGGCGTCGACCCGGAGGACCTGAAGGTCGCTGAGCTGCTCGCGCGCGCCAGCTCCGGCGAGAGCGCCGTACGCGAGGTCGTGCTCGCGACGAATCCCACGACCACCGGGGAGGCGACGGCGCTGCACATCGCCGAGGAGCTGCGTGTGCGCGCCCCCAACCTCAGCGTGACGAGGCTCGCCAGTGGCCTGCCTGTCGGCTCGGATCTCGAGTATGCGGACGAGGTCACGCTCGGCAAGGCGCTGGCCGGCCGCCGCGCCGTCTGAGCCGACGCCTCCTGCCCAGGTGACGAGGCTCGCGGGCCGCGAGCCGGGGGCACTCAAGGCACGGTGGAGACGGCCAGCAGGGTGTTTGGCGCGATCGAGAGCTTCAGGCGCCCGCGTGCGATCAGGGTCTCGGTTACGAGCCCGGCGTGCGCGGGGCTGAGGATTGCGACATGCACGCTGTGGGCGTTGCGGAGCACGACGGGGCGGGCGCGTGCGCGCTCGTTGTCGAGGATCAGCACGGTTCCGCCTCCGGGCTGCGCCACGGCGCTCGCAACGAGTTCCCGCACGCGCGGCACGGTGCGCAGCGAGGAGCCGACCGGCAGCCACTGGTTGAGCGCCACGAGCGCGCTCTCGAGCGGTCGCGTCAGGACCGCGCCGCCCCGGACGACAAAGGGGTCGTAGGGGTCTCCGGCGAAGTGGAAGCGCACCTCTCGGAAGCCCGTCTTCAGCGCCGAGAGTACGAAGCGCACGGCCCAGACCGCCGCCGCGGGGCTGTCTGAGACGCCCGCCAGGCCACCGCACGAGGCGGAGTTGGCCTCGGAGATGATGGCCGGCAGCCCTGCCGCCTGGGCCGCGGAGACGACCCACGAGAGCCTCTCCGGGGCGTCGGCCACCTGGGACGAGAGCAGCCCTCCCGTGGTTACCTCCCGCGGGCTGCGGCAGTCGGTCAGCGGGTAGAGGTGAACGCCGACCGTCTGCGCGTGCAGCTGTTCGACGACGTGAGACAGCACGTAGCGCCATCGCGCCGGTCGGGACAGCTCCGGTCCGATCAGCGGAGCGCTCCCCACCGCCGGCCTCAGGTAGCTCACCAACTGCAGGTAAAGGTTCGCTTCGGCGGCTTCTTCGCCGGCCTGAGGCTTGTCGAGGGATGAGTAGTTGGGAAGGCCGTAGAGGTCCGGCTCGTTCCCGAGCGAGAAGCTCAACCCGTTGGCGGCTGCGCTCTGGGCTTTGGCGACCATCTGCGTTGCCCATGAGAGGTTTCCCGTTCTCACGTTGAGACCGACCGTGAGCGGGTCCTTCGCGGCGCTCAGCAGGCACTGCAGCTGGCTCCAGAATGTCGCGGACAGCGGATAGAGGGTGGCCGCTTCCCAGGAGGTGGGCTGGCCGGAGACCGCCCCGTCGGGGGCGGTGAAGTCCTGGCTCACGCCGGCCAGCTCCAGTGGGGGAGAGCCGAGCCGGAGCAGCTCGGCCGTCAGGGCGGAGGGCGGGCAGCTGCCCGTCCCGAGGTCCTGCACCATCGTCGGGTACTCGACCGACAGGCCGACCGGAGGCATCGTGACCGCGGCACCGGGAGCTGCGAGCGCGGGCGTCAGGCTGACTTCCGACGGGACGATCTTGCTCGCCGCGTGCTGTGGCCTACCGCTCGCCCTGCGGGTGGGAGCTGCGGCGTGGGCGCGCGCGGGACCCCAGGCGAGGCCGAGCAGGCACATGCCGAATGACAGCGCGAGCGCCAGCGGGATCCGCATGCTGCGCCGACGCCCCATCGGCTGGAACATAGCGACACCGCCGACGACCTCGAGGGCCGATCTGCTTGCCGGCGGGCGCGACACGCTCCCGGCGGACGCCGCGCCACGGGCCAATATCCTGCACGGCATGCCAGGCATGGTCGTCATGAAGTTCGGAGGCACCTCGGTCGCCGACGCCGAGCGCATCAAGCGGGCGGCGCGGCGGATCGTCGACAAGCGCGAGGCCGGACATCGCGTCGTCGCCGTGCTCTCCGCGCGGGGCAAGACCACCGATGAGCTGATCGAGATGGCCGAGGAGGTCTCCTCGGCCCCCGATCCCCGCGAGATGGACATGCTGCTCTCCACCGGCGAGCGGATCTCCTGCGCGCTGTGCGCCATGGCGATCCACGACCTCGGCCACCGTGCGATCTCGCTGACGGGCTCGCAGGCGGGGATCGTGACCGACGAGTCGCACACGAAGGCGCTCATCGTGGACGTGCGCGCGGAGCGCATCAAGGCGGCGCTGGAGGAGGACAGCATCGTGCTGGTGGCCGGCTTTCAGGGCGTCTCGAGCATGGGCAGGGACGTGACGACGCTCGGTCGCGGCGGCTCGGACACGAGCGCCGTCGCGGTGGCGGCGGCCCTCGGCGCCGACGTGTGCGAAATCTACACCGACGTGTTGGGCGTCTTCTCGGCCGACCCGCGGATCGTCCCCGAGGCCCGCAAGCTCGACACGGTGTCCTTCGAGGAGGTGCTCGAGATGGCCGCTTCGGGGGCGGGCGTCCTGCAGCTGCGCTCGATCGAGTACGCGCGCAACCATGGCGTCCGCATCCACTGCCGCTCGTCGTTCGAGGACGCGCCAGGTACCTTTGTCGTGGCAGAAGAGGAGACGATGGAGCAGCCACTCATCACAGCCGTCACGCATTCGACCTCCGAAGCGCGCATCACGCTCATCGGCGTGCCGGACGCGCCGGGCGCCGCCGCGCGCATCTTCGACGCGCTCGCGCAGGCCAACGTGAACGTCGACATGATCGTGCAGAACGAGCCGGCCTCGGCCGGAGGGCGGGCGGAGATCTCCTTCACCGTTCCGCGGGAGGACCTGCGCGTGTCGTGCGCCGCGCTCGAGCCGCTGGGCGGCGAGGCTTTCACCACCATGCACACGCACGAAGAGATGGGCAAGGTCTCGATCATCGGCGCCGGGATGCGCTCGCACCCCGGCGTGGCGGCGAAGGTGTTCGGCGTGCTCGCGAACGAGGGCGTGAACATCGAGATGATCTCCACCTCGCCGATCAAGATCTCCTGCGTGATCGACCGCGACCGGGTGTCGCATGCCGTCCAGGCCCTGCACAGCGCCTTCGAGCTCTCGGGCGAGGGAACGCTCGGGGAGGAGGAGACGTTCAGGGCACGCGAGACGCTCTAGCGGCGCCGGCGGCCTGCCCGTCCAGGGACCGCTGGAGGCGCTCGAGCACCCGCACGACGTGTAGCCCGCTGTGGCCGTCGGAGCGCGGCGCCTCGCCGGTGCGGACACAGTGGATGAAGTGCTCGCACTCGATCCGCAGCGGCTCGACGTTGGGAATGCGCGGCGAGAACGTGTCGCCGGAGCGCGCGATGTACTCGCCCCAGGAACGGGTGTCCTCGTCGAAGCCCTTGTCGTAGATGGTGAGCTTGCCCTCGATCTGCATGTCGTCGAAGGTCGCCATCCGGCGAGCGCCCACGACGGTCAGGCGGCGCTCCTTGTGGGGGTCGAGCCAGGAGAGGTGCAGATGGGCAACGATGCCCGAGGGGAAGCGCAGGTAGCAGAAGACCACGTCCTGCACGCCTTCGCGCACGTAGGACGCGCCATGGGCGAGGCACTCCTCGGGCTCTTCGCCGATCAGGTGCAGCGCGACCGACACGTCATGCGCGCCGAGGCTCCACAGAGCGTTCTCGTCGGCGCGCAGCTTGCCGAGGTTCAGGCGGTTGCCGTAGATGTAGTAGAGCTCGCCGAGCTCATCGCCGTCGATCAGCTCCTTCAGGCGCGCGACGGCGGGGTGGTACTCGAGCAGGTGCCCCACCATCAGCGTCCGCTCCGCGGACTCCGCGGCCGCGACCGCGCGCTCCGCGTCCGCGGCGGTCGTCGCCAGGGGCTTCTCGACGAAGCAGTGCTTGCCCGCCTCTGCCACCGCGACCGACAGCGCTGCGTGCGTCGGCACGGGCGTCGCGAGCGCGACCGCGTCGAGCTCGTCGTCATCGAGCAGATCGCCGATCACGTCCGTCGAGCGCGCGAGCGGAAACGCCGGCTCCAGCTTGGCGCGGGCCTCCTCGGAGGCGTCGCACAGCCAGCTCACCTCGCAGCCGGGGATCGCCGCGAGGTTGCGCGCGAGGTTCGGACCCCAGTAGCCGAGGCCGACGACGCCCACGCGGATCGTCCCCGGATCCGCGCTCATCGTGCGCCGCCAGCGGAGAGCGCGTCGATTGCCTCGACGCACCTCTCGGCGGCGTGGCCGTCGCCGTAGAGCTGTGGGTGCCCGGCCGGGCGCGGCCGATCGAGGGCGGCGAGCGCCAGGGGCGGGTCCAGGTCGACGAGCGTGTTCCAGCCCGTCTCGACGGTCTCGACCCACTCGGTGCTCACCCTGAGCGTCACACACGGCACGCTGGCAAGGTACGCCTCCTTCTGGACGCCTCCCGAGTCGGTGACGACGGCGCGCGCGTGCGTGAGCAGCGTGCTGAACTCGAAGTAACCGAAGGGTTCAGTCAGGGTCACGCCGTCGATCTCGTCCAGCTCGTCAAGCAGCCCGTATTCCTGCAGACGCGTGCGCGTCCGCGGATGCAGCGGGAAGATGATCGGCACGGGCAGCGCCCTTACGAGCTTGACGAGCATGTCGAGCCGCGCCGCGTTATCGACATTGCCGGCGCGATGGGCCGTGACCAGCACGTAGGCGCCCGGCTCGACATCGTAGGTGGCGAGTGCGGAGGTGTCCTCGCGCGCCCTTGCCGCCCAGCGCATCGCCACGTCGACCATCACGTCACCAACCACCTCCACTCGGCCGGTGACCGACTCGGCGTTGAGGTTCTTGGCCGCGAGGTCCGACGAGCAGAGCAGCAGGGCAGAGAGATGGTCGCTGAGGATCCGGTTGACCTCCTCGGGCATCATTCGTTCGAACGACCGCATCCCGGCCTCCACGTGCACGACCGGGACCTGTGCCTGAGCAGCCGCGAGCGCGCCCGCGAGCGTCGAGTTGGTGTCGCCGTAGACGAGCGCCGCGTCCGGCTGCTCCACGGCCAGCAGCGGCTCGAGCGCCGCCAGCATGCGGGCCGTCTGCGACGTGTTGCTTCCGCCGCCTATCCCGAGCTCGCGATCCGGTCGAGCGAGGCCGAGCTCGGAGAAGAAGACCTCCGAGAGCGAGTCGTCGTAGTGCTGTCCGGTGTGCACGAGGACCTCCTCGTGGTGCTCGCGCAGCAGCCCAGAGACGGCCGCCGCCTTGATGAACTGCGGGCGGTTGCCAACGACGGTCAGGATCTTCACGACCGGCAGCCTATGCGCTTTGCGCGCGGTTAGAGTTGCGTCACCAGTCCTCTACGACAGGGAGATCCCATGGCACTCGGCTTCTATTTCTCGCCTCAGTCGTTCACCGCGGAGCAATACGACGAGGTCATCCGCCGGCTCGAGGCGGCGGGTGCCGGCAGCCCTCCGGGCAGGTCGCATCACTGCGCGTTCTCAAGCAACGGCGGACTGCACGTATTCGACGTGTGGGACTCGCAGGAGTCCTTCCAGAAGTTCGGCGAGACCCTGATCCCGATCATGAACGAACTCGGCGCAGATCCCGGTGAGCCCCACGTTGCCGAGATCCACAACATCATCGTGGGCTGAGCTCCTCAGCTCGCGTCGAGCGCCTGCTCGCGCAGTCGCCGGCGCGTGAGCGCTACCGCGGTCCAGCCGGCGATGACGATCACAGCGAGCGGCAGCACAGCGGCCGCGCCGATCACGAGCACGGCGAGCGCCGCGTCGAGGATGCGGGCGGCGTCGCCGGCGGCTGCGCCCGGGGTCAGCTCGCCGGATGCCGCTCCGCCGGAGGATTCGGGGGTCAGCGTGAGCGCGAGGCTCGTGTAGTCGATCCGGGCGGTGAGCGCACGCAGGGTGCCCTGCAGTTGCGAAATGCGCGCTTCCACGGCATGCAGTCGCGCCTTCAGCCTCGCGGCCTGCTGAGCTTCCGAGGCTGCCGCGAGCTGCCGCAGCAGGCTCGAGCGCTCGGCCTCGAGGCCGCCGAGCGAGCGCCGCAACGAGCTGAGCTGGTCCGTGACGTCGTTCGTGGTGTCGTTCTCGGAGCGCACGTGCCCCAGGTGCGAGAGTGCGGCGATCGCGGATGGGAGCTTCGAGCTGGGAAGGCGGATGTCGAAGCTCGCCCCACCCTGCAGCGGACCGCCGGAGCTCACGTTCGACTGCTTGACGTAGCCGCCGAACGCGCTGGCCATCGTGAAGACCCGCTGGGCGGCCGACTGGATGGAGTCCTGAGCGACTCCGATGTCGAGCGTCGACGTCCGTTCGACCTGCCTGGTCGCTCCGGGGCTGCCGGCGGGCGCCGCCACGCCGGGGCCGGCCGTTCCCGCGGCCGGTGCGCTCACCAACGGCCCGCGCGGAGCTGCGGGGGCGCTCCTGAAGGCAGGCTGCGCGACCCGCCCCCTTCCCGACCCCGAAAGCGAGACCGCCACCGCCACCGCGATGAGTGCGGCGAGTCCCAGGCCGAGAGCGGGGGCTGCGGTGCGGAGGCGCTTGCGCCGCGTCCCGCCTCCGGGGCGGCTCGAGGAGCGGCGAGCAGAGGAGCTCTCGCCAGGCGCCTCGCGGCGCTCGCCGCTGAATCCACGCGCCGCCCTCGCGTCCAGCGCCTGAACGAACTCCTCGCTCGGTCGTGGCCGCAGGGCCTGCGTGGCCAGGGCGAGTTCGGCGAGCGGCAGGTGCTCTGCGGCCACGGCCTCGCCGCCCAGGGTGGCGTCGATCGCCTCGAGCTCGCGTCGCGCTTCATCGGTCATCGGGGTCTGCTCACTCCTGCTCATCGCATGCCTCTCTCAGCTTGGTGATCGTCCTGTGCAGCAGCGTTCCGGCATTCGACTCGCTCACGCCGAGCACGCGCGCGATGTCGGAGTTGCTCAACCCGGCGTGGAACTTCAGCGCGATCAGCTCGCGCTCGCGCGGCGTCAGGCCCGCGAGGGCTGCCTGCACGGTGACACGCCGCAGAACGCCCTCCGTCTCCTCCGCGCCATCCCACGCGTCCGTCGGTACGTCGCCGACGAGCGCCGTGCTGTGCCTGCGGCGGCGAAGCTCATCGAGCGCGGCGTTTCGCGCGATTCCAAACAGCCACGCGCGTTCACTGCCTCGCCGCGGGTTGAAGAGGCGGCGTCTGCGAAACGCGCGCTCGAAGGCGAGCGCCGTCAGGTCCTCAGCAAGGCTGCGATCGCCGAGCAGCGACGCCAGGTACCCGTACACGTCGTCGCGGCACTCTCCATACAGCCGCTCGAGCCGCTGCTTGGGTGCATCGGCCCGGTGGGGCGCGAGAACCGTCAAGGTCAATGTCTCCTCCACACCTTAACTACGAAGCTCCGGCGGACTTATCACGAGATCGGCGAGGCGGCGAACGACAGGGTTCCCCAGATTGCGCGGATACAGCCTCCATCAACCGGGATCATCGCGCCGGTGACGCAGGAGGCAGCTGGGGAGAGCAGGACTCCCGTGAGGCGCGCCGCCGCGCTACGCGGCAGCGCCTACGACCGACGTCGTCCAGTCGATCACCGAGGTCGGGCGCACCACGTGTCGGCTCATCCCGAGCTCCTTCGGCTCGAGGCCGAGCGCGAGGCCGACGAGCTGGGGCAGGTGGAGCACGGGCATCTCGAGCTCCCGCCCCACGACCCCTTCGGCGAGCGGCTGCTGCAGGTCGAGGTTCAGGTGGCACAGCGGGCAGGGCGTGACCAGGCAGTCGGCTTCGGCGTCCACCGCGTCGCCGAGGTGCCGTCCCGCCTGCTTGAGCGACGCCTCCTTGTTCATCGTGATAATCGGGAACCCGCAGCACTTGCGCATGCCCGCGTACTCGATCACGGTGCCGCCCAGCGCGTCGATCACCTGGTGCAGGTACTGGTCGCGAGGGTGCTCCTCGTCGATGCCAAGGCGCCGGCGCGGGCGCACGATGTAGCAGCCGTAGAAGGGCCCCACCTTGAGGTTCGTCAGCGGTCGGGTGACGCGCGAGCGCAGCTCATCCAGCCCGATCTCCTCGACGAGCAGCCACAGGAAGTTCTTGTTGGTGAGGCCCTTCTCGTAGGACAGGCCCTCGGCGGCCAGCGTCCCGTTGACCCGCTCGCGGTAGGAGGCGCTCGCGTCGAGCCGCTCCTGGCACTCGCTCTGGGCGCCCTGGCAGGTGGAGCAGATGTTCATCATCATCTCCGCGCCCTGCACCTGCTGGGCCAGGGCGAACGTGCGCGCGTTGAGCGTGTCGGCCAGCTCCTGGTTGTGCTCGGCGATCACGCCGGCACCGGTGCAGCAGGCGCGGTCGAGTTCGACGAGCTCGATGTCAAGCAGCGGCGCGACCTTCGCCATCGAGCCGTGCAGCTCCGGCGTGAAGCCGCGGCTTACGCAGCCGGGCCAGTATGCGACCTTCATCAGCTTGGGCTCCCTTCGGGGCTCGTCGGGTCCGCGGGCTCATCGCCACCGTCTGCAGCCGCCGCCGGAGCGGCGTCGGGCCCGGGCGGGTCGGGCAGGACGTCGACCACCACGCCAGCGGCGACCGGGACCTCGGTGGTCGGCTCCTCGTCCTCGCCGACGATGTACAGGTTCAGCTCGAAGCGCTCCTCGCGGCCCTCGATCCGGTCGTAGATCGACCGCACGCTCGCCAGGTCCTGCTTGGGGATCCTGTGCGGTTTCAGCGCGCCCATCGGTGTCACCTTGCCCCGCAGGAGCGCCTTGACGATCGACGGCAGCGAGCTGAGCAGCTCTTTGCCGGCCCGTGGGTGGAATTTGCCGAACCATGAGTTCCCGCCGTATGAGCGGGGAAGCAGCTCGGCCTCCCACAGCAGGCCGTTGTCCCTGATCAGGCCCGTGAACGCTGCCTCGTGGCGCTCGCCATTGTTGTCGTCGACGATGTGATGGTCGGCTGTGGCGATGCGCCGCAGCCGCATGATCTGGCCCATCGGGTTGACGTCCTTGGGACAGGCGTCGACGCACTTGAAGCAGTGGGTGCAGTCGAACATCCCGTGCGGGTCCTGCGCCAGGTCGTTCAGCCGCTCGAAGTGCTGGTCGTCGCGCGGGTCGCCGACGAACCTGTAGGCCTTGGCGAGCGCGGCGGGGCCGATGAAGAGCGGGTCGACCTCCATCGCCAGGCAATCGGACACGCAGGCGCCGCACTGGATGCAGGCCATCGTCTGGGTGACGTCGACCATGCTCTCGCGGGGAACCAGGTACTCGCGCTCGGGCACCGGTTGCTTGCCGATCAGCCACGGCGTGACGCGCTGGATCTTCTTCCAGTGAACGGCGTCCATGTCGACGATCAGGTCCTTGATGACGGGCATGTTGCCCATCGGCTCGATCTCGATCACCCCGTCCGGCGCGCTCCGCTTGGCGGCGTCGAGGTGCGTGTGGCAGGCGAGCGCCGGCTCGCCGTTGACGCGCACTCCGCAGGAGCCGCAGATCGCCTGGCGACAGGAGCAGCGGATGCCGATCGACCCGTCGAAGCGGTCGCGCGCCTGGAGGATCGCCTCGAGCACCGAGCGGTGGGGCTCGAGCTCGATCGTGTGCTCGTCCCAGTAGGGGGCGTCGCCCGACTCGGGGTCATAGCGGCGCACGCGCAGGGTGAAGGGCTGGGGCGGGCGGTCGTGGCTCTCGGCCATCAGTACTTCCTCTCCTCGGGCTGCCACTGGGTGATGGTTACCGGCGAGTAGCTGACCTGAGGCTCGCCCGCCCCGTCCCCGCTCAGCGTGATGTCGATGTGCTTGAGCCACTCCTCGTCGTTGCGCTCGGGGTAGTCGGTGCGGAACTGCGCCCCGCGCGACTCCTTGCGCTCGATCGCGCCGATCACGATCGCCTCGGCGCAGTCGACCATGTAGCCGAGCTCGATCGCGCCGAGGACGTCCTGGTTGAAGACCGTGCCGCGGTCGTCGATCCAGGCCTTCGCGGACTCCTCTTTCAGGCGCCCGATCGTCTCAAGCGCCGTCTGCAGGCCGGCCTCGTCCCGGAACACCGCCGCGTAGCGGTTCATCAGCTCTCCGAGCTCGCTCTTGATCTCCGAGACCCGCCTGCCGTCGCGCGGCCGGGCGATGATCGCGTCGATCTGCGCCGCGTCCTCGCGCAGCCGGGCGCTGGGGTCCATCTCCGGCATGCCCATGTGAGCGGCCCGCTCGGCCGCGTGTTCGCCCGAGCGGCGTCCGAAGATGAGGGTGTCCAGCAGCGAGTTCGCACCGAGGCGGTTGCCACCGTGCACCGATACGCAGGCGACCTCTCCGGCCGCGTACAGGCCCTCGATCGGCGTGCGTCCCTCGGCGTCGGTCTTCACCCCTCCCATGATGTAGTGCTGGCCGGGACGGATCATGATCGGTTCGCGCGTGATGTCCACTCCGGCGAAGTCGCGGCCGAGGTTCACGATCTCCCGCAGCGCCTCCAGCGTGCGCTTGCGTGGCACGACCGTCACGTCGAGGTAGATGCCCGATCCGTTCGGTCCCACCCCGCGGCCCTCGTTTATCTCGATCTGCTCCGCGCGGGAGACGACGTCGCGCGAGGCGAGCTCCATCTTGTTCGGCGCCGATTTCTCCATGAAGCGCTCGCCGGCCGCGTTCAAGAGATGGGCGCCCTCGCCGCGGGCACCCTCGGTGATCAGGATGCCGGTCTCGACGAGGCAGGTCGGGTGGTACTGGACCATCTCCATGTCCATCAGCGGCGCACCGGCCCGGTAGGCCATGGCGATGCCGTCGCCCGTCACTATCAGCCCGTTCGTCGTCGGCTTGTAGACCTGTCCGGCACCGCCGCAGGCGAGGATCACGTTCTTTGCCTTGAAGGCCTCGATGCGACCGCTGCGCACGTCCCGTGCGATCACGCCGCAACAGCACCCCGCCTCGTCGATCAAGAGCGATGTCGTGAACCACTCCTCGAGCAGCTCGACGGTCTCATGATGCTTCATCAGCTGCTCGTAGAGCACGTGCAGCATCGCCTGGCCGGTGATGTCGGCAACATAGGCGGTGCGCTTCATCGATGCCCCGCCGAAGGCCCGCAGGTCCATCTCGCCCTTGTCGTTGCGGTGAAAGGTAACGCCCATGTGCTCCAGCTCCATGACCTCCGCCGGAGCCTCGGAGCACATGATTTCGATCGCGTCCTGGTCGCCGAGGAAGTCCGAGCCCTTGACCGTGTCGTACGCGTGCGAATGCCAGTCGTCGTCGACGCTGATCGCCGCGTTGATCCCGCCCGCGGCGGCGACCGAATGGGAGCGGACCGGGTGGACCTTGCTCATGACGGCGACGCTAGCCCCCCTCTGCGCGGCGGCCAGGGCGGCCCGCTGACCTGCGAGACCGGCCCCGATGATCAAGACGTCGTGTGCTGGCATTCCTCAGGGATTCGTTTCGGGGATGGGATGGGGGCGGCACTCTATAACGAGCAGCCCGAACGAGCCTTGCCTCGCGGCGAGCCTCCACCGGACGGCCTAGGTCGCCGGCTGCAGCGCCTGTCGGACCTGCGCGAGGGTGACGACGCCCTGCAGGACGCCGTCGCTGTCGACCGCCACCATCGCTCCGAGGCGGCCGAGACCCTCGGAGCCGAGCAGCGATTCCAGCGGCGCCTCCTCCTTGATCCGCACGGGCATGTCCTCCTCGAGCACGTCCACGACCGGGAGCGCCGGTCGACCGGCGGCGATTTCGCTCTCGACGCGCTGTACGCGCACGACGCCGAGGAAGTGACGCGCCGGATCGACGACCGCGAACCACGGCCAGCGGTAGCGCAGGAAGAACTGCTCCTGGGCGTCGAGCAACGTCACGTCGGCCCCGATCGTGACGGGCTCGCGGTCCATGATGTCCGCCACCGTGACGTTCTGGATGCGCCGCCCGAGCGCTCCCTGCAGGACCGCGCCGCCGGCGGCCTGGTAGAGGATGAAGGCGAGCAGCAGCGTGAACAGCCCAAGCACGGAGCCGGTGCTGGCGAAGTTCCACAGGCCCAGCAGGGCGAGCGCCAGCGCGAAGGCCTGCCCCGAGCGCCCCGTCAGATGCGTGGCGCGGTTGCGATCGCCGGTGCGCCACCAGATCACCGCTCGGGCGATGCGCCCGCCATCGAGCGGGAACGCCGGCACGATGTTGAAGATGAAGAGGACGCCGTTCACGAACGCCAGCCAGCCGACGAGCGCGAGCCCCGGCGTGGTCGTGAAGCCGCGTTTGCTGAGGGCGACGTCGGTTATGTGTTCGCCGCTTGCCATCAGGGCGCCGACACCCACGCAGAGCGCCAGCAGCGCGAAGGTCACGGCGGGCCCGGCCGCCGCCACCTTGAACTCCTCGCCGGCCGTCTGCGGCTCGCGGCGCATCTGCGAGAGGCCGCCGAAGAACCACAGATCGATGCCGGCGATCGGGATCCCCACCCGGCGCGCGACGAGCGCGTGACCGAGCTCATGCAGGATCAACGATGCGAAGTAGCCGAGCGCAGCAGCCACCGCCACGAGGTAGGTGGTCGTCTGCGACGCGCTGAGGATGTTCGGGAAGTATTCGTGGCCGAGCCAGTAGATGAGGAAGAAGAGGACGAAGAACCAGCTTCCGCTGGCGCCGACGCGGATGCCGAAGATGCGGGCCAGCTGGAAGTTGCTACGCGGCCTCATGGCCCCATGTTAGGGGCAGACTGGCGCTCTAAAGCTGCGGACGGCCGCGCGAGATGAT
Organism: Solirubrobacterales bacterium; assembly: GCA_025964115.1. Taxonomy (GTDB): domain Bacteria; phylum Actinomycetota; class Thermoleophilia; order Solirubrobacterales; family Solirubrobacteraceae; genus Palsa-744. Next base: position 25,456 of record JAOPZM010000261.1, read on the forward strand.
GCCCTCGAAGTCCACTCCCGCGGGAAGCGTGCCGTACTCGAGGCCCGCGTCGCCGGCGAGCCGGGATGCGCAGAAGGCGTCGGCGACGGCCGGCGGCGCGTTGCGCACGAGCAGCGAGCCCTGCAGACAGAGCGCCATGCTTTCGACGACGCGCCGCGCGCGGATCTCTAGCGTGGCGGCATCGGCGAACTGTCCCTTGAGCTCGAGCACCCGGGCGTCCAGCCGCGGGTCGGCGCCCTGCGCGAGCTCGACCTCTCCCAGGAACACCTCGAGTGAGCGCGGCGAGCGCGTAAGCGCCCGCAGCACGTCGAGGCTCATCACGTTGCCCGAGCCCTCCCAGATCGAGGCCAGCGGCGCCTCGCGGTAGAGGCGCGGCATCCCCGACTCCTCCACATAGCCGTTGCCGCCGAGGCACTCGAGCGCCTCGAAGGCGTGGTTGGGGGCGCGCTTGCAGGTCCAGTACTTGCCGACGGCCGTCGCCAGGCGCTTGAACAGCTGGGCGTCGCTTGAGTCCTCTCCCGCATCGGCGTCCGCATGGGCCTCGTCGTATGCGCGCGCGAGGCGCATTGCCAGCGCGGTGCTCGCCTCCGACTCGACGCAGAGGTCCGCCAGCACGTTGCGCATCAGCGGCTGGTCGATCAGCTTCTTGCCGAAGGCGCTGCGATGAGCGGCGTGATGGGTCGCGTTCACGACCGCCACCCGCATGCCGGCGGCCGTGCCGATTACGCAGTCAAGGCGCGTGTGACCCACCATCTCGATGATCGTCGGCACGCCCCGGCCCGGCTCGCCGACCATGCGGGCCCAGGCGCCGTGCAGCTCGATCTCCGAGGAGGCGTTCGAGTGGTTGCCGAGCTTGTCCTTCAGCCGCTGGATGTGGAACGCGTTGCGGCTCCCGTCCGGCAGTATGCGGGGCAGCAAGAAGCATGAGAGTCCTTCGTCGGTCTGTGCGAGCACGAGGAACATGTCGGACATGGGCGCTGAGCAGAACCACTTGTGTCCCTGCAGCTCGTACTCGGCTCCGCCGCCGCCGCCGCCGTTGAGCGGCGTGGCGAACGTGGTGTTGGCGCGCACGTCGGAGCCGCCCTGCTTCTCTGTCATCGCCATGCCGGTGATCGCCGAGCCCTTCTCGCTCGCGGGGATCAGGCGCGGGTCATAGGTCCTGGCCGTCACGAGCGGCTCCCACTCGGCCGCCAGCTCGGGCTGGGCGCGCAGCGCGGGCACGACCGCGAAGGTCATCGTGATCGGGCAGGCGAAGCCGGCCTCGGCCTGCATCGCCGTCATGTACAGGGCGGCCCTCGCAGTGTGGGCGGAGGGCTCCTCGCTCGTCCACGGCAGGGAGTGCAGCTCGTGCTCGACGCCCAGCGTCATCAGTTTGTGCCAGGCGGGGTGGAACTCCACCTCGTCGATGCGGTTGCCGTAGCGATCGTGGCTTCGGAGCACCGGCCGGTTCTCATTGGCCAACCGTCCCCATTGCTGCTGAGGCTCGCCACCGATCAGAAGCCCGAGCTCGGAGGCCCGCTCGCGCGCCCAGCCTCCGCCCTCGCGCTCGAGCGCCTCCACGAGCGGCAGGTTGCTCGAGAACACATCGACGCCCTCGAGCGGCGGCACCTGGTTGAAGACACTGTGCGTCTGCCACGGCGCGGCTCTCTCGCGCGGTGCTTGCGAGACGGTTGCCATGGGACAAGTGAAGCAGATGGGGGGTTCGCCGTGGGGCGCGCGCCCGATAGCATCGGCCGCCTTCGCGCCAGCGCGGCCTTCACGCAGGCGCGCACTCCCACGGACAGGAACAGAAGGACCGACTACATGGCGAACATCAAGGTGGCGAACCCCGTCGTCGAGCTCGACGGAGATGAGATGACCCGGATCATCTGGTCATTCATCAAGGAACAGCTGATCCTGCCCTACCTCGACATCGATCTGAAGTACTACGACCTCAGCATCGAGAACCGCGACGCAACCGATGACCAGGTCACCGTCGAGGCGGCGAACGCGATCAAGCGCTACGGCGTCGGGGTCAAGTGCGCGACGATCACACCCGACGAGGCACGCGTGAAGGAGTTCTCACTGAAGGAGATGTACCGCTCGCCGAACGGCACGATCCGCAACATCCTGGGCGGCGTGATCTTTCGCGAGCCGATAGTCATCTCCAACATTCCCCGCCTGGTTCCCGGATGGACAAAGCCGATCGTCATCGGCCGCCATGCCTTCGGCGACCAGTACCGCGCCACCGACCTCGTCATACCCGGCGAGGGAAAGCTGACCCTCACCTACACACCATCCAACGGAAGCGAGCCGATCGAGCTCGACGTGTACGACTTCCCGGGAGGGGGCATCGCGATGGCGATGTACAACCTCGACGACTCGATCCGTGATTTCGCGAGGGCCTCGCTGCGCTACGGCCTCGACCGCGGCTATCCGGTGTACCTTTCGACCAAGAACACGATCCTCAAGCGCTATGACGGCCGCTTCAAGGACATCTTCCAGGAGACCTATGAGTCCGAGTTCAAGGCCGACTTCGACGCCGCGGGCCTCAGCTACGAACATCGCCTGATCGACGACATGGTCGCAGCATCGCTGAAGTGGGAGGGTGGGTATGTGTGGGCCTGCAAGAACTATGACGGCGATGTGCAGTCGGACACGGTTGCCCAGGGCTTCGGCTCGCTCGGGCTGATGACGAGCGTGCTGATGACAGCCGACGGCAAGACCGTCGAGGCCGAGGCCGCCCACGGCACCGTCACGCGCCACTACCGGCAGCATCAGCAGGGCAAGCCCACCTCGACGAACCCGATCGCGTCGATCTTCGCCTGGACACGTGGCCTTTCCGCTCGCGGTCGCATGGACGGAACGCCAGAGGTGAGCGGCTTCGCCGAGACACTCGAGCGCGTTTGCGTCGAGACCGTCGAAGGCGGGAAGATGACAAAGGACCTCGCCCTGCTGGTCGGCCCCGAGCAGCCGTGGCAGACCACACAGGAGTTCCTCGCGGCGATAGACGAGAACCTGCAACAGGCGATGGCATGAGACGGCGGCCACCGCCGGCCTGCGCCACTGCGCCTCACCCGAACACCGACACGTAACCGAGGAGATGAACCTTTGAGCAATCCCGTAAGAGTCACCGTCACCGGCGCCGCGGGCCAGATCGGCTACAGCCTCGTGTTCCGGATCGCCTCCGGGCAGCTGCTCGGACCGGACCAGCCG
>JAOPZM010000019.1 GCA_025964115.1 Solirubrobacterales bacterium
CTCGGAGTCCAGCCCCGCTGGTATCCCGAGACCGTCAAGGAGGGACTCCAGCTCAGCACCGTGTTCCTGCTCAAGTGCGCAAGGACGGCTGGTGCCGACGGCGTCGAGCTGGTCGAGTCCTACCCGCGCGCGTTCAAGCCAGACACCGGCACGCGGTGGCGCAAGCGCCTGCGCGACGAGATCAACTACCGCGCGCAGGTCGGCTACACCCGCTACTTCCTCCCGGGCCGCTTCTACCGCCAATACGAAATGCCCAACCCATGGCCCTGGGCGCTACACCCACTGCTGCGGGCTCCGGCGATTCTCCTCGTCGACACCCTCCGCCGACACAGCCCGCCCGTCGAGCGCCTCCAGGACCGCTACGCGCGCTGGCGCCGCGAGAGCTGGTGGCGAAACGAGATGGGCGACAGGCAATCCCACTTCAAGCCCGCCGAGAAGTTCCGGGGAGAGTTAGCGAGGACGTAGCGTAGAAATGGCGAGACCCAGACTCGAACGCGGTGGGCCGGTGCGTGCCCAATGGCCGCATCTACGTCCACGCAGATCTGCGGTCGGCGGACGCTGGTCATTGCCGTGGCGCGCCAGATCCGCGCGGGCGGCATCGTGGTCCGTGACGGACAGTTTCTCAGTCAGGCCGGGAAGGTTCTGCCGGCCTGCGCGTCTATCTACTACGTATAGTAGGAGACTCCCAAGCCGGCTCGAATCCCGTCAGGGTGCGCCGAGGCACGAGACCGACCAGAACTTCAGGTGGCACGCATGCAACGACTCCGCAGAGTGCGAGGAAGGCTCGCCGCGCATGACAAGCGCGAGGTGGGGCGATGGGTGGCGGTGCTGTCGGCGATCCTCGCGCTTGTTGCGGCTGCCGCGGTAGCCGGCATCTCGGGGGCAGCGAGCATAAGCGCCCGGCTGTCGGAAGGACGACCGGCGTGGCTAATTCTCGCGGCCGTATTCGAGCTGATGTCAGTCTTCGGCTTCGTTGCAGCCTTCCAGCTGGTCTTCGGTGAGTGGCTTCCGAAGCGAATGATCCGTATGGGCTTTGCGGTCCGTGCCGCCACGATCCTGCTTCCGGCCGGCGGGCTCGTCGCAATCGGCGCCGGCTCCAGAGTTCTTCGGAGGCGGGGCATGCCGGGCCCCAGGACCGGGCCGCGCGCGATCGCCTTCCTAATGATCACAAACGCTCCGAACTTGATCGTGCTCGGTGTACTCGGCACAGCGCTCGGAGCCGGGCTGCTCGACGGTCCGCACGGGGCGATCCTGACGGTCGTTCCCGCCGCGATCGCCTTGAGCACGATCGGCCTGACGGCGCTCCTGCCGATGGTCTCTCACCAACGTGTGGGGCCGGCAGCTCGCACGGTTCCGCGTCGCATCGTGCCAGCCGTGGTCGCGCAACTCGAGCTGGGGGTCATCGAGACGCGGGCGCTGCTGAGAGGGCGAAACTGGAAGCTGCTGGGAGCGGTGGCGTACTACGCCTTCGACAACGCCGTGCTGTGGGCGAGCTTCAAAGCCTTCGGCCACACCCATCCGTCGATAGCGACGCTTGCCATGGCGTATCTCATCGGCTCGGCGACCGGGTCGCTCCCCGCTCCGGCGGGGATCGGGGTAGTCGAGGGAGGGATGATCGGACTATTCGTGCTGTACGGCGCACCAGCAATCTGCGCTGGAATCGCCGTCCTCGCCTACCGTGCAGTCTCGACCGGCCTGCCCCTGGCGCTCGGAGGGGTCGCTTTCCTGGCACTCGGTCAACCGGCACTGCGGCGACGAAAGGACGACGAGCTCGCAGGAAAGATCCCCAAGCAGGAGAGAGGCCGCGACGGGCAGGACGAAGCAACACCTGCATTGGCCGGGACAACGTGAATGGCGAGACCCAGACTCGAACTGGGGACACCACGATTTTCAGGTACGCGTAACCCGGCCGCGGAAGGCCACGAAAACCCTGCGAATCAGTACCCGGGTTTCGGGCGCGAGGGAGCCGAGATACCCCTGGATTAGGGTAGATACCCGTGGACCTCGCGGGGGCCGCGAGGTCCCTTTTCGCAGGCACAGCCAGCGGCAGCGCCTTAGGGTTCCACGTGGCCCGCATGGGGACGACCCGCCGGTTGCCAACCCAAGCAACGACGGCGGCTTGCGTCGCGCTAGGACATCATGGGCCCGCCTGGAAGCACGACCCACAGCCGTTGCGCGAGCTCGATGACAAGCTCCGCCTCCAGCTCCCCAACGGTGGCGGATCCCGTGCGCGCCATCGCCATCGCCAGCTCACGCCAGGCGTGGGCCACCGGCGCTACGCGCACGGTCGGCCCCCACCCCGTTGCCGCGCGCAGCTCGTCGGCACGCGTCCGCACGTCCTCGAGCGTCAGCTCGCCGAACGGGCGATCTGCGCCACGGATGAACACTCCTCGCTCCACAATCCGGTCGAGCTCGGCACTCGACTCATTCATGGCATCGACTCCCTGCTGGTCCAGATACGGCCATTCGCCGGGCGGCGATCGCGGCCTGGCCGTAGGAGATGCCGCCGTCGCCAACCGGCAAGCGTTCGGGTGCGATCACACGCAGGCCAGCCGTTTGCAGGCCCGCCATGACTGCCCCGAGTAGGCGCCGGTTCTGGAACACGCCCCCGGAGAGCACGATCAACTCACTGCCCTCCACGGAGGCTACGTGGACCAACGCCTTCACGGTCGCCGCGCTCAAAGCAGCATGGAAGCGACTAGCGACCGCACCGAGCGCTGCGCCCGCTTGGAGGTCGGCGCTGACGGCTTGGATCGTCTCACGCGGGTCGATCATGATCAGCTCACCGTCCTTGAGCAGCGAGATCGGGTAGCTGCCCCGCTCGCTGGGGTCGCACGCAGCCTCGAGCTCGATGGCCGCCTGGCCCTCGTAGTTGACCCGCACCCGCAATCCACACAGTGCGGCGACCGCGTCGAACAGGCGTCCCATGCTCGTCGTCAAGGGCGACTGCAGGCCGGTTCGCGATAGCTGGGCCACCTGCAGCCACGCCCCCTCCGCCACAACTCCCCGCAGCGCGGGCGGGATATCCGGCGCGCGCTCGCGGTGCTCGCTCTCAACCATGAGCGACAGCCACGCGCATGCCATCCGCCAGGGCTCCCGTATCGCACGCGCTCCGCCCGGGAGCCGAACGGGAAGGAGCGTGCCAACGCGACGGAAGTCCTCGAGATCGCCGACGAGCAGCTCGCCGCCCCAGACGGTTCCGTCGAGTCCGTATCCGGCGCCGTCGAAGACGGCGCCGGAAGCGCTGCCCGGCTCTCCGTGCTCGGCCAGGCAAGCGGCCAGGTGCGCGTGATGATGCTGGACACCGATGAGCTGCCCGGTCGCATGCTCCATCGCGTACTTGGTCGATAGGTACTCGGGGTGCAGATCGTGCGCAACCGCCTCAGGCTCCACCCCAAACAGGCACTTGAAGTGCTCGATTCCCTCAGTGAACGAGAGCAACGTCTCGTAGTTCTCGAGGTCGCCGATGTGGTGCGACACCCACGCGCGCGTTCCCTTCGCCAGGCAGAAGGTGTTCTTGAGCTCGGCGCCACAGGCGAGAATCTGGTGCTCAGCGCCGTACGGCAGCGGCAGACTGGCGGGCACGTACCCGCGCGAGCGTCTCAGCGGCAGGGTGCGCGGACCGGCGGGCGTGTCGAGCACACGCAGGACCGAATCGTCGGTCCGCGTCTGGATCGGGCGGTTGTGGACGAGCAGCAGATCCGCGATCTCGTGCAGACGGGTGATCGCGTCCGCGTCTCGGAACGCGATCGGCTCATCGGAGACGTTGCCGCTCGTCATAACGAGCGCCATGCCCTCGGCGAGGTCGGCGAACAGCAGGTGATGAAGCGGGGAGTAGGGCAGCATCACGCCGAGCTCGAGCGCACTGGGGGCGACCGACGGCGCGACCGGCGCGTCCCCGAGTCGCCGGAGGAGCACGATCGGTCGCTCGGGACCACACAGCAACGCCGACTCGAGCTCGCCGAGACGTACGAGTCTGCGGGCGAGGAGAGTAGTGGCGACCATCAACGCAAAGGGCTTGTCCTCGCGATGCTTGCGGGCACGCAGCGCGGCGACCGCTGACTCGTCATCGGCGCGACAGGCGAGATGAAATCCCCCGATCCCCTTGACCGCGACGATCTGTCCCTCGGTGAGAGCCTCAGCGGCCGCGCTCACGCCATCGCCGGCGGGTGCGAGACGCGCCTGCGTTCCGTCCGTGCGC
>JAOPZM010000032.1 GCA_025964115.1 Solirubrobacterales bacterium
GGCCGCGCGCGACCAGCGACGGGGCGACGCTCGCGACCAGGTGCGCGTGTCCGTCCACGGCCGCCCCGAGGACGATGGCCGCGTCGTCGATCTTCCCCTTGAGCCGGTCGAGCACCGCGAGCAGCGCCTTGGCGTCGGGCACCTCGACGGTGGTCGTGAGCACTCGCGCGCCACCCACCTCGCCGGCCTGGCCGGCGAGCGCGTCCACGTCGACCACGCCGCTGGCGGCGGCGCCGGCCGCGCCTTCCTTGAGGGCCTTCTCCAGGCGCCGGCGCTCCTGCGAGAGACCGCGCACCGCGTCGGGAACCTCCTCGGGGCGTGTGCGAAGCGTCGCGGAGGCGTCCGCGAGGAGCCGGTCGCGAGCGCGAAGCAGCTCTGCCGCGGCCGGGCCCGTGAGCGCCTCGATCCGTCTCACGTTGGCCGCGCTGGAGGTCTCGCTGAGTATGTGGAAGACGCCGATCTCGGCGGTCGACCGCACGTGGGTTCCCCCGCACAGCTCGCGCGAGTAGTCCCCCGCTCCGATCTCGACCATCCTCACGACGTCGCCGTACTTTTCGCCGAACAGAGCCATCGCTCCGAGGCGCTTGGCCTCCTCCAGGGTCGTCGTGATCGGACGCACGGGGTCGTTGCGCGAGATCCACTCGTTGACCCGGTCCTCGACGTCGCGCAGCTCCTCCGCGGTCAAGGCCTGTCCGTGGCTGAAGTCGAAGCGAAGCTTGTCCGGCCCCACGTAGGAGCCCGCTTGGCGCACGTGGCTGCCGATGCGCTCGCGCAGTGCCGCCTGGAGCAGGTGGGTGGCGGTGTGGTTGGCCTCGGTGGCGTGCCTGGCCAGGTGGTCCACGCGTGCCACGACCGGCTCGCCGGGCCGCAGCGTGCCCTCCTCGATGACGACTGCCAGCGCCTGGTCATCGCCCAACCGGAACACGTCCTCCACGCGTGCGCGACAGTCGCCGTGCTCGCATTCGATCGTTCCGACGTCGGCGACCTGGCCGCCTCCGGCAGCGTAGAACGGGGACTCGGCGAGCTTGACCAGGTAGTGATCTCCGAGCGAGCCGCCCGGCTCTCCCCCTCCGTTCGCCGCGCCGGAGCCGTTGCCGGCAACGCTCCGTACGGCTCCCACCGTCGTCTGCTGCTCCTCGGTCTCGTAGCCCGTGAAGCGAGTCGAGAAGTCGCTCTCGCCGGCGAACGAGCTCGCCGCCTCGCGTGTCTGCGCCCCGTCTGAGCCGCCGGCCCGCGCGCTCGCCCGGCCGCGGGCTCGCTGCTCCTCCATCAGGTGCTCGAAATCACCGTCGATCTCCAGACCCTCCTCGGCGAGCAGCTCGCTTGTCATCTCATAGGGAAAGCCGTAGGTGTCGTGAAGGCGAAAAACCTCGGCGGCGGGCACCGACGTGCGACCGGCGTCACGCGCCTGGTCGATGTGAAGGCGGAGAGTCGCGAGACCCTGTGCGAGGGTGCGGCCGAAGCTCTCCTCTTCGGCCGAGAGCCACTTCTCGATGGCCGTTCGCTGCTCGTGCAGTTCCGGATAGGCGCTGCCCATCAGGTCTCTCACGCGCTCGGAGTAGCGCGTCAGGAACCCCGGCTCGAGCCCCAGCGCCCTGCCCTGCTGGATGGCGCGGCGCATCACGCGGCGCAGCACATACCCGCGCTCCTCGTTGGATGGGACGACGCCGTCGGCCACGAGGAACGTCATCGCGCGCGAATGATCGGCGAGGATTCGCATCGCGCGGTCGATCTCGCGATGCTCGCCGTAGCGCTTGCCGGAGAGATCCTGCCCGAGCTCGATGAGCGGCCAGAACTGGTCGGTCTCGAACACCGACTCCTTGTCCTGCAGGATCGCCGCAAGCCTGTTCAGGCCGAGGCCCGTGTCGATGTTCTTCGCCGGGAGCGACCTCAGCACCGAGCCCTCGCCGGTCGGCTGCTGGTCGTACTGCATGAACACGAGGTTCCAGTACTCCAGGAAGCGGGCGTTCTCGCCACCCGGGAGATCGTCTGCCGAGCCGAACTCCACGCCGCGGTCGATGTAGAGCTCCGACGAGGGTCCGCACGGGCCCGCGGGGCCGGCCTGCCAGAAGTTCTCCGAGCGCGGGCATTCGACGATCCGGTCGCGCTGCACACCCATCGCCTGCCAGATCGCGATCGCATCCTCGTCGGGGCCGAGTCCGAGCTCGTCGTCGCCTTCGAAGACCGTCACCCAGATGTCGCGATCCTCGAAGCCGAACACCTCGCGCGAGAGCTCCCAGGCGTACTCGATCGCCTCGCGCTTGAAGTAGTCGCCGAAGGAGAAGTTGCCGAGCATCTCGAAGAACGTCAGGTGCCGGGCAGTGTTGCCGACATTGTCGATGTCGACCGTCCGAAAGACCTTCTGGCAGCTCGTCAGGCGCGGCGCGGGCGGAGGCTCCTGACCCAGGAAATAGGGCTTGAGCGGGTGCATCCCGGCAACCGTGAGCAGCGCCGACGGATCGTGCGCCGAGGGCACCAGCGAGGCCGAGGGGATGCGACGGTGCCCGCGTTCCTCGAAGAAGCTGAGGTACCGCTCGCGGATCTCATCTGAGCTCATCAGAGCATGATCTTAGGCTCCGCCTGAGGGCTAGGCCGCGACCGTGCCGTAGCCGACGACTAGGTCGCCCGCGTAGAGGCACGCGATCTGCCCCGGAGCGGTGCGCTCGACCGGCTCCTGCAGCTCGATCTCCACGCGCGAATGGCATCCGGCGTCGAGCTCGCCGGCCAGGCGGCAGCCGTAGGTCTGACCGTGCGCGCGGACACGCACCCCGTCGACGCGGCGACCGTCGCGGTGCAGCGTCACGTCGCTGGCCGCCATGCCCCGTGACAGGAGCGCGCTGCGCGGTCCCACTGTGACGCTGTTCGCCACCGCGTCGGTCGACAGGACGTACAGCGGCTCGGTGCCACCGATCCCTAGGCCGTGACGCTGGCCGACGGTATAGGCGTGGGCTCCGCGGTGCTCGCCGAGAGCGTTTCCATCGAGATCGAATATCGGCCCGGGCCGGACTCCCAGTCCGCCGTGGCGCTCGAGGAAGGCCGCCTGTCGGGTGCCGGCGAGGAAGCACAGGTCTTGTGAGTCGCGCCTGCCCGCCACGGCCAGGCCGGCCTGGCCGGCGATCTCGCGGACCTGCGGCTTGCGCAGCTCTCCGAGCGGGAATCGCAGGCGTTGCAGCGAGTGGGGTGAGAGCGCTGAGAGGACGTAGCTCTGGTCCTTGGTTTCGTCCGCGGCCGTCTGCAGCAGCGGACCCTCCTGGACGCGTGCGTAGTGCCCGGTCGCGAGCGTCTCCGATCCGAGCCGGCCTGCGAGCTCGAGCATCGCGTCAAGGCGGACGCTGCCGTTGCAGCGCACGCAGGGATTGGGTGTGAGGCCCGCGGCATGGGCGGACAGCCAGTGGTCGACCACGCCGGCCCGGAACTCGGCACGCAGGTCGATCGAGAGGTGCGGCATGTTCAGGCCGTGGGCCAGCTCGCGCGCTCCGCGGACCGCCTGGGCAGAGCAGCAGCTCAGATCGCCGTCGTTCTCCGGATCTGACCACAGCTCGAGGGTCACGCCCACCGCCTCGCGGCCGCTCTGGGCGACGAGCAGGGCTGCGACTGCGCTGTCGACACCTCCGCTCATCGCGACCAGCGTGCGTCCGTCGCCCGCGGCGAGGGACGCGGAGCGGGCCGCCCAGCCAAGCGCGCGGTGGAGCGCATCGCTCGCGAGCTCGGCCGCGTGGCGCTTCGCGGCGCTCAGGCCACCGAGCTCCCTGGCGATGTCCTCTGCGCCGATGCGTGCGGCGTCCAGCAGCGGCAGGTCGCGGAGCAGGCTCACAGCCGCGCTTCCGGCGGCTACGGTGGCGCCACAGCCGCTCGCATCGAAGCCGACATCCTCGATCCGTCCGTCGTCGCTGTCCGGGTCGATGGCGAGCGAGATGCGGATCAGGTCCCCGCAGGCCGCACCTCCGGCGGCCCCGGTGAAGCCGTCCTCGGGAGAGTGCCCGCGTGCGAGCGGACGTTCAAGATGGTTGGTGAGCTGCTCGCTCGTTCTCACTCGAGCGAGTGTACGACCAGCGCGCCGCGGCTACTTGACGTGGCGCGCTTCGCTGATCGCCTGTTCGATCGCGTAGGCGTCGGTGAAGCCGGTGAGCGTCTTGGCCTGTCCGTGCTTGTTGATGATCATCACCGTCGGCGTCCCGTAGACCTTGACGCCACGGATGATCGTGCCGAACGAGCCGACCTGGCTCGCCAGGGCGTCGTGTACGGCGACGCTGCTGCGGAGCTTGCTCCCGACGGATTGAAGCTGGTGATTGACGGCCTGGTCGTCGGTCCCCTTCGGGTTCCAGAAGAGGATCGTCACGATCTTTCCCTGCTTCAGCTCCGCTTCCACTTTCACCTGCAGGCTCGGCCGGGCGGCCGAGCTGGCGCCTGTGGGAGCCTTGGAGTGAACGGTCTTCGGGACGGCCGTGTGGGCGTGCACCGTGGGTCGGGCGGCGACATGACTGGGCGCAGCCGTTGGAGCCGTTGCCGTAGGTGCCGCCGGGGAGGCCTTGGGAGCCGTCGTCCCGCCCGCGGAGGCGGAGGCCGTCTCACCGGATGCCTGCGCGGAGCGTTCCTGCAGTTCTTTGGCGTTCTGCTGGGAGGTGGTCACCGCGCCATGCGCTTTGGCGATAGCTCGCGACAGGCCTTCGACGCCTGGGGCGGAGCCGTGGTAGACCGAGCTCGGCGCGGCTGGCGAGGGGCTCGACGCGGGGGCGGAGGAGCCCGAGCCGGGGCTGGTGGAGTGTCCACGCAACGCCAGCAGCCAAACGACCGCGAAGAGCGCCATCGCCACGAAAGCGATCTGGAAGGGGCGAGAAATTTGCGCCATCAGCCACACCTTCGGCATCTCGGCCGAAAAGTTGAACGGCGGGATATGCCTTGGACGGTTCGCGCGAGGCCGCTCGACGCTGTGAGGGGCGCTCCCGAGCGGGTGCTCAGAGGTCGTGCAGGCCGCGCAAGACGGCGTGCACGACCGCGTCGGTTGCGATCTGCTCCTGGCCGCCTCCCTGCATGTCCCTGAAGGTGGCGCCGTCGCTGCCCAGGATCGCGACGTACCTGGCGCCGAGCGCGCTTGCGTGGCCGAGCTGTCCCTTCAGCGAGCGCCCGCCGAGATCCATCTGCGCCTTCAGCCCGGCTGAGCGTGCTTCCTGCAACAGCACGAACGCGCGCCTGCGGGTCTCCCCATCCGTGCGCTCGAGGGCGAGGAACAACTCGAGCGGGGCGTAGGACGTCGGCTGACCGACCTCCGGGACCTCGCCAGCAAGCAGAATCCGCTCGATTCCCGCAGCCCACCCCATGCCGGGCGTCGCGGGGCCCCCTAGCTGCTCGACCAGGCGGTCGTAGCGTCCTCCGCCGCCCACGCCGCTCTGGGCTCCGAGTGCGTCTGAGGTGAACTCGAAGACGGTCCTCGTGTAGTAGTCGAGGCCTCGCACGAGCGTCGAGTCGACCTCGTAAGGGACGTTTGCGGCGTCGAGCAGGGCGCGTACCTCGGCGAAATGCTCCGCGTCCTCCTCGCTCAGGTGCTCGAGCAGCCTGGGTGCGTCCTCCATCACCCGCACCGTGCCCGGGTGGTCGGAGTCGAAGGCCCGTAGAGGGTTGACGTCGATGCGGCTGCGGACATCGTCGGAGAGGCTGGCCTCGTTGGCCCGCAGGTGCTCCTGCAGGCGCTCGCGGTATTCGCTGCGCGCTTCGGCCCCCCCGAGGCTCGACACGCGCAGCCGCACGTCTCTTACGTCCATCTCTCGCAGCAGTGTCGCCAGCAGCGTGATCGACTCGGCGTCGACCGCGGGATCCTCCGAGCCCAGGGCCTCTGCGCCCACCTGCCAGAACTGCCGGTAGCGGCCCGCCTGGGCGCGCTCGTGGCGGAAGAAGCTCGACAGGTACCAGAGCTTTACCGGCTGGCGGCGCTTGTGCATGCCGTGCTCGACGTAGGCTCGGCAGACGGGCGCGGTCCCCTCCGGGCGCAGCGTCAGCGAGCGTCCCGCGGCGTCCTCGAAGGTGAACATCTCCTTGCGCACGATGTCGGTCGACTCCCCCACCCCCCGCTGGAAGAGCTCGGTCGCCTCGAATGCCGGCGTCTCGATGCGCTCGTAACCGGCCCCCTCCAGGATTGCCCGGGCGCGGGCCTCGAGCGCCGTGCGTGCCGCGGCCTGCTCGCCCAGCACGTCGAAGGTGCCGCGTGGCGCTTTTAGCTTCGGCTCACTCAACTTCCGGCTGCGGCGGCGTCGGACGCCGAGGTCACGCGGGGAACGCGCACCCGCAGCTCGCTGAGGAAGGGGTTCGTGTCGCGCTCGCGGCCGAGCGTGGTGATGCCCATGTGCCCGGGGTAGACGACTGTCTCCGCGGGAAACGCTTTCAACAGTCGTTCGATCGAGCGCTCGAGCGTCCCCCAGTCACCCCCGGGAAGGTCCACCCGGCCAACCGAGCCCTGGAAGAGCACGTCCCCGGACAGGATCGCCCCGGGCACGGCATAGGTGACGTGGCCAGGGCTGTGGCCGGGGGTGAAGATCACGTCGATGTCGAGACCGGCGAGCTTCAGCCGCTCGCCTCCGGTCACGGTGTGCTCGGGGTTGTGGCTTTCGAAGGGCCCGAACCCGGGTGGCACCCAGCTCATGATGTCCGTGAGCAGCGGCCGCTCGATCTCCGGGCAGTAGACCGGTGCTCCGGTCGCCCTGGCGACGGGGGCGACCGCCCCGATGTGGTCGAAATGGCAGTGGGTCAGCAGGATCGCCTCGATCTGCACCCCGAGGTCCTCGGCCGCCGCCAGAAGCCGCTCGGCCTCCTCGCCGGGATCGATCATCACGGCCCGGCCCGCGTCGCCATCGGCGCGGACGATGTAGGCGTTCTCCTGTACCGGGCCGACCGTGAACGCACGCACGTCCAAGGGGCTCATCGCGATGAGGCCTTCCCTCCGCCCCGCTTGGCTTTGCTGCGCTGCCGGTACCGGTAGATGAACCGGTCGGTGAAGTAGCTGATCAGCGTGTACATCACGAGCACGACCGGGAACAGGCCGATCAGCGAGTTGGACTTCGGCAGGAAGAAGATCGTGAACAGGAGGAGCACCACCGCCGCGAACATGCCCTTGATGAACGCGCCGCGCCAGGTGGGCGGGCGGTCGCGTCGGTCGATGGCGCGCGCCTTGGCCTTCGCGACCTCGCTTGCCTTGCCGCTCTTCTCCGCCGCTGTGGGCTTGCGCCCGGTGCGCCCGCGCGCCTCGACCACACCCGCAGCATTGCCTCGGTGCTTGGTCTGACGCTTGCGCCTGGTCTGAGCCATCTCTAGGAGCCTATTGCGTTCTCGATCACGTGGCGAGCGGGATCGAACCCCGGCATCGGGATGTCCTCCGGCAGCCCCTCGAGCGCTGCCAGTGGCGCGAGGCCCACGAGCTCGGCGCGGGCCACTCGTGCGTGTCGGCGCACGGCCTCGATCACGATCGCCAGCGGGACCTCGAGGGGGCGCTCGACGTTCATGGACACCTGGGCCCGCTCTCCGCTCAGCCCGACCCCGATCGCCCGCAGCCCGGGCAGCGCCTCCGGGCCGCCCTCCCGGATCAGCGACGCGATCCGGCGTGCATCTGCGAGCCTCGCCGGCGGCGCGAGCTCCAGGTTGAAGGCGACCAATGGCGGCCGTGCGGCCACGAGCGTCGCGCCCGCGGTCGCGTGCAACCGCCCAGGCCCGAAGTCCGGCCGGATGGATTCGAGTACGCCCGCGCCGAGCGCAACCTGGGACCCGCCACCTATCGGCTCGAGGTCCGCAGCCAGCCGCTCGGCCAGCAGCCCGACGCCCCCGCGGCGAACCTCCGCGCGGGCTCTGCCGTCAGCGCGCTGGCTGGCGGTGAGCTCGCCGTAGAGGAACACGGGCACGCCCAGCTCGTCGCCGATCCGGTCTGCGACGACCAGCGCCTCGGCGAACGCCGCGCCCCTTGCCGTCAGGTCCAGATAGACGATCGGGACCACGTCGAGCGCTCCAACGTGCGGATGCTGGCCGGCCTCGCCTCGCTCGCGGGCCATCACGTCGACGCGCTCCACGACGGTCCGCCCGCCGCTCAGCAGCGCGTCCGCGAGCTCGCGCCCGCCGCCGGCCAGGGTGAAGACGGAGCGATGGTGGTCGGCGTCGGAATGCACGTCGAGCAGGCGCACCGGCGCCTGACCGCCGGCGCCAGCCCCGCCGTCGCTCGCGTCGAGAGCTGATGCGCCCCCATCACCGCCGGTGAACGCCCGGCCGATCTCTGCGATGGTGGCCGCGTCGCGACCCTCGGAGACGTTGGGCACGGCGAGCAGGATCGGCGACTCCATGCCACGAGGCTAGCTGCAGGGCCCGAGGAGGTCGTCGTGCGGCCCGCCACGGAGCTCTCCGGCGATCTGCCTCGTGCGTAGACTGTCTGAGGGCGAAGCTCGCGCGTATGAGCCCTCGCCAAGGCTGTGCGGGGGCGATATCCAATCGCTGCCGCGACCCCGCCGGAGTAGCTCAGTCGGTTAGAGCAGCGGAATCATAATCCGCGTGTCGGGGGTTCGAGTCCCTCCTCCGGCATCACCGAAAGCCCTGCAAACGCAACGGAATTAGCGTAGCAAGGGTTCAGGATTGACGCGACGATTTCCCCGACGATTTCCCTAGCGGGCCGCCTCGGGGGCGTGAAGCACTCCACAGTCGATGATGGACCACACCAGCGACTCTGGCGCCGCCAGAAGGGTCGGCGCCCGACGGTTGGCCGCGTTGGGGTGTCGGCGGTCTGTAGTTGCCATGAGAGAGCCATCGACCGCAAAGCCGTCGACGACCCTTGCCCAGGGACCACTGCTGCGTCCCGATGAGGCCGCCCACCTGCTTTCAGTCAAGACGAGCTGGATCTACGAGGCCGTGCGGGCCGGTCGCGTGCCTTGCGTGCGAGTCGGCCGGCACATCCGGTTTACCCGAGTCATGCTCGAAGACTGGCTCGCCGAGCAGACCAGGCTGTAGAGGAAAGCGGAGCTGGTCTCGTCTCGCTGGCATGTCATTGAGCTGTCATCGCCTTGGGTCGGGTCCTTGGCTGTGGCGGCCGGCCGGTTCCAGGCTGGCCTACTTGAAGGCAGAGTAGGCAACGAAAGCGACATTCAGGATCGTCAACACAACGAGCCACACGGTCAGGCGGCGAAGTGTCTTAGCTCCGTCCTGAGCCTCCGTGACGATCCTGCGGACTTCGACTCCAAGCGCCTCGAGTTGCCTCTCGGTCTTATGTTGATTGCGCCTGCGTACTGCGATCACGTACATCCCCCAAAACGGGAAGATCCTGCGAAACCCGCCGAGGACGCGTCGGTCCACCTCGATATCCGCTATGCGCATGGGCCTGTAGCTCACGAACGGGAGCCGGTCGGTCACGAGTAGAAATGGACAGTTCGCCGCGGGCCGTTCTCGCGCACCTGATCTCTAACCGGCCGGTTGTTGTCGATCAGCCATTGGCTGCGCAAGGCTTTCTCAATGGCCGCTGCGCCTGTCGGTCGGAGTTCGCCGGCCGCGAGCAGATCAATTGCGACCGTCTCGTCTGGAAAGCAGAGGCGAGCGCGATAGCGCCAGTCCGCCGCGTGCGTCCTCCGGTCCTCGATCTCGATGCTGGGGAGTCCAGGCACTACTTAGATCTTTGGTCGCTCTATCGGCAACTGAAGGTTCTGAGCCCTCGTCGATACGTCGAGCCTGGCGAGGATCGCGTCGAACGGAATTCGCTTCACGCCTTCGACCTCAAGGAAGGCGTCCGAGTAGACCTTCATATGCACCCCATTAAGTGCGGCTTCTCGCTTTGCGACCTGCAGCTGATACTCCAGATGGTGGCGCAGACGCCCTGCCTGCTCCCGCTCTGCCTCGCCGGAGCGCTCAACGTCTTGGAGCCGAATGACCTCTCGCCGCAGCCGCCCGACCCACTCGACGCCCAAGGCAACGAGCAACCCGATGGTCGCCCCCACGGCCGCGACGCCTGCCGTAAGCGCTGCTCCACGTGGCCACCCAGCAATGGCTAGCGCGGCCAGACCGCCGAGACCGGTTGCGGCAGTTCGGGCCAGGTCCAGTCGCCAGCGTGGCGCTGCAAAGGATTCGGGCATTCCTTAGAGAGGTTTACCGATCCGTTCGGACATCCTCGCTGGCCGCGACGCCAAGTCTCGCCCCGACGGGACCCAGCCTCGATTCCGCTGTCCCGCGACCAGGTCTGCAGCCTGCGTGTGGCCCTAGACGCCAAGGAGGTTGCCGAGCTCTTCCTTGGCTCGATCTGGGTCGCTTACGTCAACGACAGTGGCCTGACTGCCTAGGACGCCAAGCTGCCTATCTAGCTCCACGTCGTCGCTGCGAGGCTTGACGAAGCTGATGTGTCGCTGTTGCTTGCCTTCCGCCTCCAGGATCGACTCGGCCGCTTTGAAGCTATAGACAGTCGCGTGTACTGCGTCCCACGAGCGCTGATCAGCAAAGCTCAGCGGCACGTTGCGCATTAGATTCACGGCTCCGTTGTCGAAGCGATAGTCGAAGACAAGCGGATCGCGCGCGCCACCGATGCGCGCCTCGATCCGGGAGTTCCGGTGGAGGGCACCTTCCGGGAATGCGAGCTGGCGGATGACCGCATCCGAGAGTTCGCTCACACCGAGGTTCTCGTTCTCCGGGGTCTCCTCGACAAGTGTGGCGTAGAGCTGATCGAGCAGAACCACGGGGTCGGTTGGATCGGCCGAGGCGCTAAGTCGTGCGCCGCCGAACTCCAAGAAGTAGCTCTCGTCGCCGATCGGCTTGATGGCAGCCGCGACACTCTCCGGCGAGAAGCCTTGGTCTATGAGGTGACGCCAGTAGCGGAGGTGCGCACGGTAGTTGTCGCCAGAGGCCGCGAAGCGCGCGCTACGACCGTCAAACGTCCCGTCGGGACGGACTGCGCGAAATCGACCGTGCGCGACACCGGACGGCTCGATCAAGATGACGCCAACGTTGGTCGGCTCGCGTCGACGCATATCTGGGATGTACTTTGCAACTAGCCACTGCGTGTTCATAGGATCAACTCCAGTTGACTCCCGGGAGGCTGGCCTTCAGCAGATCTGGAAGGGTCGCCTGCCGAGCCGTTAGGAAGCTTGTAGCTACAGAGGCTTCGCCAGCGTCGATGATACTCCTGGCTACGAGGCTCTCGAGCACCTCGTCGATCACGCCCGGACGAATTGACTGAACGCGCTCAATCCACTCTTGGAATGGCGCAGGATCATCCGTGATGTGCTGCGAGAGCATTCCCACCGCAGCTAGCATTGAGTGGTCGGCAAGCCGTCCGGGGTCCCCTGGGTCGCCGAAAAACGCGTGGCTGTGGTCGAAAGCCATCGGAGGCCAGATCCCCGGGGAGTACGCGACGTTTTCCTCATGCCGATCGCCATTCGCGATCCAGCAGTCGAACGCCAAGATCCCTGCGGCAATGCCCGGATGGTCCGTTGTGAGATCGGTTGGAATCAGGCGGGGCGGGCGCTCGTTGGCGTTGCCAAAGCGAAGGACGACGTAGCCAAACTCCCCGCTGGCAGCCTCGACGATCACACCCGGCGGCACCGGCAGATTGATGATGCTCGCCAGCCGTGCGCAAATGTGCTCGTTGGCCACAAGATATGCCTTCGCACCGGCCGGCGCGACCTTCGCCACTCCGTTCAGAGTGCAGTACTGAGGGTCTGTCGCGCCAGTGCCGACCCGTGCCCCCCAAGTATCGACCGTGTAGACACCCAATTCCACGAGTCGGGAATCCTAGCGAGCACGCGTCAGACGCAGGGGTCGGCCGGCCTCACGCACGCAATGTTCGATGGCTCTCGCACGACGAGGCCTCGACCTCCTCGATCCAAGCGTCCAACGCCTCTCGGCGGAAGCGGATGTAGCGGCCAAGACGCAGGTGTGGAATTCTGCGCTTCCGCGCTCGGTCGTAGACCCAGGCGGTTGTGACTCCTAGAAGTGCTGCGACTTCGTCGGACGTCAGGAGGCCTCCGGGCGGCCTGTTGTTCAGCGGCGGTACATCGGTTGAGTGTGCTGGTATGGGCAACAGCTGGTCCTCTGTCTCGGGGATGGGCGCCGCCTCGGGACTGGCGGGATCACACGCTCCTTGCCCGGCTCGCGTCAACCTGAACGCTATGACGCTTCGCTTGCGGGCCGGTCCCAACCGCTCGCCCCGCCTTACGACCACTCGCCGGGCGGCGCACCAGGATTCCAGGCGCTGGCAACGCCTCCGCCTTCCTGGCGGAGCTCGCGCGAGTATGCGGATAGCTGAAATTGAAACGCCAGCTCTTCTCGGGGATCTTCACCGGCGTCGTCGATCTGGCCTCTCCAGACCGCAAGAGCGCAGAGCGTCTCGGTGTGCGACTCATCCCGCCACCATCCGTCTCGTAGAGCTTCGAGTAGCCGCGGGTAGCGACCATGCAGTGCGACTACGGCACCCCACATCTCGGCGCGCCAATTGCTGTCGCCGCCCCAGGGCTCAAGCCACTGAGCTCGACTATCGCCGCGTGGAGGCACGCGGACGGGGGACGGCTTAAGCGACCGGACGACTCCTTCGGTGGCCGCCACGGCGACACCAGTTCGCACGAACTGTCCTGCAAGGGTTGACGGCGGGTCTCCGGTGACAGCTGCGAGTTCCTCAAGCTGAGCTGCCACAGGGTCGGGGACCACGACCTGGAGTCTGCGACTCATCGCGCGTCGTGGGGACGACGATCGCTCTGAGGGTTGCGGCACGTCCGGGCGACCCCAGCGGAACTGGTCGACGTCGAATCCTTCATGGGGGCGCCAGTCGACGAAGGCCGCACATCTATACAGACCCTATGGGCGCCCAAATGGCCAATGAGGCGACACAGTGATCGCACATTCCTCGCACTCCCGTGCATCTAGTCTGTTCGAGTGCTGCTGTGTCGAAGTCCGAGAGATGGAGGATCGCTAAAGGATTCGTGGGGCGCTAGCGGCTCAGGTCAGTGCGTCTCTGCGGTCAGCGCGTGGACGAGCATCCATGGCAGCAGCTCTCGTCCGACCTCGAGTGCTTCCTCGATCGGCACGGCCGTGGGAGATCTGTCCCGGTCCAATGCGTCGCCCCATCGCTCCGGGTAGTAGCGCGCGAGACTCGAGAGAGTGAGCAGGGTCGCCCACCAGATGCTTAGTTGAGGGAGAACGTCGCCTGCGTCATTGAGCGCCGGGCGGATCCACGCCCCGCTGTTTTCGCCAGCGAGGCCCGGCGCAACCCTCCTAACCTCGATGATCTCGCCAGCGTCGTCCTGCCACTCGACTTCCACCTCAGGCTCGCCGTCGCGACCGAGGCGATCCCGCGCTCTCACGAACAGCCCATCCGACGCGCCTGGGTACCTGTTGAGCCGGGTCCGCAGTTCGCTGGTGGCGAGTTGCGAATCCTCGGCAAGATTAGCCGCGAGATCACCGCTAATGACGGCCCGAACGGCCGGCTCGCCAGAGCTGATCTGGCTTAGCGGGACGGCCGGGCGGTGCCCAGACCCGAGCCCCTCAATGGACTCAAGCTTCGGATTGGCTGCCCACAGGTCGCCCAGACGGGTTGGTTCGCACAGCGGCGGCGTAGCCAACGCTCTGCAGACCATCGCGAAAGAGCCGTGCTCGCCACCGTCAGGGGAGATGGTGGTCTCGCCGATTGCCGGGGGAGGATCGCCAATCTTCAGTCCGTGGGAGGACGCCCGCCAAGGCTGGCCCGGCACGTTGGCGGCACACAGGGCGCGGCCGGCCTGTGACAGCGCGTAGAAGAGGAGGATCGGGGACGCGGCCGGAACGACCTCGGCCGACGCGCCAAGCAGGGCATCCCACTGGCCCAGCGCTGCGCCGAAGACGCGGCGACGGGCCCCCGGAGCGGCGGCCAGGCGTGGCGGTGAGGCCCTAAGGGCCTGGATCCGACCCCGGTCCATCTGGGCGTCGACACCGAGGAAGCGCACCGGACCAGCCTAATCCGAATGACATGCGACACCGTCTCCACGAGTGCGTGGTCGGGGATCGCACCAAGACTGGCTGGGCGCAGGAACCTCCCATTCCGGTTGCGCCCCCCGGTAGGGGCCATTTCTCCGTCGAGGACGGGCGCATCTCCCGACTACACTGGTGCCTCGATGGGCGACCATCCGGACAGCGTGACTGTATCTCTCCCGCTCGACAGCGAGGGCTTTCTACGCCGCGAGTGCCCTACGTGCGAGAGGGAATTCAAGTGGTCCCACTCGCCGGAGGGCGAAGGCGTGCCAGCATCGGATTCCGGCTACTTCTGTCCCTACTGCGCCGTTCAATCGCAGCCGGGGAGCTGGTTCACCAAGGCGCAGGCTGAGTACATCACCGCAGCTGGCGCACATGAGTTCCTTGGACCGGCCCTCGAGGACATGCGCCGGAGCTTCGAGGGGATCAACCGGCCCGACAGCATGATTAAGGTCTCGCTCAAAACGTCGGTGCCGGACACACCCGAGCCGCTAAGCGAAGACGACGACATGCGGCAGGTCGAGTTCGAGTGCCATCCCACAGAGCCTGTGAAGGTGCTCGACGGGTGGGAGCGGAACGTACATTGCCTCATCTGCGGAGAGCCGGCGAGCGGAGCCGCTGGCTAGGTCGCGGGGGCGTTCTCGACGAATACGTCGACGGCCGCTCGAAGATTGGCGGCGATTTCAGCCGTCAGCTGCTCGAGGATTCGATCGGCCGCGATGCTGCCAACCGGTCCCGAGGGTGGTCCCGGGGCTGCCCAGTAGTAGTGCTGCATCGAGGTCTCCGGATCCCCCACGTCCACAAACGCATGTGCGTGCAGCGTCCCGTCGGCGGTCACGTCGATTCCCCGTCCCATCCTGAGGACGTAGCGCGAATGCGTATTGCCGGATGAAACGCGGCTGCATCGCTGCCAATGAAACACAACCTCGCGCATTCCGGCGTGGTCGCGCACACGCATCACGTTGCGCGTGAACGCGTCGTCCGAGCGGTCGACTTCGGCACGGGGATGTAGGTCGGCGAGGGCCGCGTTCAGCGGCGCGACGATCTCCTGGAAACGGCGCACAGCAGCAGTGCCTGCGTCGATCTGGCGTTCACGGAGATCTTCGGCCGTGAGCTGGGACTCCAGTCGCTGTCGCAGACGCAGCCGCGCATCACCGAGGTCGACCGGAGGTCGGTCGTTCGCGAGTTGCTGCCAGGCGGTCAGGTCGGCAAGGACCGCGTCGATAGTCGGACGGTCCTGCGCGTTAAGCCTCGTCATGGTGTCGACGAGTCGGTCGAGGGCGGCGGCCTTCGGATGAGCGCGGTTGTCAGCTATCGAGAACCCTCGCGTGTCGGCAGGCTGATGGCCCTCGGGTGGGAAGCCGAAACCGGTGGACAGTACCCACAGGGTCTTGCCGAGCGAATAGACATCCGCCGGGAAGGGACTGGCGCCCACCGGGTCAAGGATGACCTCGTACGCTGTGTAATGCGCGGGGCCAAGTCGCTGGTCCGAGCGAGTGAGGCCCTCGACATCGGGCGTGTCAATAAGTCCGAAATCGCCAATCAACCAGTCACTTTCGGCGCCGTAGAGGTTGCCGGGCTTGATGTCCCTGTGCCCAACGTTGCACTCGGCCTTGAGCCGGGCGAGCGTACCCGCGATGCGCGTAACCGCAGCGACGACCGTCTCGAGGCTCGACTCCTCGATAGCCGTCGCG